>NZ_CP160403.1:1872857-2185000 GCF_040782645.1 Streptomyces sp. HUAS ZL42
AGCTGGAAGGTCTGCACGGAGACCTCCACCCGGGGGCTGATGCCGAGCATGCTGAGCTGGCGGGCGGCCGGGGCGTCGTAGGGGCGCTGGTACACGGCCCAGGGCAGGGCGGCCAACTGGTCGAGGGTCAGCGCGTCGCCGACCTCGGGGTGGTCTTCGGCGATCATGCACAGCCAGCTGTCCGAGAACAGGTCGACGGCGGGGAAGCCGTCGATGACGCCGTGCGGCATCAGCAGTCCGTCGACCGTGCTCAGCAGGGCGGCGGTGTTCTCCTCGACCAAGGGTGTCGGGTGCTGGAAGGTGAGCCGGATGCCGGGCGCCTCCTGGTGCAGGGCGCGGGCGAGCGCGGCGCCGAAGGCGGCCGCGCCGTAGTCCGAGGCGAGCAGCGTGAACTCGCGGGTCTCGGCGGCCGGGTCGAACTCGGCCTGGCTGGAGAAGACCCTTTCCAGCAGGTCGCATGCGGTGGCGCTGCGGTCCCGCAGGGCGACGCCGAGCGGCGTCAGTTCGTAGCTGTTGCCGGTGCGGGCGAGCAATTCGTCGTCGAAATGGCGGCGCAGCCGGGACAGTGCCGCGCTCATCGCGGGCTGGCTCAGTCCTACGCGCTCGCCGGCCCGCGTGACGTTGCGCTCCTCCAGCAGCGCACGCAGGGCGACGACCAGATTGAGGTCGAGTCGGGACAGGTTCACCAGGCACCACCCAATCAAGCGAGGACCATCCACGCCATGGATCCGGCACATCCACAGGATTGATTTCCGTGATCCGGCGATGGGGGCCAGAGTAGACCGCATCCCAGCAGGAGGACATCTCATGGCAACACTCGCGCAACCTGCCGGCCCGTTCGCGCTCGGCACGTTCTCGCTTTCGGACGGAGAGCCCTTCCCCGGCCTCCTGGCCCAGGACCGGGTCCTCGACCTGAGCAAGACCCTGGACCGGGCACCGTCCGGAGTGCGTGCCGTGGTGGAGCGGTGGGAGGAGACCCTCCCCGTCCTGCGTGCCCTGGCGCAGGACGACACGGTCGACTGGCGGCCGCTGGAGGGCCTGCGGGTGCATGCCCCGCTGGAGCCGCGGCAGATCTTCCAGTCCGGCGCCAACTACCGCCAGCACGTGATCGACCTCGAGGTGGCCCACCGCGCCCCCGACGACCCGCGCACCGTCGAGGAGGCCCGCGCGGAGATCGCCGCGATCATGGACCGCAGGGCCGCCGAGGACCTGCCGTACGTGTTCATCGGCCTGCCCAGCACCGTCGCCGGCCCGTACGACGACGTGGTGCTCCCCGCATGGGCCGAAAAGCCGGACTGGGAGCTGGAGCTGGCGGCCGTCATCGCCAAGCCCGCCTACCGGGTCTCCGTCGAGGAGGCCCTGGAGTACGTCGCCGGCTACACGATCGCCAACGACCTCACCGATCGCGCCACCGTCTTCCGGCGGGACATGCCCGCCATCGGCACCGACTGGCTGCGCTGCAAGAACGCCCCCGGCTTCACCCCGCTCGGCCCGTGGCTCGTGCCGGCCGAGTCCATCGCGGACCCCGGTGACCTGCGGGTCACACTGAAACTGAACGGCGAGACCATGCAGGACGAGTCGACCAAGGACATGCTCTTCGGCGTCGCGCGGCTGGTGTCGTACATCTCCCAGACCTCCCGGCTGCTGCCCGGCGACCTGGTGCTGACCGGCAGCCCGGCCGGCAACGGCATCCACTGGGGGCGGCTGCTGCGCGACGGCGACGTCATGGAGGGCTCGATCACCGGTCTGGGCGTGCAGCGCACCCGCTGCGTGGAGGAGAAGCCATGAGCCCGGACCGCCACGACCCGGAAGGCGCGATCACCGAGGCCGCCAAGGCGTACTCCAACTGGGGGCGCTGGGGCGAGGACGACGTGCTCGGCACGCTGAACTTCCTCGACGAGGCCAAGCGCCGCGAAGGCGCGGCGCTCGTCCGCCGGGGAGTCAGCTTCTCCCTCTCGCAGTCCTTCGACATGAACGGTCCGCAGAAGGGCTGGCGTCGGCGCACCAACCCCGTGCACACCATGCTCGACACCGGCACCGACGCCGCCCTGGGCAACCAGGGCTTCCCACACGGCATCGGCGGCGCGGACGACGTGATCGCGATGCCGCTGCAGTGCTCCACCCAGTGGGACGGCCTCGGGCACATCTTCGACCACGGCAGGGCCTGGAACGGACGGGCGGCCGAGAAGGTCGTCACCTCCGACGGCGACCTCGTCACCGGCATCGAGCACATGGCACCGCACGTCGCCGGGCGCGGGGTGCTTCTGGACGTCGGCCAAGTCATCGGCACTGGCGGTGAGTTGCCCGACGGGTTCCCGATCACCGAGGAACACCTGACCGCGACCGCCGAGGCCCACGGGGTGACCGTCGGCCGCGGCGACATCGTCCTCGTCCGCACCGGCCGGCTCGCCCGCGCCCGGCGCGACGGCTGGGGCGACTACGCGGGCGGGCCCGCGCCGGGTCTGTCGTTCACCACCGCCGGCTGGCTGCACGGCACCGAGATCGCCGCGATCGCCACCGACACCTGGGGCTTCGAGGTACGGCCCAACGAGTTCGAGAACGCCTTCCAGCCGCTGCACCAGGTCGTCATCCCCAACATGGGCCTGCTGATCGGCGAGATGTGGGACCTCGACGCCCTCGCGGCCGACTGCGCGACCGACGGTGTGTACGAGTTCTGGCTCACCGCCGCGCCGCTGCCGATCACCGGAGCTGTCGGCTCCCCCGTCAACCCCATCGCCGTCAAGTAACACGCTCGGCCGCCGGATGCGCCCTTCCCCAACAGCAGCGGCGCATCCGGCCCGCACCCCCGTCCCCACCCCGGCCCGCGCTCCCCAGCGGGCGAGCCGCACCCCCGCCGCCCGAAGTCGCGCGGCCCAACCCCGGGAGGTATCCCCGACATGGCTGGCAGCCCAACCCTCCCCCACTCTCGACCTCGCTCGAGCGGGGGGACCCACAGCGTCCTCGTCATCGGCGGGGGCGCCTCCGGCAGCGCCGTCACCATCCTGCTGCGCCGCGCCGGCGTCACGGTGGACCTGATCGAGGCCAGGCCCGACTGGAACGCCACCACCGGCTCCGGTATCACCCTCCAGGGCAACGCCCTGCGCGTCCTGCGCGAACTGGGCGTGTGGGAACAGGTGAAAGCCTCCGGATACGCCTTCGGCTCGCTGGGCGTGACCGCCCCCGACGGCACCGTCCTCTTCGTGGCCGAGGACATCCAGACCGGCGGCGAGGACCTGCCCGCCACCCTCGGTATGCAGCGCCCGCAGCTGCAGCGGATCCTCATCGACGCGGTCCGCGCCTCCGGCGCCTCCGTCCGCCTGGGCACCACCGTCGACACCCTGGAACAGGACGCCGACGGCGTCTCGGTCCGCTTCAGCGACGGTACCGAGGGCCGTTACGACCTCGTCGTCGCCGCCGACGGCCTGAACTCCGCCACCCGCTCCGCGATCGGCATCACCGACAAACCCGAGCCGACCGGCATGGCGATCTGGCGCGTCGCCGCGCCTCGCCCCGAGGGCGTGACCCGCACGGACCTGGCGTACGGCGGCCCGGCCTACATCGCGGGCTACTGCCCCACCAGCGAGAACACCATCTACGCGTACGTCGTCGAGGGCAACCGCGACCGCACCTCCATCGACCCGGCCACGTACGCGGACGAGATGCACCGGCTCGCCCAGGGCTACGGCGGTTTCTGGCCCGAGATCACCAAGCACATCGACGACCCGGCGAAGGTCAACTACACGTGGTTCGACCGGCACCTGGTGGAGGGCCCCTGGCACCGCGGCCGGGTCGTGCTCGTCGGGGACGCCGCCCACTGCTGCCCGCCCACCTTCGCCCAGGGCGCAGCCATGTCCCTGGAGGACGCCTCCGTACTCGTCGAGCTGCTCACCACCCGGGACGACTGGGACGACCGGCTCCTCACCGACTACCACGCCCGACGGCTGCCCCGGGTACGCATGGTCGTCGACGCCTCCGTCCAGCTCGGCCAGTGGCTGCTCGACGGGGTGCGCGACGCGGACGTACCCGGACTGGTGGGCCGCACCATGAACGCGCTGAAGGAACTCCCGTGACCGAGCCCCGCCCGACACCGACGATCGACGTCCACGCCCACCTCCTGATCCCGGAGGTCGAGGAGGCCGTCGCCGGTCACCCCGGCCTCGCCGAGGCCCGCACCCTCGACGCCCGCCGCAACGGTCCGGCGGCCCTGGCCGTGAACGGTCCCATGGTCGCCGGGCGCGTACCGCTGCTGACGGACGTCGCCCTGCGCCTGACGGCCATGGACGCGGCCGGCGTGGATGTGCAGCTGGTGAGTCCCTCGCCGTCGCACTACCACTACTGGGCCGGTCCCCAACTCGCCGAGAAGATCTGCCGGTTGGCCAACGAGAGCACCGCCGCCCACTGTGCGAAGGCTCCCGACCGGCTGTACGGCCTCGGCCTGGTCCCGCTCCAGCACCCCGAGCTCGCCGTGGCACTGCTCGACCACGCGCTGGACCAGGGGCTGAAGGGCGTGGAGATCTCCTCGCACGCACCCGGCCGCGAGCTGTCGGATCCCACGTACGAACCCCTCTGGTCCCGGGCCGAGGAGACGGGCGCCCTCCTCTTCCTGCACCCGTTCGGCTGCACGCTCGACGAGCGCCTGGACCAGTGGTACCTGTCCAACACCGTCGGCCAGCCCACCGAGAACGCGGTCGCCCTCTCCCACCTGATCTTCTCCGGCGTCCTGGACCGCCATCCGGGCCTGAAGCTCATCGCGGCGCACGGCGGAGGCTACCTGCCCACCCACCTCGGCAGGTCCGACCACGCCTGGCGGGTCCGCCCCGACGCCCGGACCTGCTCACGGAAGCCGAGCAGCTATCTGCGGCAGCTGTACTTCGACTCTCTCGTCCACGACCCCCACATACTGCGGGAGCTGCTGCGAGCCGCAGGCCCGCAGCGGGTCCTGCTGGGCTCCGACTTCCCCTTCGACATGGGCACGGACGACCCGCTGGGCGCGCTGAGCGCGGCGGACCTGCCCGACCACGACTTCCACTCCGTCCGCGGCGGAAACGCAGCCGCCCTGCTCAACCTCGTCTGAGGAGGAACCCCATGGGCAACCGCCTGCTCACCCACCTCCGGCACGTCGACCTCGCCGTGCCGGACTACGACAAGCAGCTCGACTTCTACGCCGGCGTGTGGGGCCTGACCAAGGTCGCCGAGGACTCCGGCATCTCCTTCCTGGCCGCCGAGGGCTCCCCCGAGCAGTACGTCGTACGGCTGCGCAAGGCCGACGAGAAGCGCCTCGACCTGGTCTCCTACGGCGCGGCCTCAGCGGCCGACGTGGACACCCTCGCCGAGCAACTCCTCGCCGGCGGGGTGCAGTTGATCTCGCAGCCGGGCAAGGCCGACACGCCCGGCGGCGGCTACGGCTTCCGCTTCTTCGACGTCGACGGCCGTACCGTCGAGGTCTCCGCCGACGTGGCGGTCAGGCAGCACCGCAAGATCGAGGAGAAGGAGTCGATCCCGGTCAAGCTGTCGCACGTCGTCCTGAACTCGCCGGACCTCGACAGGACCCGCGAGTGGTACGAGCGCCACCTGGGCTTCCGCCTCTCCGACACACTGAGCTCGCCGCACATGGGCGAGGTCATGCACTTCATGCGGATCAGCAACCAGCACCACTCCATGGCCATCGCGCGCGGCCCGCACACCTCGCTGCACCACGTCTCCTTCGAGATGCGCGGCCTGGACGAGTACATGCGCGGTTCCGGCCGCGTGATGCGGGCCGGGTTCCGCAAGATCTGGGGGCCGGGCCGGCACATGGCCGGCGACAACACCTTCACCTACTTCCTGGACCCGCACGGCAACACCGTCGAGTACACGACGGAGCTCGAGGTGCTCGACGAGGACACCTGGCACCCCCACGTCTACGACTTCTCCCAGCCCGAGGTCACCGACCAGTGGGGCACCGCCAACCCCATGAACGAACTCGTGGCGAAGGAGTCCTTCAACGACCCCGACCGCGGCTGCTTCGTGGCCCCGCCGGTCTGATCGAGCAACACCCCCGGACACCCGGGGGCGCGACCACTCCCTGTCACTGCCCTGACCGCCGGCCGCGCCCCCGGGACCACGCGCTCGTGCCCGCCCTTCCGCCGACAGGACCCCACCCATGCGTTTCGCCACGTACGAGTACCAAAACCGCCGCCAGGTGGCCGTCGTCGAACAGGACGGCACACTCCGCCCCCTGCCGGGCGTCGGCTCACTGACCGGCCTGCTCGCCGAGGGAGGCGGCCTGCCCGAACTGCTCGACGCCGGCTCCGCGATGCTCGGCGTCCCGGCCGGTCCCCATGTCTCCGAGGTGCGGCTCCTGCCACCGCTCCAGCCGCCCACCGTACGGGACTTCGTCACCTTCGAGGAACACGTCGAGGGCGTACGGCGGTCCGTGGACGGGGCCGCCGGTGTACCCGAACGCTGGTACGCCGCCCCGACGTTCTACTTCACCAACCCCTACGCGATGTACGGCCCGCACGAGGACATCCCCGTGCCGCCCGGATCGAGCGTGCTCGACTTCGAGCTGGAGGTCGCCGCGGTGATCGGCCGGGAGGGCCGCGACCTCACCCCCGAGCAGGCCCGCGACCACATCGTCGGCTACACCGTCCTCAACGACTGGTCCGCGCGCGACCTGCAGTCCGCCGAGATGCGGGTGGGCCTCGGACCGTGCAAGGGCAAGGACACCGCCACCACCCTCGGCCCCTACCTGGTCACCGCCGACGAACTGGAGAGGTACCGCGACCACGAGGGCTTCCTGCGCCTCGCGCTGACCGCCGAGATCAACGGCGAGGTCGTCGGCAAGGACCTGCTGTCCAACATGAGCTGGACCTTCGAGGAGATGGCCGCCTACGCCTCCCGCGGGACCTGGGTGCGTCCAGGCGACGTGCTCGGTTCCGGGACCTGCGGCAACGGCGGCTGTCTCGCCGAGCTGTGGGGCGTACGAGGCAGCCAGGACCCACCGCCGCTCAGGCCCGGCGACACGGTCACCCTCACCGTCGAGGGCATCGGCACCGTCTCCAACACCGTGGTGACCGGTCCCGAACCCGTGCCCGTCGCTGCCGCCCGGCGCCGCTCCCGGGAGAGGCCATGACCGGCGATCTGCAGCCCAGGCGTCTCCTCGGCAAGGTCGTCGTGGTGACGGGCGCGGCCGGCGGACAGGGCGCCGCGGAGGCCGAGGCACTGACCCGCGAGGGCGCCCGTGTGATCGCCACCGACGTGACCGAGGCAGCCGGCTGCCGCCGCCTCGACGTCACCAGCGAGAAGGACTGGGCGGAGCTCGCCGCCGACGTCCGCGAGGCGTACGGACAGGTGCACGGCCTGGTCAACAACGCGGGCATCACCTGGCGCGCCCGCATCGGCGACGTACGCCCCGAGGACATGGCCCGCGTCCACGCGGTCAATGTCACCGGTCCACTGCTGGGCATCCAGCACCTGGTGCCGTTGATGCGCGCGGGGGCGTCGATCGTCAACGTCGGTTCGTCGGCGGCGCTCACCGCCCACTACCCCGTCGCGTACACGGCCAGCAAGTGGGCGCTGCGCGGCCTGTCGAGGACCGCTGCCATGGAACTGGGGCCCCGCGGCATCCGCGTGAACATGATCCACCCCGGCTTCATCGAGACCGAGATGACCGCCTCCGCCCTTCCCGCGTTCCGCGAGGCGAACCTCCGCGAGACACCGCTCGGCCGCACCGGCACCGTCGACGACATCACCCCTCTCATGGTGTTCCTGCTGTCCGACGACGCGTCCTTCATCACCGGAGCGGAGATCCCGGTCGACGGCGGCCTCACCGCGCACGGCGGCGCCAAGTCGATCTCGGACGCCCTGCGCGCAGACGCCTGAACCAGCAACAACGCACGACGAAAGGCACTCCCCCCATATGGACAAGGTCCGCGCGAGCGCCGCGGAGGCGGTCGCCGACATCCCCGACGGCGCTTCGCTGGCGGTCGGGGGCTTCGGCCTCAGCGGCATTCCCGACGTACTCATCCAGGCCCTCCACGCCCAGGGAGCGAGCGGCCTGGAGGTCGTGTCGAACAACTGCGGTGTGGACGGGCGCGGCCTCGGGATCCTGCTGGCCGACGGCCGGATCGCCCGCGTGACCGGCAGCTACGTGGGCGAGAACAAGGAGTTCGCCCGCCAGTACCTCTCGGGCGAACTGGAGGTGGAGCTGGTGCCGCAGGGCACGCTGGCGGAGCGGCTGCGGGCCGGCGGCGCAGGCATCCCCGCCTTCTACACCCCGGCCGGCGTGGGCACACAGGTGGCGCGGGGCGGACTGCCCTGGCGGTACGCGCCCGACGGCACGGTCGCCGTCGCCTCCCCACCCAAGGAGACCCGCGACTTCGCCGACCGCGCATACGTCCTGGAGCACGGCATCACCACCGACTTCGCCCTCGTACGGGCCTGGCGCGGCGACCGCCACGGAAACCTGGTCTTCCGCAGGTCCGCCGCCAACTTCAACCCACTGGCGGCGATGGCCGGCCGGGTCACCGTCGCCGAGGTAGAAGAGCTGGTGGAGCCGGGCGAGTTGAGGCCGGAGGACGTGCATCTGCCAGGCATCTTCGTCCAGCGGATGGTGGAACTGACCGGCGCTCAGGCCGCCGACAAGCAGATAGAGAAGAGGACCGTACGCGTATGAGCACCACCGCCCGTACGCCACCGGGCTGGACCCGCGACCGGATGGCCGCCCGCGCCGCCGCCGAACTCGCCGACGGCTCCTACGTCAATCTCGGCATCGGCCTGCCCACCCTCGTCCCCGGCCACCTCCCGCCCGGCGTACACGTCGTCCTGCACTCGGAGAACGGCATCCTGGGCACCGGCCCCTACCCCACCGAGGACCAGGTCGACCCCGACCTGATCAACGCGGGCAAGGAGACCGTCACCGTGCTGCCGGGGGCCTCCTTCTTCGACTCCGCCCTGTCGTTCGGCATGATCCGGGGCGGCCACATCGACACCGCCGTGCTGGGTGCCATGCAGGTGTCCGCCGCCGGCGACCTCGCCAACTGGATGATCCCCGGCAAGATGGTCAAGGGCATGGGCGGCGCCATGGACCTCGTCCACGGCGCCCGCCGGGTCCTCGTCCTGATGGAACACACCGCCAAGGACGGCAGCCCGAAGATCGTCGAGGAGTGCACCCTCCCGCTCACCGGCGAACGGTGCGTCCACCGCGTCATCACCGACCTCGGCGTCCTCGACGTCACCCCGGAGGGTCTCACTCTCGTGGAGTGCGCGCCGGGTGTGACGGCGGAGTACATCGCCGACCGCACCGACGCGCCGCTGATCCGGAGACCATGAGCCGTCAGACACGTCGGGCGGGGAGGGACGCTGGTCCCTCCCCGCCCGACGTCTGCCTGCTACCGGGAAAGGGGCATCACCTTGCGGTAGGTGAACACCGCGACCACGGCGACCACCACGTGCATCAGGAGCAGCGCCCCGACGCCGAGCGCGCCGCCCTCGCCGAAGAGCGGGAAGTCCGGGACGAAGGACACCACGACGAGAGCCGGCGCCAGCCACCGCACCAGCGCCTCCGGGTCCTTCGACACCTTGCGCACGACGGCCCAGCCGACGGCACCCGCCACCACCCCGACCGCCGTCAGGAAGATGTACGAGGACGGCTTCAGCGGCATGAAGTCGTCGGGCGCACCCACGGCGAGGGCGAGCAGGGCGAGCAGCGCGTCCGCCACGGAGGCGACGACGATCGCGGCGAGCACACCTCCCGCGACGACGAGCGGACCACGGCGGGCGGCGACGGCATCAGAGGCAACAGACATGGCAGGCTCCGCGAGAGGATGTTTGAACTGTCAAACGAAGTCTGCCGGAACCAGCTTGAAACTTCAAGAAGTCACCTCGAGATCCGCTTCTACCTTGGCTACGGCTTGGCCGGACAGCCTCGACTCACTGGAAGACCGGCACGACTTCCTTGATGAACAACTCCAGGGACTTGCGCTTCTCCTCGTGCGACATGCCGTTGTCGATCCAGAAGCCGTACTCGTCGACGCCCGGTTCCTCACAGGAGCGCAGCCGCTCAATGACGTCGGCCGGGGTGCCGATCACCGCGGTCTTGTGCAGCGATACCGACGCCGTCCCAGGGCGCTCGACACCGTGGCCTTGGTGCCCTCCCAGACCAGCGGGTACCACCAGCTCGTCAACGTCCGCAACGGCTGGTGTGCCGATGTCAGGGACGCCTCCACCGCGGACGGCGCCCCGGTCAAGTGGCCCGCCACCGGCGGGTCCAACCAGGACTGGCAGATCCTCGCGCTGTAACGGCGCCAGGCGGGGGCGGGAGGGGAAGCCTGCGTCAGTTCTTCGCTCCCTGCCCGCTGTCGCGCCGCGAAGTACCTGGTTTGGGCCCGGAACTTGATGGCTCCGGCCTCGCGCCGGGTGGCGTGGGCCGACGTGAGAAGAACCAGGGTTCGCCTCAGCTGTGCTCTTGAGCCGCTTGTGCGGCCGGCACCCGTGCCGCTGCGGGCGCCTACCGGCTCGTAGGCGCCCGCAGCCGAAGACTTCAGGCATGCCACCGGGGTGGCGCCGGTCAGCCGACCGGGCTGACCGTCCACAGCAGGTTGGTGCTCTGCACCCACGTCCACTGCTTGGCCGCAGCCCCTACGGGGACCATTCCGCCGCCGTCGAGGGCCAGTCCCGTGCTGCGGTTGGCGATCGAGTACTGGCCTTGGCCGCGGTGGGTGATCTGCCACTGCTGGGTGTTACTGCCCTCCCAGGCCTTCTGTCGGACCGGGTCACCGTTGCTGGTGGATCCCCAGCCGTCGGCGACCAGGCCGTTGGTGCGGTTGACGAGCCGGTAGTAGCCGTTGCCCAGTTCGATCGCCTGCCACTGGAGGTTGTTGTGGTCGATCGGCTCCCACAGCTTCAGGTTCGAGCCGCTGGTGAAATTGCCGCCGCTGTCCAGCACCAGGTGGTTCGTGACGTTGGTCAGGCGGTAGTACTTGTCGGGCCTGAACGTCACCTTCAGCGATCTGATCACGTCATTGTTGCCGGTCGCCACAAGGTCGGGGGTGTTCGAGGTGAACGTCCAGGCGGTGCCGGTGAAGTTGTCGCCGGAGTAGCCCGTCACCTGGTAGCCGTCGGGTACCAGGATGGAGGAGGCCATGGCGGGACCCACGCCGGCGGCGGTCAGCTGGGAGGAGGTGTAGCTGCCCAAGGGCAGGACGGCGCGGGCGCCTTCATAGTTGACGTGCTCGCACACCGTCGCGGAAACCCTTACGGGCATGCCCTGGACCTCGACGCACACCACGGAGACGTTGGCGTTCGGCGCGGTGGCCGGCACGGTGACGTTGATCTGGTCGGTGACGGTGTACGAGAGCGAGACCGAGGGGTTGTTCAGCAGATAGACGCGGCTGATCGTGTTGTCGATCGCCGGGATCCGCAGCTGGCCGTTCGTGGGCCAGGTGAAGACATGGGCGAAGAGCTTGCCGTTCTTCTTGGTGACCTTCCCCCAGGAGGGTTCGGTGGCGAACGGGCTGCCGCTGGTGCCGTGAATGCTGTCGCTGTGCGTCGACATCCATGAAGCCAGGCCGGTGAGAACGGTCTGGGACCCGGCGGTGACCGAGCCATCGCCCTTCGGGCCGATGTTCAACAGGAGGTTGCCGTCCCGGGAGACCACCGTGACGAGCTCTTGGACGATGTCCTTGACGGATCGGTAGGAGTTCTCACTCCCCGCGTTGTAACCCCAGGCGCCGTTCATGGTGGCGCACCGCTCCCACGGCCGGCTCATCGGCGCGGAGGGGATCCCGAACTCCGCGACCGCGTAGTCGCCGAGACCGTGGTCCCGCTTGACCCGTTCGTTGACGATGAGGCCGGGCTTGCGGGCGATCAGCCAGTTGTAGAGGTCGACGCCGTCCGATTCCAGCCACCAGTCCTCCAGGGTGGGGCTGGAAGGCTCGCCGAACCAGTCGCCGTCGAACCACAGCAGTGCCGGGTCGTAGCGGTCCAGCAGTTCCTGAAGCTGCGCCTTCATGTCGGCGATGTAGGCGGTGCGGGCGGCCTGCGAGGACATCGTGGTGAGACCGCTTTGGTGACGGTCGGTCTGGGAAGGGTGGTTCCAGTCGAGTATCGAGTAGTACAGGCAGAACTTGACCCCGCGGCTCTCGCACTCCCTCTTGAGGTCCATGAGCGGGTCGGTCTGGATGCCGTTGTAGTCGTGCAGGTTGTACTGCTTGGTGCCGGTGGTGTCGGTGAAGCCGGGGACGTTGGAGTCCCACATCGCGTAGCCCTCGTGGTGCTTGGATGTGATCACGAGGTACTTCATGCCGGCGTTCTTGGCCAGTTCGGCGATGGTGGCGGCGTTGAACTGGGTCGGGTTGAAGTTCTTGGTGACCTGGGTCTGGTAGTTCGCCTTGCTCCACTGCTGGCTGTCGAACGCCCACTCGCCCTGGCCGAGCTGCGAGTAGGACCCGAAGTGAATGAACATCCCGAACCTGGCCTGGTACCACCAGTCCATCTTCGAGGGGACGGCGTACGCCTCGGCGGTGGAGGGCCACAGGACCTGCGGCAACCCGAAGGCCGCCACTCCCCCGGCAAGGGCGGCGGCCTTCATCAGAGAACGTCTGCTGAGGCGAGCTGAGGACATGGTGCGGCTCCATGTGTCGGGGGGAGGGAAGACAGGGCGTTACGGGCGGAACGCCGGACTGGGCGTCCCGCTCCGCGTCTTGCCAACGGGAGACATCCGATGGATTTATAAGAGAACGACGATGGCTGCGTCTATAGCTGGGGCGAGATTGACCCAAAGCTGGGGTCAGGTAGGAGTTCCTGAAGGCTTCTTGATCCCGGAAGATCACGCACTCTTCGAGCAAAGCGCTATACATCGGATGTCTTGAGCCGGTCACTTGGCCGTCGCCGAGGTCGTGGTTGAGCAGCCGGCCGCCGACCCGGACACCGCCCTGCGGACCTGGCGTGACGTCGCGATGTCCCTGTTCTGCGGGCTGCTCATGATCACTCCTTGTCACGCGGCGGCCCTCGGCTGCTTCCTGCCGATGCCCTTCAACCGGCGCGCCCGCGTCGAAGCTTGCCGACAATCCCGCTTCCCCTGACGGAGCGTCACGGGCGCCTGGTGGCACACCCCAGCTTCACGGAAATCTTGTCAGGGCCACTTCCTCGTACGCCGACACCGGCCACGGCGAGGACCGCAAGGCCGGTCCGGTCCGCCAAGGACCCGCTCTGCTGCAGGGCCTGGCGACGCCTTCGGGCTGGCTCACCACACGTCTCGGTCTTTGCTGGCCTGTTCCATTCCGTGCGTCCCGACACCGGCACCGGTCGTTCGTCGGCACGTCCAGCCCGGAAGACGTCTTGTGGCCGGGCGTCTTTGCTTGTGCCTGTGCCTCCCGAGCCGGAGGAGCAGGCGGTGCCGGCGACGGCCACGTCGGCCGACGACGGTGCCACGACCGGCCGAGGCCAAGGTGCACGGATAGACGATGGGCGCGACGACGGCATCAGCTCGGCCGCCCGGCGACTGCTGACGTACCTCACGCACGGCAGCCCCTGAACGGGCCGTGGGTGACCCGCACGGCAAGGCCGTGCGGGTCCCTGCCCGCCGTGCGGGGGAAGTCGGTCAGGCCCAGGGGCTGACCGCCCTGAAGGAGCTGTCGGCGCGGAAGGTGGCGTTGTCCTGGTAGGTGTCGACGCGCGGCTCGTAGTTGTAGTGGCGGAGGTAGCGGCCGGGGTAGTTGTACGACTCCAGGGAGAGCGAACGGGCCGTGGAACCGGAACGGGGGCAGAAGGTGGCGTCCTTCTGGAAGACGACGGATCCGTCGTCGGTGTCCAGCCGGATACGGAAGGCGTAGTGCCGCAGACACCTGCCCGTGGCGCGCTCTCCATGCACGACAGCGCAAGTACCTCGCGTTCCTCGTCCTCCAGCCAGCGGGTCGTGTGGTGGGACGTCATCCACGCCGGCCGGCTGCCGTCCCGGATGCGCGTCAACATGTCCGCTTCTCGCCGGGCGCGCGCACCATCGCCTCGGCGGCTGGCTCCAGCTCCTGGACCCGCACCGGGTCCTGGCCGAGGGTTCGATGCGCCGGCGCGCCGCCGAGATGATGTGCCCGCCGGCCCTACGCCCCCGCCGTGGCGATGATGGCCCCCGAGGGCACGTCGGTGCTGCGCAACGTGTACGTCATCAACCGCAGTTACGAGGACCTCGCCGAGCGTCTGAACTCGGTCGGGGCGCAGAGCGAGACCTTTCGGGACATCTGACGGACGACCGCCCGCCGCACCCCTTCCAGTCCGCACGCGGTTGACCGGAGGCGGGTGCGGAAGCGGGCAGGGTTGGACCGGGGCTGTGTGCGGCCTTCCGCTGCGGGGCGAGCCGTTGGCGGCTGGGCCAGGTGTCATGTGTGCTTCGCCCACCCGGTACCGGCATTCCGCATGCACCACGAAACTTCCGGCGTGCGAGCACAGCGGGTGAACCGGGCAAGGCGTGTCACGCGCTTTTCAAATCGATTTAACCGCCGCGAAAAAAGCGTCGTCGGAGTTACCGACAGACAACACGACAGGCGACAGAGATTTTACCGAAGAACGGCTCACCGACTCCCGGGTCGATCACCCCAGGAATCGACGCGCGGTCGGCCATGACAGCTGCACCCCCGAGCGCAGGTTACCGGCTAAGAACATATGTCTTCGAACAACCCCACGATGGTATGACTTAGGTCACGTTTAACGGTCCACCGGACCTCAAACCTGCCGCAACAACCACGAAGAGTTCCGACCGGAATGGGAGTCAATCGCTCCGCTAAATATGTCCGTTGCCCGAAGGCGAGTGGCCGGTATTTACTGGTCCCACCCCAGAGAACGCGGACACTGATCGGCACCCCCGCCTCAACCACATGACCAAGCTGATATGAAGCGGAGTCGAAGGAATGCCTGCAACCGGAGCGCTGGCCGCCTTAGAGGGTTTTGACGGCCTGCCCCCGAGAGACACGGAACTGTACGAGCGCGAGGGGCAGTTATCTCTCCTCCACAACCTCCTGCAGGACTCTCTCCGGGGGAACACCCGCCTGGCCGTCGTGAGCGGGGCCGCCGGCCACGGAAAGACCGAACTTCTCGACGCGTTCGCCGCACAGGCCCAGCGCCTGGGGGTGGTCCATGTCGCCGCGACGGCCTCCCGTGCCGAGCAGCCCGTCCCGTTCGGCGTACTGGCCCAGCTGTTCCAGGCGATGGACCTGCCCCAGCACATCAGCTCCCGTGTGTCCCGCCTCCTGGACCAGGCCATGGGCTCGGGCGGCTCGGCGCCGCCCCCCGAGCCGGGGGCCATACCCCCGCAGCTGTTCCACCAGATGGGCACGGTCCTCCACGATCTCGTGGAACTCTCGCAGCCCCTGCTGATCAGCGTCGACGACGTCCAGTACGCGGACGCCCCGTCCCTGCTGTGCCTGTCCACCCTGGCACGCCGGCGGCGTACGGCCCCCCTGCTGCTCGTCCTCAGCGAGCACCCCTCCCCGCAGTCCGCCAGCGTCCTGCTGAACGCGGAGCTGCCGCCGGAGCCGCTGTCCCACCGGGTGCTGCTGCCTCCCCTGTCCCGCGGCGGGGTGCGCGCCCTGCTGGCCAGGCGGCTCGGCGAATCCGCGGCCTCGCGCCTCGCCGAGGACTGCCTCGCCGCCACGGGGGGCAACCCGCTGCTGGTACGCAGGCTGATCGAGGACACCGCCGCGCGGGGAGAACCGTTCGCACTGCATGCCGGCCCCCGTTTCGAGCGGGCCGTCCTCGACTGCCTCTACCGTTGCGATCCGTATGTGCGCACCGTCGCACGGCAGATGGCCGTCCTCGACGACCCGGAGTACACCCCGCTGTTGTCCCGGCTGCCGGACGTGGACCCCCGGTACCTCTCCCTGACACTCGGCGTCCTGGAGGAGACCGGCTTCCTCAGGGAGGGCGCCTGGCGCCATCCGCAGGCCAGCGCGGCCGTCCTGCACGAGATGACCGCCGAGGAGCGCGCCACCCTGCACACAAGGACCGGAACCCTTCTCTTCAAGAACGGCGCTCCGGTGACCGCGGTGGCCCACCACCTGGTCGCCGCCAGCCGGATCGACAACGACTGCGCGGCGAGCGTGCTGCTGGAGGCGGCCGAGGAGGGCCTCGCCACCGGTGACACGGCTCTCGCGTTGAACTGCCTGTCCATCGCCTACCAGTACGGCCGGAGCGAGCAGCACCGCGCCACCACGACCGCGATGCTCTTCCGTACCGAGTGGCGAGCCGATCCACGCACCGCGGCCCGCCGTATCCCGACGCTCGTGGAAGCGGCGCGGGAGGGCCACCTGTCGGGACGGCACGTCTCGGCCCTGATCGACGCGCTGCTCTGGTTCGGCCGTCCCGAGGCGGCACAAGACGCGCTGGAGCGGATGGAGCGGCACGCCTTGCAGAGGCAGGACGTGGAAGCGTCCGCGCACCTTCAGACCCGCCGCGCCACGCTCGGCCTGCTGTATCCGGCGACGGTGTACGGCGACGGCGACGGCGCCTCCGCCCCGGTCCTCGGGGGGGACGGTCCGCGGTGGGCGTCCTCCCTGAGCCAGGTCCTGAGCGAGCTGATCCGCGTGCTGCAGGTGGGCCCCAACACGCCGTCGACCCAGACCGCGGAACAGACGCTGGTCAGCCACCAGTTGACCGACGAGACCGTGCCGAGCCTCGCCGCCGCGATCGACATCCTGCTCATCAACGGCCGCCACGCGTCGGCCGAGCGGTGGATCGACACGCTCGTCTCGGTCACCCGGAAACAGTCGGCATCCGCTTGGCATGCCCTCTTCACCAGCCTGGAGGCCAGGCTGGCCCTTCAGCGCGGCGACCCGGCCAAGGCCGCACGCCTTGCCGAGGCGGCCCTGGCCGAGATCCCCACCGCGAGCTGGGGCATCATGATCGGCCTGCCGCTGAGTGTCGCGCTCGAGGCCCACAACCTCCTGGGCGCGTACGGCGCCGCCCTCGCCCAGCTCCAGGTACCGACCCCGGACGCGATGTTCCAGACTCCGCTGGGCCTGCGCTACCTGCGCGCCCGCGGCCGTGCCCTCCTGGGGAACGGGCAGTCGCAGGCGGCCCTGGACGACTTCCTCGCGGTCGGCGAGCTGGCCAGACGCTGGCGAATGGACGTTCCCGCGGTGCTGCCCTGGAGGACCGATGCCGCCCTGGTGCATCTGCTGCGCGGCGACACCGCGCGGGCACGGGAACTGGCCACGGAGCAGCTGGGTTTGGTGCGCCAGGGCCAGCACCAGGTACGCGCGGTGAGCCTGCGGGTCCTCGCCGCGACCGCGTCCACGGAGGAGCGCGGCACGCTGCTCGGTCATGCGCTGGAGGCGGCGCAGCAGTGCGGCAACCCGGTGGTTCTCGCGTACACGCTCCACGAGATGGGCCGGTGCGACCAGGAGGCGGGCCAGTACAGCAAGGGCCGGATGGCCCTGCTGCGGGCTCGCCAACTCGCCGAGGAATGCGGCGTGCAGTTGCCCGCCCGCACGCTTCCGGAGGCACCGCGCGGACAGCAGCCGCCCGCCGTGGTGGGCGGCAGCGACGAGCTGGTCGGCATGCTGAGCGACGCGGAGATGCGGGTGGTTGCGCTGGCGGTGCGCGGTCACAGCAACCGGCAGATAGCGGCCAAGCTCTTCGTCACGGTGAGCACCGTCGAACAGCACCTCACCCGGGTGTACCGGAAGCTGGGGATCAAGCGGCGGAGCGATCTCACGCTCGCCCTGCACGGAGGCGACTACGCCCGCCGCGCCTCCTGACGCGGGTCCGGCCGGGCGCGGCCACCACGGCGGGACCGGTCCTTCGCCGTACGCCGGTGGCGGTGCGGGCCTGGAGCCTGCCGCTCCAGGCCCGCACCGAAGCGCCGTTCAGGCTCGGCCGGGGCCGGCGGGGAAGGGCGTGAGAGCCCCGCGGATCTCGCGGGCCACCGCGTCGGACTGTCCGTCGAGGTAGAAGTGGCCGCCCGGAAGGACGCGCACGTCGACGTCGCTCGTGGAATGGGCCCGCCACGCCGTCGCGTCCTCGATCGTGGCGACCGGATCGGCGTCGCCGACCAGCACGGTGATCGGGCAGCCGATCCGGGCGTCCTGCGGTGCGAGGCGATACGTCTCGATCGCCCTGTAGTCGGCCCGCAGCGCGGGTAGGAGCATGGCCATCAGCTCCTCGTCCGCGAGGAGGGCCTGGTCGGTGCCGCTCAGACGCCGCAGCTCCGCGATGATCCCGGCGTCACCGCGCAGATGGACCCCGTCGTCCCGGCGCAGGGAGGGTGCCCGGCGGGCCGACGCGAAGAGCCGTACCGGTCCGGCCGTGTCCGGCCGCCACTCGTAGCGGCGGGCCACCTCGAAGGCGACGACCGCGCCCATGCTGTGGCCGAAGAACGCGCAGTCACGCGGCAGTTCGGGGCCGAGCGCCCCGAACACCGCGTCCGCCAACTCCTCGATGCTCTCGGCCGGGGGATCCTGGCGCCTGTCCTGGCGGCCCGGGTACTGGACCGCAACAACTTCCACCTCGGGAGCGAGCACCCGGGAAAGCGGGACGAACAAGCTCGCCGCACCTCCTGCGTGCGGAAAGCAGACCAGTGTCGCCGAGCTGCCCGAAAGCGGAGTGAATCGGCGCAGCCAGTCGCTCGTGTTCTCAGTCGGCATGTTCACGGACGCAGCGTAGGACGGTCCCAAAGCGGTCCGGAACCCCTACCCGCAGGCTGGGACCGGAATATCGATCCGACCCGTCAGCTTGTACGCAACCCCTGTTCCCACCCCTGAAAGCAGCCCCTATTCCGGTATTCGACGCCCCCAGATCGGTCCGTGAGTGCTTGTCCCGGTCGCGTCGGCCGGGTGAGGGTTGAGGGCGTATCTGCCATCGTGACGGCCGGCTTCCGGATGGCCGGGGATCGGCAGGAAGGAAACTGCGTACCCGTGAGAAACGAGCGAGAACGTGCGCGCCCGATAAAAGAGGTGGAGGCCGAGGAGCTGATTCAGGGAATCTGCTTCAAGAACGGTCCCCCGCGGCGTACCGGCGTGGAACTCGAATGGTTACTGCACGACCCCGACGACCCGCTCTGTCCCGTGGGTCCCGAAAGGCTCGCCCCGGCTGTCGCCGAGGTGCGTGTCCTTCCCCTCCGCTCCACGGTGACGACAGAACCCGGCGGTCAGCTCGAACTCAGCTCTCCGCCCTCCCCCTCGCTGGACGACTGCATCGCGGTCGTGGACAGTGATCTCGCCCTGGTGCGAGGCGTGCTGAAGGGCCACGGACTCGTGCTCACAGGTCACGGGCACGATCTGTGGCGCGCGCCGCGTCGCGTACTGACCGAACCTCGCTACGCGGCGATGGAGACCTATTTCGACAGGTTCGGGTCCGCGGGACGCTCCATGATGTGCAGCACCGCCTCCGTGCAGGTGTGCGTGGACAGCGGAGACGACACGGACGGACCGCACGGCTACCGGTTCCGCTGGCGGCTGGCTCATCTCCTGGGACCCGTGCTGGTGGCGGCCTTCGCCAATTCCCCGCTCGCCGGGGGAAGGCCCACCGGGTGGAAGTCCACCCGTCAGCGCGTCTGGGCCTCGCTCGACCCCGCGCGCACCCTCGCCCCCGCGCCCGCCGCGGACCCCCGTACCGCCTGGGCCTCCTACGCCTTGGACGCGCCGGTGCTGTGCGTCAGGACCGACGGCGCTGACTGGACCGCCCCCCGGGGACTGACGTTTCGGGACTGGGTCCGCGGCCGGGGTACCAGACCCGCCACGGAGGACGATCTGCGGTACCACCTCACCACGCTGTTCCCGCCGGTCCGCCCGCGTGGTCACCTCGAACTGCGCATGATCGACGCGCAGCCGGGCGAAGACGGATGGATCGTGCCCCTCGCCGTGACCACCGCGCTCCTGGACGATCCGACGGCCGCCGGCCTCGCCCTGCGCGCCCTCCAGCCGCTCGTCGGCGACGCGGGCACCCCGGAGCGTGCCCCGCGCCATCCGCTGTGGCGGGCCGCCGCCCGCCACGGTCCGGCCCACCCACCGCTCCGCGATGCCGCCGTCGCCTGTTTCGCCGCGGCCGGTGAGGCCCTGGCCCGCAGGGGCGCGTCCGCGGCGGTGCGCTCGGCTGTCGTCTCCTTCGTCGACCGCTACGTGTCCCAGGGCCGCTGCCCCGCCGACGACCTGCTCGACACCGTCCCGAGGAAGGACATCGGTTCATGACCCTTCGCGTTCCGCAGGAGACCGGCGGGGACGTCTCCCCGGAGGCGCTGCGGCAGCGCGCGGTCACGGCGCTCACGACGGCGCGTGACCGCACCGAGCTGCTCACCTCCTGCGTGGCGGACCCCGAACTCACCGCGCAGCACTCGCCCCTCATGTCGCCGCTGGTGTGGGATCTGGCCCACATCGGCAACCAGGAGGAGCAGTGGCTGCTGCGCACGCTCGGCGGGAGGGAGGCGCTGCGCCCGGACATCGACTCGGTCTACGACGCCTTCGAGCATCCCCGGGCGGAGCGGCCCTCACTGCCGCTGCTGCCGCCGGCCGAGGCGCGCCGTTACGTCGGCGACGTCCGCGCGCGGGTGCTGGACGTGGTGGCGGAGATGCCGCTGAGCGGTGGCGGGCCGCTCGCCGAGGCCGGGTTCGCCTTCGGCATGGTCGCCCAGCACGAGCAGCAGCACGACGAGACGATGCTCATCACGCACCAGTTGCGACGGGGCGCCCCCGCCCTGTCGGCCCCCGCTCCCCCGCCGGCGCCCGCCGACGCGTCGGCGCTGCCCGCGGAAGTGCTGGTTCCCGGCGGTCCGTTCCGCATGGGGACGGACGTCGAACCCTGGGCCCTGGACAACGAACGGCCCGCGCACGTGCGGCACGTTCCGTCCTTCCACATCGACACCACGCCCGTCAGCAACGGCGCGTACCTGCGTTTCATCGAGGACGGCGGTTACACGGAGCCGCGCTGGTGGGCCCCCGACGGCTGGTCGTACGTCCGCCGCCACCAGCTGTTCGCCCCGCTGTTCTGGCAGCGGGAGGCGGGTCAGTGGGTGCGTCGACGGTTCGGCGTGACCGAACCGGTGCCCGCGGGCGAACCCGTCCTGCACGTCAGCTGGTACGAGGCCGACGCCTACGCCCGGTGGGCCGGGCGGCGCCTGCCCACGGAGGAGGAGTGGGAGAAGGCGGCACGGCACGATCCGGCGACCGGCCGATCGAGGCGCTACCCCTGGGGCGACGCCGACCCGTCGGACCGGCACGCCAACCTGGGCCAGCGCCATCTGCGCCCGGCACCGGTGGGCAGCTATCCGGAGGGAGTCTCACCGCTCGGGGTACGGCAGCTCATCGGGGACGTGTGGGAGTGGACGGCGAGCGACTTCCTGCCCTACCCGGGGTTCGCCGCCTTCCCCTACCGGGAGTACTCCGAGGTGTTCTTCGGCTCCGACCACAAGGTGCTGCGCGGTGGCTCGTTCGCGGTCGACCCGGTCGCCTGCCGCGGCACCTTCCGCAACTGGGACTACCCGATCCGGCGGCAGATCTTCTCCGGCTTCCGCACCGCCCGAGACGCCGAGGAGGGCTGATGTGCCGTCACCTCGGCTATGTGGGTGACCCCCTGCCCATCGGCGATCTGCTGCTCTCCCCGGAGCACGGGCTGGTACGCCAGTCGTGGGCGCCCCGGCACCAGCGGCACGGCACCGTGAACGCCGACGGCTTCGGCGTCGGCTGGTATGCGGACGGCGACCCGGTACCGGGGCGCTACCGGCGTTCCGGACCGATCTGGGCCGACCCGTCGTTCGCCGACCTGGCACGGCTGGTGCGCACCGGGGCACTGCTCGCCGCGGTCCGCGATGCCACACGGCCGGGGCCGGAGGGCGAGGCGGCGGCCGCGCCCTTCGTCCGGGACCGCTGGCTGTTCAGTCACAACGGGGCACTGCCCGGGTGGCCCGCCTCGGTGGCGTCCCTGGCCTCGGCCCTGCCGGCGGAGGAACTCCTCGGCATGGAGGCGCACAACGACTCCGCCTTCGTCTGGACGCTGATCGCGCGCCGGCTGCGGGCCGGCGAGGAGATGTCCCGGGCGTTGGCGGGCACGGTGGCCGCCCTGTCGGCGGCGGCCCCTCCGGCGCGTCTCAACTTTCTGCTGACGAACGGCCGTTGCCTCGCCGCTACGGCCTGGGGCGACACCCTCTGGTACCGGCTCCGCCCCGGAGCCGGGGTCGTCGTCGCCTCGGAACCCTACGACGACCACCCCGCGTGGGCCGAGGCCCCCGACCGCTCGCTGCTGCGCGCCACCCCTACCGAAGTTCTCGTCACTCCCCTTGAGGAATCCTTTTCGTGAGCTCGTTCACCGTGACCCGTACGCTCCCCGCCACCGCACGCGACGGCGCTCTGCGCGCCGACGTGCTGGAAGGCCTGGGCAGCAATCCCCGGCACCTGCCCCCCAAGTGGCTCTACGACGCACGGGGCAGCGAACTGTTCGAGGAGATCACCGGGCTCCCCGAGTACTACCCCACCCGTGCCGAACGCGAGATCCTCGTGGACCGGGCCGCCGACATCGCCGCCGCCACCGGTGCCCGCACCCTGGTCGAGCTGGGCTCCGGCTCCTCGGAGAAGACCCGGCATCTGCTGGCGGCGCTCACCGGCCTGGACACCTACATCCCGGTCGACGTCAGTCAGAGCGCCCTGGAGCAGGCCGGCCTCCGGCTGCTGCACGAACGCCCCGCTCTGCACGTCCACGCACTCGTCGCCGACTTCCAGCACGGACTGCGGCTTCCCCCTGTTCCGGGGCCGCGCCTGGTGGCGTTCCTCGGCAGCACCATCGGCAATCTCGCCCCGGCGGAGCGGGCCGAGTTCCTGCGCGCCGTCGCCGGCATGCTCTCCCCCGGTGACACCTTCCTGCTGGGCACCGACCTGGTCAAGGACCCGGATGTGCTCGTCCTGGCGTACGACGACGCGGCCGGCGTCACGGCGGAGTTCAACAAGAACGTGCTCGGTGTCCTCAACCGGGAGCTGGGCGCCGACTTCGACGCGTCCGCGTTCGACCACGTCGCGCTCTGGGACGCGGAGAACGAGTGGATCGAGATGCGGCTGAGGGCCCGTCGGCAGCTGACGGCCAAGATCCCGTCGCTCGATCTCGTGCTGCACTTCGAGACTGGTGACGACATCCGCACCGAGATCTCGGCCAAGTTCCGGCAGGAGGGGGTCCGCAGGGAACTCGCCGCCGTCGGTCTGGACATGCGGCGGTGGTGGACCGACAGCGCCGGGCGCTTCGCGCTGTCGCTGGCCGTGCGCGGCTGACGTCCCGACACGACGACCACAGGGCCGCTCCCGCCTGCGTCGCAGGCGGGAGCGGCCCTTCCAGTGGCACACGAGCGGAAAGGGGTCGGGACCCGCGGCCGGTACGGGGGATTCCCGGCCACAGGTCCCGAGTCGGTGACGAGGTATCCGGGGCGGCACCTCGTGGTGTGGTCGCCGCGTCAGCGGGAGACGGGCGCCTCGGCCTCCTCCGCAGCCGGGACGGCCGGCTGCTGGGCGGGAGCCTTCTTCAGGTTCAGGGCGGCCAGGGCACCGAGCAGCGCGGCCGCCGCGGTGACCCAGCCGGCCGTGCGAAGACCGTCGACGACGTCGGCGTCACTCGGGGCCGGCGCACCGGCGGACAGGTCCAGGCCGGAGTTGGCGATGACCAGGATGACGGCCAGACCGACGGCGGCACCGATCTGCTGGGCGGTGGAGGCGAGCGCCGAGGCCACGCCCTGCTCGGCCGGGTCTACCCCGGCACCGGCGGTGGCGAAGATCGAGGTGAAGGCGAGACCGCCGCCGAAGCCGTAGATGGCGACTCCGGGCAGCACCGCCCAATAGCTGCCGCCGGTGACCATGCCGAGCGCCATGGCGCCCATGCCGATGCCGTAGATGAGCATTCCGAGCGAGAGCGTCCCGCGCAGACCCGTCTTGTTCAGCATGGCGGCGGCGATCTTGCCGCCGGCCAGCATCGCCAGCACACCCAGCGGCAGGAAGGCCAGGCCGGCCTCCAGGGCGTTGTAGTCGAGGATGTTCTGGATGTAGGTGGTGAACAGGTAGTAGCCGCCGCTCAGGGCACTCATGTGCAGGAACGCCACCATCATCGAGGTGATGAGGCTGCGGTTGCCGAACATCCGCAGCGGCGCCAGCGGGGCGCTGGTCTTGGCCTCGATGGCGAAGAACGAGGCGATCAGCAGCAGACCGACGATCAGCGAGCCGAGAACGCGGGGGGTGGTCCAGCCGGACTCCGGGCCGCTGACCAGACCGAAGACCACGAGCGTGGCACCGATGGTGACCACCAGGGCGCCTGGGACGTCGAAGCCCTGGCGGGGGCCGGTGCGCGGGGCGTCGGGAGCGAGCAGGCTGGGCACGCCGAGCAGCGCGACGGCGGCCAGCGGCACCATGAAGAAGAAGACCCACTCCCAGCCGAGGCTCTGGGTGAGCACACCGCCGAGCAGCGCACCTGCGGCGAGACCGCCGCTGCCGGTGGCACCCCAGACCGCGAGGGCCCGGTTACGGGCCGGTCCCTCCTCGAAGCTGGTGACGATCAGGGTGAGCGTCGACGGGAAGAGCAGCGCACCGCCCAGACCCTGCACGGCGCGGGCCGCGACCAGTACCTCCGCCGAGCCGGCGAGGCCGCCGACCAGGGCCGAGACGCCGAAGAGAACAAGCGCGGTGACGAAGACGCGTCGGGCGCCCAGACGGTCGGCGGCGCGACCGCCGAAGAGCAGGAAGCCGCCGAAGGCGACCGCGTAGGAGCTGACGACCCACTGCAAGGTCTGCGGCGAGAAGTCCAGGGCCTTCCCGATGTCCGGCAGCGCCACGAAGACGATGTTGTAGTCGACGGCGATGATGAACTGGGCCAACGCCAGGAGCGCGAGCCTCAAGCCCGATCGCTGATGCGAACTTACGGAACGTTCCACTGGATGTGAGCCCTTCTGCAAAGGATCGTCCCGGCCGCGGGTCGGCCGGCGAAACGGGGGGTTGAGCGGTGAGTGAGCGCATGCAAGAAGGAGAGCGGCAGACCGTTCACTGCATGTCGTTCGATTGCTGAGCGGTGTTCAGAGTTAGCACTGGAGATACTACTGACACGCCGTTGAGTGTCAAGCGAACGGCGCTCGGCCCCGGTCCGCAAGCGCGGTCCGGGGCCGAGCACTTGAGGGGGGATCAGGCGGAGACGGAGGGGGCGATGACGATCGGCAGCTTGCCGATCACCCGAAGGGAGACGCCGGGCCACCGCTCGACCGGCTCGTCGTCGAGGCGCATGTCGTACTCGAGGAGGGCGGCCAGCGCCTCCTGCGCGATCATGCGCGCGACCGGAGCGGCGACACAGAAGTGAATGCCGTGCCCGAAACCGAGGTTGCGGCTCTGGGTACGGCTGACGTCTAGCCGCTCGGGGTCGTCGAAGGCGGCAGGGTCACGGTTGGCGGCGGCCATCATCACGACGACGTACTCGCCGGCCCGCACCGGGATGCCGGCCACGTCGGCGTCCTCCAGAGCCGTCCGCGTCACCATGGCCAGGGTGCTGTCGTAGCGCAGCAGTTCCTCGACCGCCGAGGGCACGTGGTCCGGGTGCGAGCGCAGCCACTCCACCTGCTCCGGATAACTCAGCAGGTTGTACACCTGGTTGCCGATCAGGGCGGCCGTCGCGCCGAAGCCCGCAGCCAGCAGGTTCATCAGGAGCATGGCCAGCTCCCACTCGGACAGCCGGTCGCCCTCCTGCTCGGCCCTGGTCAGTTCGCTGATCAGGTCATCGCCCGGCTCGGCGCGCCGGGCGGCGACCAGCTCGATGCCCGCGTTGATGAAGACGTCACGGGCGGCGTTGCGGCCGGCCTTCTGGTCCTCGGTGAGCGTGAAGCCCGGGTCGAGGCCCCGGCCGCTCTCCATCGTGTTGGCGAAGAAGAGCGGGTGGTAGTGCTCGGGGATGTCCATCATGTCGTTGAGGACCTTGGCCGGCAGCGGACGGGACAGCACCTCCTGCAGGTCCACACGGCCGTCGGGGCTCTCCTCGACCGCCTTGGCCAGCAGCTCCCGTGCGTACTGCGCGGCCTTCGGGCGAAGCAGGTTCATCATCTTCGGCGTGAACGCCTTGGACACCAGACCGCGAATTCGCGTGTGGTCCGGCGGGTCCATGAACATGAGGATGCGACCGGACTCGCCGCTCGCGGGGTTCTCCACGAACTGGTCGGCCACCATCGGGTTGACCCCCCAGCCGAACCGGTGGTCCTTCATGACCGCCGCGGCCTCCTCGTAGCCGAACACGGCCACGACCCCGCCCGTGGTGCGGAAGGCCGAGCCGGACTGCTCCCGGATCTTCCGGTAGTGCGGAAACGGATCGGCATGGAAATCAGGGTCGAACGGATCGAAGGGAAGCGTCTGCCGAGCGACTTCCGGGTTGTACGTGATGACATCGGGAATTTTTGCCGTCGCCGCCTCGCTCATATCCACATCCCACTTCCCTGAGAGTCGTTTTCCTAGGATCCGGAAACTACTGACTCTCACCCCCTATGGCCAACCCCTCTCACGGAGCCTGAGCGTTAGGGGGTGCCCTGGTGAAATCTGGGGTTGGCAGTAGGGGTGACCTGCCGATAGCTTCGCCAGGAAATTCGCAGGATATCGCATTTGGCAATCGTTGACATGAGGTTCCGTATGGAAAAGGAAAGCCGCACGGGAACGGTCACGGAATACCCGGAGGTCCTGGGCGGATTCGACCTGACAGATCATTCAAGATTTGCCGAGGGAATTCCGTACGACCTGTTCGCCAGGCTCCGGCGTGAAGCACCCGCGCTGTACCACCCTGCCGGCACGCTGCCGGACGGCGAGGGTTTCTGGGTGCTGACCCGGCATGCCGACATCTCGGCCGCGTCGGTGGACCCGGTCTTCTCCTCGCAGGGCGGCGGCGGCCGGGCCGGAGGCGGCTCCCACCTGGAGGACCTGCCTTTCGGCGGCGGCCTCACGGGCACCGTGCTCGCCATGATGGACAACCCCCGGCACGAGGTCTTCAAGCATCTGCTCGGCCCGGCCGTCGGCCGGGCGGTGTCCGCGCTGGAGCCCGAACTGCGGGCCGTCGCCGCCGCCCTCGCCGACGATCTGGTCGGGCGCGGTACCGGCAACCTCGTGGACGACTTCTCGGAGCCCTTCTCGCTGCGTTCCGTGGCGCTGCTGCTCGGCGTGGAGCGCGAGGACTGGCAGACGCTCACCGAATGGGTGCACACGGTCCTCGGTTTCACCCACCGCAGGACCGGAAAGGTGGACGACGAGTCGCGGGCCGTTTACGCGAGCCTGCGCGGTTACTTCACCACACTGCTCGAAACGAAACGCGCGCACCCGGCCGACGACCTGGGCACGGTGCTCGCGAGCGGGGAACTGCCCCTGGAATCCGGTCAGCCGCCCCTCACCGAAATGGAGCGGGAGGCCAATGCGAGCGTGATGCTGGTCAGCGGTTTCGAGCAGCCCCGCAACACCATCGCCGGCGGCCTGCTGGCTTTCGCCCGGAATCCCGACCAGTGGCGGGAGCTGCGGAAGGACCGGTCGCTGCTGCCCACCGCGGTCGAGGAAGTCCTGCGCTGGCTTCCGGCGAATCCCTACAACCGGCGCACCCTCACCCGGGATGTGGAACTGCACGGTCGGCGCATGCGGGCCGGCGAGAAGGTGACGCTCTGGTGGCCCGCCGCCAATCGCGACGAGGCGGTGTTCCCGGACCCGGACCGCTTCGACATCCGGCGCGACCCCAATCCGCACCTCTCCTTCGGTCACGGCGTGCACTACTGCCTCGGCGACGCCTTCGGCCGGCTCGAGATCCAGCTGGCGCTGGAGGCTCTGCTCGACCGGGTCGAGGAGATCCGGCTGACGGCACCGGAGACGTGGGCGCCCAACAACAAGCACACCGTGCTGCTCGACGTTCCCGTGGAGCTGGTCCCCGCGGAGGACGCGTGACCACCGCGGCCCTGAGCTTCGTCGATGCCCTGTACTCGGGACGGCTCAGCCGGGACCTGTTCCGGTACCCGGTGCAGAGCGCCTCGGACCGGGCGGAGGGCGACGCGGCCGTGGCCGGGCTGACGGCGTTCCTGCGCGACCGGCTCGACCCCGACCAGGTGGACCTCACCGGCACGCTGCCGGAGGGGTTCCTCGACGACCTGCGCGCGAGCGGGTACCTGAAGCTGCGCCTGGGCATGGAGATCGGCGGCCTGGACCTGTCCGCGTACAACGCCTTCCGTGCCATCGAGCACGCCGCCGACTACTGCATGCCTGCGGGCCAGATGCTGGCGATCCAGGCGGGCGTCGGAGCACCCGCGCTGCTTCCCGCGCTGCCGCCGGGTTCGCTGCGGGAGTTCGTCGCCAAGCAACTCGCCGACGGAGCGGTCTCGGGCTTCGGACTGACCGAGCCCGCCGGCCAGAACAACGCCTGGCCCGGCACGACCGCCACCCGGTCCGCCGACGGCTCGGTCTACGTCCTCAGGGGCGAGAAGGTGTTCACGGGTCACGGTCCGGTGGCGAACCTGCTGCCGGTCGCGGCGACCGAACACACCGAGGACGGGCGGAGGTTGTGCATCTGCTTCGTGGACACGTCCGCCGCCGGCTTCGAGGTGACCTCGTGCATCGAGTTCACGGGCAGCCGGGGCCTGCCCAACGGAGCACTGCGCTTCGACGGCCTGGAGGTGCCGGCCGAGTACGTGGTGCGGAGCGATCCGGAGGACGCACGTTTCCCCGACCGGATGGCCTCGGCCGTCCTCATCGGCCAGCTGTACTTCACCGCGGCTCCGGCTGTGGCCATCGCCAAGCTGTGCCGTCGCTGGTCGGGCGAGTTCGTCACCCGGCGCAGGATCAACGGCCGGGCGCTGAGCGAGTACGACGAGATCCAGCGGATGCTCGGCGAGACCCTGGCCGAGGTGTACGCCATGGAGAGCGTCGCCCAGTGGAGTCTCCTCGGCTCGGGGCCGGAGGAGCGCTGGTTCGAGAGGCTGACGGCCAAGAACCTGGCGGTGCGGACCTGCTGGCGGATCGTGGACCGGACGGTCTCGCTGTACGGCGCGGAGGGCATCGAGACGCTGCCGAGCAAGCTGCGACGCGGTGCGGTCCCCGTGCCACTGGAGCGCAGGCTCAGGGACGCCCGGGGACTGCGCATCGCCGGCAACGTGGACTTCCAGCTGGACAGCCAGGCCGCTCGACGCCTGCTGACCTGGTTCGCCACGAGGGCCGAGGACGAGTCCGGGGCCCTCGCCCGCGAACTCGGTGCGGAACACACGGACGAGGACCGCCTGTCCGGGGCGAACGCGGCTCATCTGGCAGCGGTACGGGAGCAGGTGCTGCGGTTCCACGAGGTCTGCCGTGAACTGACCCGCAGCCATCCCCGGCAGGAGGATCTCTTCGAACAGGAGCACACAGTGATCCTGCTCGGCCGTGTCGCGGCGGAACTGTTCGCGATGTACGCGGTCCTCGCCAGGGCCGGGACCGAGCAGTCCGGCGACGACGGCGAGCAGGACGGTCAGCGGCTCGCGGACGTGTACTGCACCTCGGCCCGGCATCGTCTCGCCGACCACTGGCGACGGCTCGGCATGGTCACGGAACCCGACTACGCCGGGATCAGCACCCGTTGGCTGGCCGAAGGGCTGACCCGGCTCCGCAACGAGGCCTGACCACACGCGGAACGGCCGGGGGCGCGTCGCGCGGGCGCCGCGGCCCCGGCCGTCCGGCGGCTCAGCCCGCGACGACGCCCTGGGGGTCGCCGACCGCGACGTGCCCCAACGACCTGGACAGGTCGGCCAGTTCGGCGCGGTACAGCTTCTCCGGGTCGCGCACCTGAGGGTTCAGGTGGCCGTAGACCTCGAGGGAGACAAGGCCGTGCATGCGGCCCCAGACCCGCAGCGAGAGGGCCACCGCCGCCGGCGGCAGATCGGGGAACGACTGGCGGATCAGCTCGGCGAACTCGGAGGCGAAGTCCGACCAGGTGTGGTCACTGCCGATGTACAGGTGCTGGGCCTTGGGCCAGGCGGCGGCGACGATCCCGGTGAGCACCGCGCAGGAGCGGTGCTCCGCCTCCGCCGCCGCACCGCCCACCGGCGGCTGGTAGTCGGGCACCGCGTCGCCGTACACCAGCCGGAACTCCTCCGGGTTGGTGACGGCCCAGTTGCGGTAGGCCTGGCCGAACGACATCACCTGCGCGGCCGCGTCGTCCTTGGGGCACTCCTTGATGGCGGCCTCCAGGGCGGAGGCGAGGCTGCTGTAGACGTCTGCGATCAGCACGCTGACGAGGTTGTCCCGGGTGTCGAAGTAGCTGTAGATCGCACCGGCAGTCATCCCCATGTCACGGGCGATGGCACGCAGTGAGATCGCGGCTGTCCCACTGGAGGCCATGTGCTTGAGAGCTGTGGCTTTGATTTCCGCCGTCGTGGCCTCGCGAAGACGCGTCCTCCGGCTCTGAGTCACCTGTCCCATGCTCTGCATCTTAGCAGTGTTGAAACATAAGTGGTCCACTCTGATTTTTGACAGCATTCAATTGACACGCTCAGTGTAGTTAGTGAACGCTGTTCAGCGAGCGATCGCTTGCATTTTGCCACGACTGTCCACGACAGTCCTGCTGAAAGGCTTACGCCGATGAGCACTGGTCTCACCAACGCCCCCGCCGCCGCAGGCGGCACCCTCCGGCTGGGGGATGATCTGACCGTCAACCGGCTGGGTTACGGGGCCATGCGACTCACCGGCCCCGGCTTCTGGGGCGAGCCGACCGACCCCGACGAAGCGGTCCGTGTGGTCCGTCGCGCCGTGGAGCTGGGCGTGAACTTCATCGACACGGCCGACGCCTACGGCCCGTTCAGCAGCGACCGGATCATCAGGGAGGCGCTGCACCCCTACGCCGACGATCTGGTCATCGCCACCAAGGTCGGTCTCACCCGCCCCGGCCCCGACGACTGGCGCCCGGTGGGACGCCCCGAATACCTGCGCCAGCAGACCGAGCTGAACCTGCGTCACCTCGGCCTGGAGACCATCGACCTGCTCCAGTTGCACCGCATCGACCCCGCGGTGCCACTGGAGGACCAGGTCGGCGAGCTGGCCGAACTCCGCAAGGAAGGCAAGGTCCGGCACATCGGGCTGTCCGAGGTGACGGTGGAGGAGCTGGAGAAGGCCAGGGCGATCGCCTCGATCGTCTCGGTGCAGAACCTCTACAACCTGGCGGAGCGCAAGTCGGAGGACGTGCTGCGCTACGCCGAGCAGCACGGCCTCGTCTTCATCCCCTGGTTCCCCCTCGCCATGGGGCAGCTGGCCGGGCCCGGCAGCCCGCTGGAGGCGGTGCTCCAGGACCACGACGCCACCCCGGCACAGCTCGCCCTCGCCTGGCTGCTGCGCCACTCGCCGGCCCTGCTCCCGATTCCCGGCACCTCGTCGGTCGAGCACCTGGAGGAGAACGTCCGGAGCACCTCGATCCAGCTGTCCGACGCCGCCTACCAGGCCATCACCGACGCCTGCTGAGACCGGAGAATCCCATGCCCACAGAACAGCCCGGCCACCGCGTGGTGGCCGTCCGCGGTACACAGGCGGTGAGGGTGCGCATCGACGGCCGTCCGGTCTCCTCGTCGGACCGGCCCGTGCTGGTCTACGAGACCGGACTGCCGGTGCGCTACTACCTTCCTCCGGAGGACGTGGACCTGACGCTCTTCGAACCCTCGGACACCCGCACCACCTGTCCCTACAAGGGTGAGGCCTCGTACTGGTCGTTCCTCGGGGACGAGGGGACCGACGGAACGGCGCAGGGCCACCCGGACGTGGCGTGGTCCTACGTCGATCCGATCGACGCGGTCCCCGAGATCAAGGGGTACATGTCGTTCTACGACGATCTCGCCGAGATCGAGGTGACCGGCGCACCTCCGGAGGCCCCGGCCATGTGAACGGGGCGAGGGGGACTTCGCGCCCCCCTCGCCCTGTCCGTCTCCTCGGCGCCTACACGGTCCAGGTGTCCCCGCCGGCGAGCAGGGCGGCCAGGTCGCCCTTGCCGTACAGTTCGACGGCGGTGTCGAGCTGGTCGGCCATGAGGGTGTCGTAGACCGTCCGTTCGACGTCCCGGAACACCCCGATGGGGGTCGGGTGGTGCAGACGGGAGAGAGCGAAGGCGCGGGTGGGGTCCGGGTCGTGGGCGTCGTGGACGATCTCCTCGCCGTCTGGGGCGAGCCGGTAGGGCCGGCCCTGTTCCAGACGGAGCAGGGCGCTGTCGCGGGTGGCGGGGTCCTTGAGAGAGTCGAAGGCGCCGTCGTTGAAGATGTTGCAGTTCTGGTAGATCTCGACCAGGGCGGTGCCGGGGTGGTCGGCGGCCTGCCGGAGCACCTCGGTGAGGTGTTTGCGGTCGGAGTCGATCGTGCGTGCCACGAAGGACGCTTCCGCGCCGATCGCCAGCGACACCGGGTTGAACGGTGCGTCAAGCGAGCCCATCGGCGTCGACTTGGTGATCTTGCCGACCTCGGAGGTCGGGCTGTACTGGCCCTTGGTCAGGCCGTAGATCCGGTTGTTGAACAGCAGGATCTTGACGTTGACGTTGCGGCGCAGGGCGTGGATCAGGTGGTTGCCGCCGATGGACAGGGCGTCGCCGTCGCCGGTGACCACCCATACGCCCAGGTCGCGGCGGGAGGTCGCCAGGCCGGTGGCGATCGCGGGGGCGCGGCCGTGGATGGAGTGCATCCCGTAGGTGTTCATGTAGTACGGGAAGCGGGAGGAGCAGCCGATGCCGGAGACGAAGACAATGTTCTCTCGAGCCAGGCCCAGTTCCGGCATGAACCCCTGGACGGCGGCGAGGATGGCGTAGTCACCGCAGCCCGGGCACCAGCGCACCTCCTGGTCGGACTTGAAGTCCTTGACGGACAACGCAAGTTCAGTCTTCATGGTGGATCTCCCGAAGTGCGTCGGCGAGATGTTCCGCCTTGAACGGCATGCCGTTGACCTGGTTGTAGGAGTGGGCGTCGACCAGGTATCTCGACCGGATCAGGGTGGCGAGCTGCCCGAGGTTCATCTCGGGGATCACCACCTTGTCGTACGACGTGACCACCGCTCCGAGATTGCGCGGGAAGGGGTTGAGGTGGCGCAGATGGGCTTGGGCGATCGACTCGCCGGCCTTGCGCAGCCGCCGTACCGCGGCCGTGATCGGCCCGTACGTCGAGCCCCAGCCCAGCACCAGTGTCTGCGCCCCGTGCGGGTCGTCGACCTCGATGTCCGGGACCTCGATGCCGTCGATCTTGGCCTGGCGGGTGCGGACCATGAACTCGTGGTTGGCCGGGTCGTAGGAGATGTTGCCCGTGCCGTCCTGCTTCTCGATGCCGCCGATCCGGTGCTCCAGACCCGGCGTGCCCGGAACGGCCCACGGGCGGGCCAGCGTCTGCGGGTCCCGCTTGTACGGCCAGAAGACCTCGGTGCCGTCCTCCAGCGTGTGGTTCGGGCCCGACGCGAACTGCACGCGCAGGTCCGGCAGCTCCTCCAGGTCCGGGATCCGCCACGGCTCGGAGCCGTTGGCCAGATAGCCGTCGGAGAGCAGGAAGACCGGGGTGCGGTAGGTCAGCGCGATCCGGGCCGCCTCCAGGGCCGCGTCGAAGCAGTCGCCCGGGGTCTTCGGCGCGATGATCGGGACCGGGGCCTCGCCGTTGCGGCCGAACATCGCCTGCAGCAGGTCCGCCTGCTCGGTCTTGGTCGGCAGACCGGTGGACGGGCCGCCGCGCTGGATGTCCACGATCAGCAGCGGCAGCTCCAGGGAGACCGCCAGACCGATGGTCTCCGACTTCAGCGCCACACCCGGCCCCGACGTCGTCGTCACCGCCAGCGAACCACCGAACGCCGCGCCCAGCGCCGCCCCGATCCCCGCGATCTCGTCCTCCGCCTGGAAGGTCCGCACCCCGAAGTTCTTGTGCCGGCTCAGCTCGTGCAGGATGTCCGAGGCTGGCGTGATGGGATACGAGCCCAGGAACAGCGGCAGATCCGCCTGCTTGGACGCGGTGATCAGGCTGTAGGCGAGGGCGAGGTTGCCGGTGATGTTGCGGTAGGTGCCGGCCGGGAAGGTCTCGGTCGCCGGCGCGACCTCGTAGGAGACCGCGAAGTCCTCTGTCGTCTCGCCGAAGTTCACGCCCGCCCGGAACGCGGCGATGTTGGCGGCCGCGATCTCGGGCTTCTTCGCGAACTTGGTCCGCAGGAACTTCTCGGTGCCCTCGGTGGGCCGGTGGTACATCCAGCTCAGCAGGCCGAGGGCGAACATGTTCTTGCTGCGCTCGGCCTCCTTGCGAGAGAGGTCGAACTCCTTCAGCGCCTCGACCGTGAGCGTGGTCAGCGGCACCGGATGGAGTTTGTAGCCGTCCAGCGAGCCGTCCTCCAGCGGCGAGCCGTCATAGCCCACCTTCTGCAGGGCACGCTTGGTGAACTCGTCCGTGTTCACGATGATCTCGGCGCCGCGCGGCAGGTCACCGATGTTGGCCTTCAACGCGGCCGGGTTCATCGCGACCAGCACATTGGGCGCATCGCCCGGAGTCAGGATGTCGTGATCGGCGAAATGCAACTGGAATGACGACACACCCGGCAAAGTCCCCGCAGGCGCACGGATCTCCGCGGGAAAGTTCGGCAGGGTCGAAAGGTCGTTGCCGAAAGACGCGGTCTCCGAGGTGAACCGGTCACCGGTGAGCTGCATACCGTCACCCGAGTCCCCCGCGAACCGGATGATCACCCGGTCCAGGCGCCGCACTTCCTTGCTCACTGCCACAGTTCAGTCCTTGATCTCGCAAAGGGCGGCGCCGGAGGTGAGGGACGCGCCGACCTCGGCGCTGAGGCCCTTGATGGTGCCGGACTTGTGCGCGTTGAGGGGCTGTTCCATCTTCATGGCCTCGAGGACGACGACCAGGTCGCCCTCTGTGACCTCCTGGCCCTCCTCGACGGCGACCTTGACGATGGTGCCCTGCATGGGGGAGGCGAGGGTGTCGCCGGAGGCGACCGGTCCGGACTTCTTGGCCGCGGGGCGCTTGGGCTTGGCGCCGGCCGCGAGGCCGGTGCGGGCCAGGGTCATGCCCAGCGAGGCGGGCAGGGAGACCTCCAGGCGCTTGCCGCCGACCTCGACCACGACCGTCTCGCGGCCCGTGTCCTCGTCCGTCTCCGCGGCGTCGGCGGGGGCGGTGAAGGGCTTGATGTCGTTGACGAACTCGGTCTCGATCCAGCGGGTGTGGACGGTGAAGGGGTCCTGGCTGCCGGTCAGTTCCGGCGCGAACGCGGGGTCGGTGACGACCTTGCGGTGGAAGGGGATGGCGGTGGCCATGCCCTCGACCTGGAACTCCTGCAGCGCGCGGGCGGCGCGCTGCAGGGCCTGTTCACGGGTGGCGCCGGTGACGATCAGCTTGGCCAGCAGGGAGTCCCAGGCGGGGCCGATGACGCTGCCGGACTCGACGCCGGCGTCCAGGCGCACGCCCGGGCCGGTGGGCGCGGTGAAGGCGGTGACGGTGCCGGGGGCGGGCAAAAAGGCCCGGCCGGGGTCCTCGCCGTTGATGCGGAACTCGATGGAGTGGCCGCGCAGCCGCGGGTCGCCGTAGCCGAGTTCTTCGCCGTCGGCGATGCGGAACATCTCGCGCACCAGGTCGATGCCGGCGACCTCCTCGGTGACCGGGTGCTCGACCTGCAGACGGGTGTTGACCTCGAGGAAGGAGATGGTGCCGTCCGCGCCGACGAGGAACTCCACGGTGCCGGCCCCGACGTAGCCGGCCTCCTTCAGGATGGCCTTGGAGGCGGAGTACAGCTCGGCGACCTGCGCCTCGGACAGGAACGGCGCCGGGGCCTCCTCGACCAGTTTCTGGTGCCGGCGCTGCAGCGAGCAGTCCCGGGTGGAGACGACCACGACGTTGCCGTGGGAGTCGGCCAGGCACTGTGTCTCCACGTGCCGGGGCTTGTCGAGGTAGCGCTCGACGAAGCACTCGCCGCGCCCGAACGCGGCGACGGCCTCGCGGACCGCCGACTCGTACAGCTCGGGCACCTCGTCCAGGATGCGGGCGACCTTCAGGCCGCGCCCGCCGCCGCCGAAGGCGGCCTTGATGGCGATCGGCAGGCCGTGCTCGCGGGCGAAGGCGACGACCTCCTCGGCACCGGAGACGGGGTCGGGGGTGCCGGCCACCAGCGGGGCTCCGGCGCGCTGGGCGATGTGCCGGGCGGCGACCTTGTCACCGAGGTCGCGGATGGCCTGCGGGGGCGGGCCGATCCAGATCAGACCGGCGTCCAAAACGGCCTGGGCGAAGTCGGCGTTCTCCGACAGGAAGCCGTAGCCCGGGTGGACGGCGTCCGCACCGGACTCGCGTGCCGCCTTCAGCACCTTGTCGATGTCCAGGTAGCTGGTGGCCGGGGTGTCACCGCCCAGAGCGAACGCCTCATCCGCCGCGCGGACATGCGACGCGTCCCGGTCCGGGTCGGCATAAACGGCCACGCTCGCGATTCCGGCATCCCGGCACGCCCGAGCCACCCGGACAGCGATTTCGCCACGGTTGGCGATCAACACCTTGCGCATGCGTCTTCCGTAAGTTGTCGGGTGGCCCCACAGGCCATGGACTGATGGATGGTTCCTCGTCACACGTGCTGCCAGGAACCGGCCGGCAGATGAGCGGACCGCCGGCCCCGGGCCCAGCCGGCCCGGCGTCGCAGCCCGGCCGTCCCGTCCGCGTCTCCCCCGGGCCCCGCCGTCCCGCCGGACTGCTGCCTGGCGAGCAGCACCGCGAGGAGGGCGGCCACGTCCTCCTCGCCGGGACTGCCGCGCAGCACCAACAGATCGTTCATCACCGCTCCTTACGCCGGGGGGTTGCCATGCTTGCGGGACGGGAGCTCGGCATGCTTGGAACGGAGCATGTCCAGCGACCGGATCAGTACCTGCCGGGTGTCGCGCGGGTCGATCACGTCGTCGACCAGGCCACGCTCGGCCGCGTAGTACGGATGCATCAGCTCCGCCTTGTACTCCTTGATCTTCTGCCTGCGCACGCTCTCCGGGTCGTCCGCGGAGGCGATCTCCCGCCGGAAGATCACGTTGGCGGCACCCTCGGCGCCCATCACCGCGATCTCGTTGCTGGGCCACGCCAGGGAGATGTCCGCGCCGATCGAACGGGAGTCCATGACGATGTAGGCGCCGCCGTAGGCCTTGCGCACGATCAGCTGCACCCGGGGCACGGTGGCGTTGCAGTACGCGTACAGCAGTTTGGCTCCGTGCCGGATGATGCCGTTGTGCTCCTGGTCGACGCCCGGCAGGAAGCCGGGCACGTCGACCATGGTGACCAGCGGGATGTTGAAGGCGTCGCATGTGGAGACGAAGCGTGCCGCCTTCTCCGACGCGTGGATGTCCAGGACCCCGGCCACCGAGGCCGGCTGGTTGGCGACGACACCGACCACATGTCCGTCCAGGCGTGCCAGCGCGCACACGATGTTCGTCGCCCACAGCTCGTGAACCTCGAAGAACTCGCCGTTGTCGACGATCTCCTGGATTACCTCGCGCATGTCGTACGCCTGGTTCGGGTCGGTGGGGACCAGGTGCAGCAGGGAGTCGTTGGGGCGGTCGGCCGGGTCGGCGCTCGACTCGACCGGCGGCAGCTCCCGGTTGTTCTGCGGCAGCAGCGAGAGCAGGTACCGGACCTCCTCCAGGCAGCTCTCCTCGTCGTCGTAGACGAAGCCGGCGACGCCGGAGGTGCCGCCATGGACGTCGGCGCCGCCCAGACCGTCCATGGACACCTGTTCGCCGGTCACGGCCTGCACGACATCGGGTCCGGTGATGAACATCTGCGAGGTCTCGCGGACCATGAAGACGAAGTCGGTGAGCGCGGGCGAATACGCCGCACCGCCCGCGCAGGGACCGAGCATCACGCTGATCTGCGGGATCACCCCCGAGTTGCGGGTGTTGCGCTGGAAGATCCCGCCGTAGCCCGCCAGTGCGGTGACGCCTTCCTGGATCCGCGCGCCGGCACCGTCGTTGAGGGACACCAGTGGTGCCCCCGCGGCCTCGGCGAGATCCATCAGCTTGTGGATCTTGGCGGCGTGGGCCTCGCCCAGCGCGCCGCCGAAGATGCGGAAGTCGTGCGCGTACACGAACACCGTGCGTCCGTGCACCTTTCCCCATCCGGTGACCACGCCGTCGGAGTACGGTCGGCGCCGTTCCATGCCGAACGCGGTCGACCGGTGCCGCCGCAGGGTCTCGATCTCCTGGAACGTGCCGTCGTCCAGAAGCAGTTCGATACGTTCATGGGCGGTCAGCTTGCCCTTGGCATGCTGACGCTCGGTCGCTTGCGGGTCGGGACCCTGACGGGTCAGCGACTTCACTTCGATCAGTTCTGCCAGGCGCTCATGGGCCAGCATCGCTACGCTCCTTCGCGGCCTGAGGTCATGGACGGGTCTGACAGCGCGATGCGGGCCAGCAGGCGCCCGGCATCGGCGAGTTCGGCGGGGCTGGTGCCCGAGGCGGCGACGTAGCCGTCGGGCCGCAGGAGCAGAAAGCCCGAGGATCGCCGAACCATGTGGTCGTGGCGGAGCAGCACGGGTGACGCTCCGGCGAACGCCCGGCCGCGCCGGTCCGCTCCGCCGTCGGCCGGACCCAGCGTCAGCAGCCGGAATCCGGGGGGACCGTCCACCACGGCGGGCGGCACCCAGTGCGGAGCCCGCAGACCGGGCTCCGGCAGTCGGCCCGGCCGGGCGGCCGCGAGCCGGTCCGCCTTCCGTTCTCCGTGCGGCGGCCGCTCGGACAGCGTGTCCGGGTAGTGGACCCGCCACCCGGCCAGCAGCGGCACGAACCAGCGGCGGAGCAGGCCCGTTGCCTCGAGGGCGCGCCACGCCCTGTTGCGTACCCGTGCCGCCGCGGGGCCGAGTGTGAAGACCTTCAGGAACCGGTGAGTGGCACGGACGATCTGCTCTGCGGCCTGGCGCCGCTCGGGCTCGTAGGTGTCGAGAATCCGCGGATGCAGCTCCCCGTTGATGACACCCGCCAGCTTCCACGCCAGGTTGTGGGCGTCCTGGAGCCCGAGGTTGAGGCCCTGCCCGCCGAGGGGTGAGTGTGTGTGGGCAGCATCTCCCACCAGGAAGCAGCGCTCGGTGTGCAGGACCGAGGCGATCCGCTCCTGGCTGGTGAACCGGTTGACCATGTCGAGGTCCTCGATCGTGATGCCGCCCGGGCCGCGTTCGTCGAGGAGCTGCTGCACGCCCTCGGCCGTGACCGGATGGCTGTCCGGGACCGCACCGGAGACCCGGATGCGGTCACCGGGCATGGCGGCGAAGACGACCGAGCCCGTACGGCCCAGGAAGTAGTGCACCGCGTCCCGTTCGAGCGCGCCGTCGATCCTGCCCTCGGCGAGCAGGAAACCCGTGGACACCGGGGAGCCGACGAAGTCGATGCCCAGCTTCTCCCGGACGATGCTCCGCACTCCGTCGGCGGCGACGAGCCAGTCGGCCTCGATCGCCTCCGGGCCGTGCGGTGTCTCGGCCTTCACGGTGACGACACCCGCGGTGGTGGCCACGTCGGTCACGCGGACGGATCGCTCCACCCGGCCACCGGCCCGTTCCAGAGCGGCCTCCAGCAGCCGGCTGGTGTTCTCCTGGGGGAGCATCAGGGGCTCGTTCTCCGTGCCGAGCGCCACGCGCAGGGTGCGGCCGCCGGCCAGGTGGTAGCTGGTGGAGCGGATCCTCAGCCCCTCCCGCTCGGCCTCGTCGAGGATGCCGACCTCCCGGAAGACACGCAGGGTGGGCGGGTGAAGCTGGACGGCCCGGGAGCCGGTGTGCGGCTCGGTCTGGGCCTCCACGATGCGCGCCTCGATGCCGCGCTGCCACAGCGCGCTCGCGACGGCCAGCCCGACCGGTCCCGCGCCCACGATCAGGACGGGGCTCCGTTTCATGCCGACTTCTCCTTTGCCGAGGTGGTGGTCGCGGACACTGCGGGGGATGTGCTGTCGAGCCATGTGTGGACGGTCCGCGCGGTGGTCGTGACGTGCTCCTCGATCATCGAGAAGTGGTCGCCCGGCACCTCGACGGCGTCGTGGCGCCACTGCCAGGTGGACTGCCCGCCGCCGTCGAGCGGCCGGGGGGCACCGGGCACGGGCTCGGCGGGCCGCACGAGCAGGACGGGCGCCTTGACGTCGGCCGGCTGCCAGCCGGAGAGGAGATCCAGGTAGCGGCCCATGGCGGTGATGCGGTCGGTGCTCAGGGGCGCGAACTCCCCAAGTCGCTCCGCCATGCCCGCCAACAGCGCGGGGCCGATCTCCGTGAGCGCTTCGCTGTCGGGCAGGAAGGTGTCGAGGAGGATCAGCGCCTCGGGGAAGACGCCCTCGGCCTCCAGCCGCGCGGCGACCGCGTGGGCGAGGAGACCGCCGGACGAGTAGCCGATGAGGGCGAACGGGGCGCCGTCCGCGCGGCGGATCACCGCTTCGGCCACCGCGCCGGTGATCGCGTCGAGGGTCGCCGGCAGGCGTGTGCCCTCCACGAAGCCGGGCAGCGAGAGCGCCGAGACGTCCCGGTCACCGCCGAAGGGGGCGGCGAACCGAGCGAACTGGTGCGGGCCGGAGGTGGCGAGGACGGTGGGGAAGCAGATCAGCGAGGGCTGCCGGCTACCGGTGGCGACGGCCACCGGGTCGGGGACGTCGGCGGACTCGGGGACATCGAAGGACGGACGGCCGCTCGCCACCTCGGCGATCCGGTCGTGCAGCGTGTCGGCCCGGCCTTCGGCGGCGGCGCGCACGTACTGCGCCGCCAGGTCGTCCACCGTACCCGTCGGGCCGCCGTCCCGGTCGAGTTCGTCCCGCAGGAAGCGGGCCAGGGCGTCCGGGGTGCGCCGATCCAGGATGACCCGGGCGGGCAGCTTGAGCTGCAGTACGGCGTCCAGGCGGTTGCGCAGGGCGACGGCGCCCACGGAGTCCATTCCGAGTTCGAGGAAGTCCCGGTGGGCGTCGACGGCCTGAGGGTCGTCGTGTCCGAGGAGGTGGGCGATCTCGGTCCGCACCAGGTCCTGCAGCAGCGTGAGACGCTCGGCCGGGCTCGCCTCCCGCAGCTTCACCAGGACCGTCGCCGTGGCGCGGTCCGCGTCCGCGGAACCCGCGCCCTGCAGCGCCCGCCTGACCTCGGGGATGCCGCCGAGCAGCGGCCCGGGGCCTCCCGCGGCCAGCACCCGCAGATAGGTGTTCCAGTCGACGTCGGCGACGACCAGGGCCGAGGCGTCCTCGTCGAGTGCCTGGCGCAGTGCGGTGAGGGCCCGCTGCGGGTCGATCGGCGGCAGTCCGCGCCGGGTCAGCCGTTCACGCCGGGTCTGCGCGGCGGCCGCCGCCTCGGACTCGGCGGGTTCCTCGTCCCACACGCCCCAGGCCAGCGAGGTCGCTGGCAGGCCGTGCGCCCTGCGGTGCTCGGCCAGCGCGTCCAGGTAGGCGTTGGCCGCCGCGTAGCCGGCGAGTCCGAGACCGCCGCCGAGGGCGGTGGTGACCGAGGAGAACAGGACGAACGCCGACAGGTCCAGGGTGCGCGTCAGCTCGTGGAGATGACGCGCACCGAGCGCCTTGGTGCGCAGTACGGCCTCCAGCCGGGCGGGGGTGAGCGTGCCGAGCGCCTCTTCCTCCAGCAGGCCCGCGGTGTGGAAGACGGCGGTGAGCGGCGCCTCGTCCGCCAAGTGCGCCAGCAGGCCGACCAGGGCGTCGCGGTCGGCCGGGTCTGCGGTCGACACGGTCACCCGGGTGCCCGAGGCGTGGAGTTCGGCGACGAGGTGCTCCGTGGCGTCGGAGGGGGCCTCCGGCGCGACGGTCAGCAGCAGGTGTTCGGCCCCGGCCTCGGCGAGCCGGCGGGCCAGGTGCGCGCCAGGTCCGTGGGTGCCCGCGGTGATCAGGACGGTGCCCCGTGTCGGCAGGCCGGCGGAGGCGGTGCCGTCACCGCCCCGAGGGGCACGCACCAGCCTGCGAGCGAAGAGCCCGTAGGGCCGCAGCGCAAGCCGGCTCTCCTCCCCGGCTCCGGCGAGGACCGCGGTCAGTCGGCCCAGGTCCCGCTCCGCGGGTGCCTCCGGCAGGTCGACGACACCGGCCCACAGGTGGGGCACCTCCAGCAGCGCGACCTCGCCCAGCCCCCATACCTGGGCCTGCACTGGGTCCTCGACGCGGTCGGCGGTGCCGGTGGCGACGGCCCCGCGGGTCACCGACCACACGCGGCGGTCGAAGCCCGCGTCGGACACGGCCTGCAGGAGCAGCAGGGTGCCGGCCAAGCCGTGCGGCAGTGCGGGGTGCGGCTCGTCGGCCGTGCCGTCCAGCGGCAGCAGGGACAGCACTCCGGCGGGCGGCTCGTCGCCGGTCTCCTCGCGCAGCCGGGTGGCGAGGTCCGCGCGGTCGGTGCCGGGTTCGACGACGACGGTGCGGGGGCGGGCCCCGCCGTCCTCCAGCGCCCGGACGACGGCCCGGACGAGCGGCGTGTCCGCGGCGCCGGCGGGTACCGCGACCAGCCAGGTGCCGGCGAGCGCCGTCGGCAGGGGGTCGCCGACGGGCTGCCAGACGGCCTTGTAGCGCAGGGAGTCCAGCTCCGCGTGCAGGCGGTTGTCCCGCCACCAGGACGCGAGGGCGGGCAGCACCGCGCCGAGCGGTCCCGTGTCCACGCCGAGCGTGACGGCGAGGGACTCCAGGTCCTCCCGTTGCACGGTCTCCCAGAACGCGGCCTCTATGGCGTCGGCGGAGGCGGGGTGCTGTTCCGCAGCGGCCTGCACCCAGTACCGGCGGCGCTGGAACGCGTACGTCGGCAGCTCCACCCGGCGGGCCGTGCTGCCGGCGAAGACGCCGGTCCAGTCGACGGGGACGCCGCGTACGTGCAGTTCGGCGAGCGAGGCGTAGAAGCGCTCCAGGCCGCCGTGGTCCCGGCGCAGTGTCCCGACAACGGTGACCTCGGCCTCGGTGCCCTCGGCGGTCTCCTCCACACCGAGTGCGAGCACCGGGTGGGCGCTCGACTCGACGAAGACGTCGAACCCGTCGGAGAGGAGCTTGCGGACCACCGGTTCGAAGCTGACGGGGCGCCGGCAGTTCTCGAACCAGTAGTCGGCGGTCAGTTCGGAACCGTCCAGCACCTCCCGGGTGACCGTGGAGTACAGCGGGACGCGACCGGCCCGGGGGCGTACGAAGTCCAGCAGTTCGGCGATACGGTCCCGGAGGCGGTCGACCTGGGAGCAGTGCGAGGCGACCGTGGCGGGGATGACCCGGGCCCGTACGCCCTCCGCGGTGAGGGTGGCGACCAGCTCCTCCAGGGCCTCGGGTTCGCCCGCCACCGTGACCAGGCTCGGACTGTTGATGCCGGCGATCGACAGTGCGTCGCCGTAGGGCTGGAGCCGCGGCTCCACTTCGGCCCGCGAGGCTCCCACCGAGGCGACCGCGCCCCGGCCGACGAGTTCGTCGGCGAAGAGCTGCGAGCGCAGGACGATGAGCCGGGCCGCGTCCTCGAGGGTCAGGGCCCCGGAGACGACGGCCGCCGCTATCTCGCCCTGGGAGTGGCCGACGACCGCGTCCGGCTCCACACCGTGGGAGCGCCACAGTTCGGCCAAGGACACCATCACCGAGAACAGCACCGGCTGCACCACCTCGATGCGGTCCAGTGAGGGGGCGCCCTCCCGCTCGCGCAGGACGTCCTCCACGTCCCACTCGACGTGGGCGCCTACGGCCCTCGCGCACTCGCGCAGACGGTCCGCGAAGACGGGTGCGCTGTCGAGGAGTGCGACGGCCATGCCGGCCCACTGGGAGCCCTGGCCCGGGAAGACGAAGACCGTCCGGCCGTGGTCCCGCGCGGTCCCGCTGACCACCTGGGCGCGGTTCTCGCCGGTCGCGAGAGCCGTCAGACCGGCCGTCACGGAGTCGCGGTCTCCGCCGATGACGACGGCCCGGCGGTCGAGCATGGCGCGGGTCGTGACGAGGGAATGACCGATGTCGGCGAGGTCGTCCCCGGGGTGCGCGGACAGGTGGGCGGCGAGCCGGGCGGCCTGGGCCTTCAGGGCGTCCCGGCTGCGCGCCGAGACCAGGATCGGCAGCTCGGCCGGTGGGCTTCCCCCGGTCCGCTGTTCCTGTGCGTCGGCGGGGTCTTCGGCGGGGGCCTGTTCGAGGATGACGTGCGCATTGGTCCCGCTCATTCCGAACGCGGACACGGCGGAGCGGCGGGGGCGGCCGGTGTCGGGCCACTGCCGCTGCTCGGTGAGCAGTTCCACCGCGCCCGACTCCCAGTCCACGAACGGGGACGGCTCGTCCACGTGCAGGGTGCGCGGCAGCACACCGTGCCGCATCGCCATCACCATCTTGATGACACCGGCCGTGCCGGCGGCGCCCAGGGTGTGGCCGATGTTCGACTTGATCGACCCCAGATAGAGCGGTTCGCCCTCACGACCCTGGCCATAGGTGGCCAGCAGCGCCTGCGCCTCGATCGGATCACCCAGCCGCGTACCCGTGCCGTGCGCCTCGACCGCGTCCACCTCGTGCACCGCCAACCCGGCACCCGCCAGGGCCCGCTGGATCACCCGCTGCTGCGACGGACCGTTCGGCGCCGTCAGACCATTGGACGCACCGTCCTGGTTGACCGCACTGCCCCGCACCACCGCCAGCACCCGGTGACCCAGCCGCCGCGCATCCGACAACCGCTCCACCACCAGCACACCCACGCCCTCGGCCCAGCCCGTACCATCGGCCGACGCCGCGAACGCCTTGCACCGCCCGTCCGGGGAGAAGCCCCGCTGGCGGCTGAAGTTCACGAACTCGGTCGGTGTGGCGAGGATCGTCACACCGCCCACCAGCGCCATGGAGCAGTCGTCCCGGCGCAGGGCCTGCGCCGCCAGGTCGAGCGCCACCAGCGAGGAGGAGCAGGCCGTGTCCAACGTCACGGCCGGGCCCTCCAGGCCCAGGGTGTAGGAGACCCGGCCCGACAGCACGCTGCGTGCGGCGCCCGTCATCTTGTAGCCCTCGATCTCGCCGGGGGCCTGCTGGAGCGTGAGCTGGTAGTCGTCGGTGACGCAGCCGGCGTAGACGCCGGTGCGGCTGCCGCGCAGGGTGAGGGGGTCGATGCCCGCCCGTTCCAGCGCCTCCCAGGCGACTTCCAGGAAGAGCCGCTGCTGCGGGTCCATCGCCAGTGCCTCACGTGGCGAGATACCGAAGAACTCGGCGTCGAACTCCGCCGCCTCGTACAGGAATCCGCCCTGCCGGGTTACGGTCCGGCCGGTCCGGTCCGGATCGGGGTCGTAGAGGTTCTCGTCCCATCCCCGGTCGGTGGGGAAGCCCGCGATCACGTCGGCCCCGGACGCGACCACGTTCCACAGGTCCTCGGGGGACCGCACACCGCCCGGGTAGCGGCAGCTCATCCCCACGATCGCGAGGGGTTCGCGGCGCTTGTCCTCGGAGTCCTTCAGGCGGCGGCGCGACTCCGTCAGCTCGACGGTCACGCGCTTGAGGTATTCCCGGAGCTTTTTCTCGTCAGGTGTGGCGTTCATTCGTTCCTCGCTGATGTCTGGCAGGTGTCCTGCCGTGCCGCCGGGTCAGGGGGTGCCGAGCTCGCTGTCGATGAAGGCGAAGATGTCCTCGTCGGAGGCCTCCTCCAGCTGCGCCGCGACGGCGGCGACCTCCGCGTCCTGGCCGGTCAGCTCCGCCAGGAGGGACTGAAGGCGGGCGCCGATCCGCTCCCGCACAGTCTGGTCGCCGGAGTGCGCGGCGATCAGGGACTGCAGCTGGTCCAACTCCTGGTCGACGGGGGTACCCGCCTGCGCCGGCGCGATCTCGGCGCGCAGGAAGGCGGCCACCGCGGCCGGGTTGGGATGGTCGAAGACGAGCGTGGCGGGGAGCCGCAGCCCGGTCACCACTCCCAGCCTGTTGCGCAGCGACACCGCGGCCAGGGAATCGAGTCCCAGGTCCTTCAGGGCTCGGGTGGCGGGGACCGCCTCGGAACCGGAGTGCCCCAGGACGGCGGCGATCTCCGTGCGGACCAGGTCGGTCAGCACACGTTCCTGTTCCGGCTCGGGCAGCCCGGCCAGGGACTGCAGCAGTGTGTCCGCGGCCTCGGAGGTGCGGGCCCCGCTCTCGCCCTCCGCCTGGTTCAGCGCCTGGTCGACCTCGGGCAGTCCGCTGATCAGCGGGCTGGGCCGGACGGCGGTGAGGGCCGGGGCGAACAGCTCCCAGTCCACGTCGGCGATGACGTAGGCCGCTTCGGCCTGTCCGATGCTCTCGGCCATGGCGTCGAGAGCGAGGTCGGGTGCCATGCCGGCGAGTCCGCGGCGGCGGAGCTGTTCCCGGCGGAGCTGCTCGGCGGCCGGGTCCGGCGCCTCGACGGCGGTGGACGGGGTGTCCGCCCACAGGCCCCAGGCGAGCGCGGTCGCGGTCCGGCCGCTGCCCCGGCGGTGCTCGGCGAGCGCGTCGAGGTAGGCGTTGGCCGCGCCGTACGCGCCCTGGCCGCCGCTCCCCCACACGCCGGCGATCGACGAGAACAGGACGAAGGCGTCCAGGGTCTCGGCGTCCACGAGGTCGTGCAGATGGGCCGCGCCCGCGGCGATGGAGCTCACCGTGGTGGCGAACTCCGCCGGGTCCGTCTCGGCCAGCGTGGCGGTGCGCGGGTCGCCGGCGGTGTGGAACACGGCGGTCAGCGGCTGCTCCGCAGGGATGCCGTCCAGCAGTGCGGCCACGGCGGCCCGGTCGGCGAGGTCGCAGGGGACCACGGTCACCTGGGCGCCCGCCGCGGAGAGTTGCTCCAGGGTTTCCGGCAGACCCGGGCCCTCGGCGCCCGGGGAGTGGGTGAGCAGCAGGTGCCGGGCGCCGAGGGCGGCGAGCCGACGCGCGACCCGCGCGCCCATCCCCCAGGTGCCCTCGGTGACCAGCACGGTGCCGCGGGGCTGGTACGTGTCGCCGCCCGGCCTTCCCGTCGCGGCGCGTACCAGTCGGCGCACGAGCGTACCGGCGGGCCGGATGGCCAGCTGGTCCTCGCCGGCGGGCTCGGCGAGCACGGCCGTCAGGCGTCGCAGCGCGCTGTCGTCCGCGACGGCCGGCAGGTCGACCACGCCGCTCTGGAGCTGCGGGTGTTCGAGTACCGCGGTCCGGTGCAGGGCCCACACCGCCGCCTGGGCGGGGTCGTCGAGCGTGTCCGATCCTCCCGTCGCGACCGCGCCCTGGGTGAGGAGCCAGAGCCGGGGCGGCTCGGCCGTCTCGGTGACCGCCTGGATCAGCAGCAGGCTCGCGAGGACGCCCCGGGTCACCGTGGGGTGGTCGCCGTGTGGGGCGGTGTCCAGCGCGAGCAGCGACAGAACGCCTTCAGCGGGTGTGTCGCCGGCGGCCTCGGCGAGCTGCCGAGCGAGCGTGTCCCGGTCGGTTCGCGCCGGGTCGACGGTCACCCGGCGCACCTGGGCGCCCCGTCCGGCCAGTGTCGCCTCGGTCGAGGCGATCAGGTCGGACCCGGAGAGTGCCGCGGGTACGACGACCAGCCAGGTGCCGGTGAGCGTTCCCTCGGCGGGCACGGCAGCGGGCCACCAGGCGGCCCGGTACCGCCAGGAGCCGGTGACGGAGCGCCGGACGCTGTCCTCACGCCATGAGGCGAGCGCCGGCAGCAGTTCCGCGAGTGCGCCGGAGGTGTCGGTGCCGAGCAGGTCCTCCAGCGCCGCGAGGTCGCGCTCCCGGACCGCGGTCCAGAACTGCTCGTCCTGGCCGCCGTCGCCGTCGGCCTGCGGGGCAGGCGTCTCCAGCCAGTACCGGTGCCGCTGGAAGGGGTAGGTGGGCAGTTCCACCCGCCGGGTGCCGGAACCGGCGAACAGCGCCGGCCAGTTCGCCCGGACGGCTCCGTTCGCGTGGGCCTCGGCCACCGCGGTGGTGAGCGTGCGGACCTGTGGTCTGCCGCGTCGCTGGGTGGCGAGCAGCAGCGGCTCGGTGTCTCCGGTCCCGCTCAGGCAGTCCTGCGCCATGGCGGTGAGTACGGCGTCCGGTCCCAGCTCGACGTAGGTCTCCACCCCTTCGGCGTGCAGGGTCCGTATGCCGTCGTGGAAGCGCACCGCCCGGCGGATGTGGTCGGCCCAGTAGTCCGCGGAGCGGGCCTCGTCGGCGGTGAGGACGCGGCCGGTCACGTTGGAGACGATCGGTGTGACCGGCCGGGAGAACTCCAGCTTTCCGGCGGTCGCGCGCAACTCGTCCAGCATGGGGTCCATGTGGGGCGAGTGGAAGGCGTGGCTGACGTTGAGCCGGCGCGTCTTGACGCCGGCGGCGTCGAGTTCGGCGGTGATCCGCAGCACCGTGTCCTCGTCGCCGGAGATCACCACGGACGCGGGGCCGTTGACGGCGGCGACGGACACCTCGGCCTCGTGGCCCTTCAGCAGGCCGGTCACCTCGTCCTCGGTGGCCAGCACCGACACCATGGCACCTCCCGCGGGCAGGGCCTGCATCAGGCTGCCGCGGGCGGCCACCAGGGCGGCGGCGTCGTCCAGGGAGAGCACCCCGGCCACGTGCGCGGCGGCGAGTTCGCCGACCGAGTGGCCCATCAGGAAGTCCGGGCGCAGCCCCCAGGACTCCAGGAGGCGGAACAGTGCCACCTCGAGGGCGAACAGCGCCGCCTGGGTGTGGACGGTCCGGTTCAGCAGTCCGGCGTTCTCCGTGCCGTCCTCGGCGAACATGATCTCGCGCAGCGGGCGGGCCAGGTGGCTGTCCAAGGCGTCGCAGACGGCGTCGAGGGCTCGGGCGAACGCCGGGTACGCGGCGTACAGTTCGCGTCCCATTCCCGGTCGCTGGCTGCCCTGTCCGGTGAACAGGAAGGCCACCTTGCCGCTCCGGTCGGCGACGCCCGTGACGACTCCGGGAGCGGGGCGTCCTTCGGCCAGTGCGGCGAGGCCGTCCTGCAGTTCCGCCTCGTCGGAACCGAGCACCACGGCGCGGTGGTCGAACACCGAGCGCGCGGCGAGGCTGAACGCGACGTCCAGCATCTGGGCGCCGGCGGCGGGCGTGGTGACGTGTTCGCGCAGCTGCCTGGCCTGGGCGGTGAGCGCTTCGGTGTTCCTGGCGGACAGCACCAGAGGCAGCACTGCCGGGCCGGTGCCGGTGTCGCTGTCGGTGCCGGTGCCGGTGCCGGTGTCGCTGTCGGCCGGGTCTTCGGCGGGGGCCTGTTCGAGGATGACGTGCGCATTGGTGCCGCTGATGCCGAAGGAGGAGACCGCGGAGCGGCGGGGGCGGCCGGTGTCGGGCCACTGCCGCTGCTCGGTGAGCAGTTCCACCGCACCCGACTCCCAGTCCACGAACGGGGACGGCTCGTCCACGTGCAGAGTGCGCGGCAGCACACCGTGCCGCATCGCCATCACCATCTTGATGACACCACCGACACCGGCCGCAGCCTGCGTGTGCCCGATGTTCGACTTGACCGACCCCAGATACAGCGGTTCGCCCTCACGCCCCTGGCCGTAAGTGGCCAGCAGCGCCTGCGCCTCGATCGGATCACCCAGCCGCGTACCCGTCCCGTGCGCCTCGACCGCGTCCACCTCGTGCACCGCCAACCCGGCACCCGCCAGGGCCCGCTGGATCACCCGCTGCTGCGACGGACCGTTCGGCGCCGTCAGACCATTGGACGCACCGTCCTGGTTGACCGCACTGCCCCGCACCACCGCCAGCACCCGGTGACCCAGCCGCCGCGCATCCGACAACCGCTCCACCACCAGCACACCCACGCCCTCGGCCCAGCCCGTACCATCGGCCGACGCCGCGAACGCCTTGCACCGCCCGTCAGCGGAAAGCCCCCTCTGCCGAGAGAACTCCACGAACGTGCCCGGCGTCGACATCACCGTCACACCACCCGCCAACGCCAGCGAGCACTCACCCCGCCGCAGCGCCTGCACCGCCATGTCCAACGCCACCAACGACGACGAACACGCCGTATCCACCGTGACCGCCGGACCCTCGAAACCGAAGGCGTAGGAGACCCGGCCCGACAGCACGCTGCCCAGCCCCCCGGTCAGCCGGTAGCCATCGACGCCTTCCACCGGGTGGTGCAGCTGGGGGCCGTAGTCGTGGTACATCTGCCCGGCGTAGACGCCGGTGTGGCTGCCGCGCAGCGAGACCGGGTCCACGCCCGCACGCTCCAGCGCCTCCCAGGCCACCTCCAGCAGCAGCCGCTGCTGCGGATCCATCGCCAGCGCCTCACGCGGCGAGATACCGAAGAACTCCGCGTCGAACTCCGCCGCCTCGTGAAGGAACCCGCCCTCACGCGTGTACGACGTCCCCGCACGCTCCCCCTCCGGGTCGTACAACCCCTCCAGATCCCAACCACGATCCACCGGAAACCCCGAGATCGCGTCCCCGCCCGACACCACCAACCGCCACAGATCCTCCGGCGACCCCACACCACCCGGATACCGGCACCCCATCCCCACAATGGCGATGGGTTCCTGGCCGGCGGCGGCCAGTTCCTGGTTCTTGCGGCGCAGTCTGGCGTTCTCCTTGAGCGAGTCTCGCAGCGCTTCGACCACTGCGTCGGATGCCGTGTTCGTCATCATTTCTCCCGTTCAGCACTATCAGGTCTCGGAACTGGCGCGGACCATGCGAATGAGGGCGTCGACATCCATGTCGTCGATGAGGTCGGCACCGTCCTCCGGCTCGTCGGAGCCACCGCTCCGCTCGCCGGCCGCGGCGTCGACGTCGTGTGCGAGCCGGAGCAGTCCGTCGAGCAGGCCCGCCTGCCGGAGGCTGTCCACCGGGACGGATGCGAGCACGCGGCGGATCTCGGTCTCGTCGGGTGTGCCGGCGACCGCCGACGACGGCTCGGGGGCGAGCACCGTCAGCAGGTGTCCGGCGACGGCCTCGGGGGTCGGGTAGTCGAAGACGAGGGTCGCGGACAGCCGCAGCCCGGTCGCCTTGCCGAGTCGGTTGCGCAGTTCCACGGCGGTCAGCGAGTCCAGACCCAGTTCCTTGAATCCGCGCGTGGCATCGACCGTGTCCGATGCGCCGTAGTCCAGCGTCGCCGCGATCTCGGCGCACACGAGGTCCAGCAGGACCTGCTGCTGCTCGTCCGCCGTGAGCGCCGTCAGCCGCTCGGCGAGGGTCGGCCCGGAGGGGGCCTGCCCGGTGGCCGGGCCGGCGGACGCGGCGCGGCGGGCCGGCGCCCGGACCAGGCCGCGCAGCAGGGGCGGCGCGTCGGCGCCGAGCGCTCTGAGCGCCGTCGTGTCGAGCGGCAGCGGCACCAGCGCGGCCGCGTCCGTCCCGAGTGCGGCGTCGAACAGTTCCATGCCCTGAGCCGAGGTGATCGCGACCATGCCGGTCTTCGCGAACCGGTTGCGGTCGGCCTCCGTGAGTTCGGCCGCCATGCCGCCTTCCGCCCAGGGGCCCCAGGCGAGCGAGGTGGCCGGCAGTCCCAGGGCCCTACGGTGCTGTGCCAGGGCGTCGAGGAAGGTGTTGGCCGCCGCATAGTTGGCCTGGCCCGCGCCGCCGGCGAGTCCCTGGATGGAGGAGTAGAGGACGAACGCGGACAGCCGCAGGTCGCGGGTTGCCTCGTGCAGGTTCCAGGCGGCGTCGGCCTTGGGCCGCAGGACCCGGTCGATCCGCTCGGGGGTAAGCGACTCCAGGACGCCGTCGTCGAGCACGCCGGCCGCGTGCACCACCCCGGTCAGCGGATGCTCTTCGGGGATGCCGGCGAGCAGTGCGGCCAGGGCGTCCCGGTCGGCGACGTCACAGGCCGCGACGGTCACCTCGGCGCCCAGGGCCGCGAGGCCGGCCTGGAGTTCGGCCGCGCCGTCGGCCGCCGGGCCCCGGCGGCTCGTCAGCAGCAGGTGCCGTACGCCGTGGTCGGTGACGAGGTGGCGGGCCAGCGTGCCGCCCAGTGCTCCGGTGGCACCGGTGATCAGCACCGTTCCGTCCGGGTCCCAGGGTGCCGAAGCGTCGGCCGGGACCACGGCCCGCTCCAGCCGGAGGGTGCGCGGGGTTCCGGCCCGGACCACGACCTGCTGCTCGTGCGCGGCCAGCGCCTTGCCGATCGCCTGCTCGGCGTCCGTGCCGGCGTCGACGTCGGCGTCGGCGGTGTCCAGGTCCACCAGCACGATCCGGTCCGGGTTCTCGGTCTGCGCCGTGCGCAGCAGACCCCATGCGGCGGCGTGCGGAAGGTCGAGCACGTCCTCGTCCGGGGCGGCGGCGACCGCCCGCCGCGTCACCACGGCCAGCCGGGACGCGGTGAGCCGCTCGTCGGCGAGCCAGTCCCGCGCCAGTGTCAGGGCGCGGTGCACGGCGTCACCCACGGAGGCGGCCCGTGTCGTCAGCGGCGCCACCACCAGGCCGGGAACCGGGGCTCCGGCGGCGACGGCGGCGCCCAGTGCCGCCGGACCGGTGAACCGTTCGGCGCCGGGCAGCTCCAGCGGGTCGTCGCCCAGGACGGTCCAGGGCCGGGCCGGCGTCTCGGGGCCAGCGTTCACCGCCACCCAGGAAGGCCGGAACAGCGCCTCATGGCTGCGCCCGCCGGCCGCGCCCAGCTGCTCGGCGGACACGGCCCGCACCGCGAGCGACTCGACCGTGGCGACCGGCATGCCCGCCGCGTCGGTGACCTCGATGGTCACCGCCCCGGAGCCCGCGGGGGTCAGCCGTGCCCGTGCCGCCGTCGCGCCCAGGGCGTGGTGGCGCACCCCGCTCCACACGAACGGCAGTCGTGGTTCGCCGGTGCCCGGCAGCACCCCCAGCTCGATGGCGTGCAGGGCCGAGTCCAGCAGGGCCGGGTGCAGCCCGAAGGCGGACGCCTGTTCCTTCTGGTCGTCGGGCAGGGCGAGTTCGGCGAAGACCTCGTCGCCCCGGCGCCAGACGGCCCGCAGTCCCTGGAACGCCGGCCCGTAGTCGAAGCCCTGACGGGCGAGGTCGGCGTAGCGGCCGGTCAGGTCCACCGGCTGCGCGTCGCGCGGCGGCCACACCACCAGGTCGAAGCCGGCGGGCGTCTGCTCGGGTGCCAGCGTGCCGCCGGCGTGCCGGGTCCACGGTTCCTCGAAGGTTCCGCCCTCGGGGCGGGAGTGGACGGTGACGGAACGGCGTCCCGACTCGTCCGGTGCTCCCACCGCAACCTGCAGCCGCACAGAGCCGGTCTCGGGCAGGACCAGGGGTGCTTCGAGGGTGAGTTCCTCCAGTTCCCCGGCACCGCCCTCGGCGCCGGCGCGCAGCGCCATCTCCACGAAGGCGGTGCCCGGGAGCAGTACCCGGCCCAGCACGGCGTGATCGGCCAGCCAGGGGTGGGTCCGCAGGGAGAGCCGGCCGGTGAGGACGGTCTCGTCGGTGTCGGCCCGGGTCAGTGTCGCGCCGAGCAGCGGGTGATCGGCCGGGGACAGCCCCGCGGCGCCGACGTCGGCGGTGCGGGCCGTGGGCCCGGCCCAGTAGTGCTTGCGCTGGAAGGCGTAGGTGGGCAGTTCGACCCGGTGGGCGCCGGAGCCGTCGAACAGCGCGTCCCAGGACGGGCTCAGGTGCCTGACGTGCAGTCGTGCCAGCCCGTGGGTGACCGCCAGGGTGTCCGTGCGGTCCTTGCGCAGCAGGGGGACGAATTCCGGTTCCGTGCCCTCCGTGTCCTCGACGCAGTCCCGGCCCATGGCCGACAGCACGCCGTCCGGGCCGAGTTCCACGAATGTCGTCACGCCGGCGCTCTGGAGCGTACGTATTCCGTCGTTGAACCGGACGGCCTCGCGCACGTGCCGGACCCAGTACTCCGGTGAGCAGACCTCCTCGGCGGTCAGGAGCCCACCGGTCACGTTGGACACGATCGGGATGACCGGCGGCGCGAAGGCGAGCCGGTCGGCCACGGCACGGAACTCGTCCAGCATGGGGTCCATGCGGGGTGAGTGGAAGGCGTGGCTGACGTTGAGCCGCCGGGTCTTGCGGCCCCGGCTCTCCAGTTCCTTGGCGACGACGAGCGCGGCCACCGTGTCGCCGGAGATCACCACGGACGCGGGCCCGTTGACGGCGGCGACGGCCACCTCGTGCTCGCGCCCCGCCAGAAGCGCCGCGACCTCGTCCTCGGGGGCGAGGACGGAGACCATGGCGCCGTCCTGCGGCAGGGCCTGCATCAGCTTGCCGCGGGCCGCGACCAGCGCCGCCGCGTCGCCGAGGGACAGCACGCCCGACACGTGGGCGGCCACGAGTTCACCGATCGAGTGACCGGCGACGTAGTCGGCGTGCAGTCCGAGGCTCTCGGCCAGCCGGAACAGGGCCACTTCGAGGGCGAAGAGGCCGGTCTGCGTGAACACCGTCTGGTGCAGCAGCGGCCCCTCCCACTCATCGGAGTCCGCGAAGATCACGTCCCGTACCGAGCGCCCCACGTGCCGGTCGAGTTCGGCGCACACGGCGTCGAGAGCCTCGGCGAACACCGGGAAGGCGTCGTACAGTTCGCGTCCCATTCCGGCCCGCTGGCTGCCCTGTCCGGTGAACAGGAAGGCAGTCCTGCCGCTCGCCGGCGCGCCGGTGACGAGCCGCGCGGACGGGCTTCCCGCGGTCAGCGCGTCCAGGGCCTCCAGCAGTTCCCGGCGGTTGTCGGCGAAGAGCGCCGCGCGGTGGTCGAATGCCGTCCGGGTGGTGGCCAGCGAGTAGGCGAGGTCCGGCAGATCCACCTCGTCGGCCGTCTCCAGGTGTGCGCGGAGCCGGCGGGCCTGCTCCGCCAGCGCCTGGGGCGACTTGGCCGACAGCAGCAGCGGCGCGGTGACGGGCGTGCGTCCCGTGCCGGTGTCGGTGTCGGCCGGGTCTTCGGCGGGGGCCTGTTCGAGGATGACGTGCGCATTGGTCCCGCTGATGCCGAACGCGGACACGGCGGAGCGGCGGGGGCGGCCGGTGTCGGGCCACTGCCGCTGCTCGGTGAGCAGTTCCACCGCACCCGACTCCCAGTCCACGAACGGGGACGGCTCGTCCACGTGCAGAGTGCGCGGCAGCACACCGTGCCGCATCGCCATCACCATCTTGATGACACCACCGACACCGGCCGCAGCCTGCGTGTGCCCGATGTTCGACTTGACCGACCCCAGATACAGCGGTTCGCCCTCACGACCCTGGCCATAGGTGGCCAGCAGCGCCTGCGCCTCGATCGGATCACCCAGCCGCGTACCCGTGCCGTGCGCCTCGACCGCGTCCACCTCATGCACCGCCAACCCCGCACCCGCCAGGGCCCGCTGGATCACCCGCTGCTGCGACGGACCGTTCGGCGCCGTCAGACCATTGGACGCACCGTCCTGGTTGACCGCACTGCCCCGCACCACCGCCAGCACCCGGTGACCCAGCCGCCGCGCATCCGACAACCGCTCCACCACCAGCACACCCACGCCCTCGGCCCAGCCCGTACCATCGGCCGACGCCGCGAACGCCTTGCACCGCCCGTCAGCGGAAAGCCCCCTCTGCCGCGAGAACTCCACGAACGTGCCCGGCGTCGACATCACCGTCACACCACCCGCCAACGCCAGCGAGCACTCACCCCGCCGCAGCGCCTGCACCGCCATGTCCAACGCCACCAACGACGACGAACACGCCGTATCCACCGTCAGCGCGGGGCCTTCCAGGCCGAGGGTGTAGGACACGCGACCCGACAGCACGCTGGCCGCGCTGCCGGTCATCCGCTGGCCCTCGGCGCCTCCTTGTTCCGCGGTGTCGTCACGGAACATGAACGTTCCGGCGTAGACGCCGGTGTGGCTGCCGCGCAGCGAGACCGGGTCCACGCCCGCACGCTCCAGCGCCTCCCAGGCCACCTCCAGCAGCAGCCGCTGCTGCGGATCCATCGCCAGCGCCTCACGCGGCGAGATACCGAAGAACTCCGCGTCGAACTCCGCCGCCTCGTGAAGAAACCCGCCCTCACGCGTGTACGACGTCCCCGCACGCTCCCCCTCCGGGTCGTACAACCCCTCCAGATCCCAACCACGATCCACCGGAAACCCCGAGATCGCGTCCCCGCCCGACACCACCAACCGCCACAGATCCTCCGGCGACCCCACACCACCCGGATACCGGCACCCCATCCCCACGATGACGACGGGGTCGTCGTCCCCGGCGACGGTGGCCGGGGTCTGCGGGACGAGAGGACTCCGCCGCTCGTGCAGGAGTTCGGAGCGCAGGTAGCCGATGACGGCCGCGGTCGTGGGGTGGTCGAAGACGAGCGTGGCCGGCAGCCGGATTCCGGCCGCCGCGCTCAGTTTGTTGCGCAGTTCCACGCCCGTGAGGGAGTCGAAGCCGAGGTCCTTGAACGTACGGGAGGCGTCGACGGCGTCCGGGGAGGAGTAGCCCATGACTGCGGCGACCTGGGTGCGGACGACCTCGTCCACCAACCGCTCGGCGTCGTCCCCGGACAGGTCCGCGATCCGCTGGGCGAGGCCGGTGGCGGGCGTGCCGGTCACGGGGTGCGGCTGCGCGGCGGAGGCCCGGCGCCTGGGCAGGGTGACCAGGCCGCGCAGGGCGCCGGGCAGTTCCTCCTCGGCCGCCCTGGTGCGCAGGGCGGCGCGGTCGAAGCGGGCGGGGACGACGACGGGCGCGTCCACCGCGCGGGCCGTGCCGAGCGCGGCGAGCCCTTCGTCCACGCCGAGCGGCTGCAGGCCGAGGCGGCGGAGCCGGGCCCGGTCGGCGTCGTCGAGGCCCCGGATCAGCCCCTCCTCGTGGTCCCACGGTCCCCAGGCGAGCGAGAGGGCGGGCAGCCCTTGGGCCCTGCGCCGATGGGCGAGACCGTCGAGGAAGGCGTTGGCCGCCGCGTAGGCGGCCTGACCGCCGTTGCCGACCGTGCCGATCACGGAGGAGAACAGGACGAAGTCGGAGAGTTTCTGATGCTTCGTCAGCTCGTGCAGGTTCAGTGCCGCGTCCACCTTGGGGCGCAGCACCCGCTCGATCTGCTCCGGGGTCAGCGCGGCGACGACGCGGTCGTCCAGGACGGCGGCGGCGTGCACGACGGCGGTCAGCGGATGCTCGTCGGGGATGCCGGCGAGCAGTGCGGACAGGGCGTCCCGGTCGGCGACGTCACAGGCCGCGACGGTCACGTGCGCGCCCGACGCCCGCAGGTCGGCGGCGAGTTCGACGGCGCCCTCGGCGTCGAAACCGCCGCGGCTGACCAGGAGCAGATGGCGCACGCCCTGTTCGGCGGCCAGGTGACGGGCCACCAGGGAGCCGAGCCCGCCGGTGCCGCCGGTGATCAGCACCGTACCGCCGGACTCCCACGCGGGAGCCGGGCCGGCCGGGATCCGCGACCGTTGCAGCCGGGGAACCAGGACGGAGCCGTTGCGCAGGGCGAGTTCGGGTTCCCCGGAGGCGAGCGCGGCGGGCAGCGAGCGCAGTGACTCCCGCTCGCGGCCGAGGTCCAGCAGGCCGACCCGGCCGGGGTACTCGGCGCGCACGGACCGCAGCAGGCCCCACAGCGCGGCGCCCACCAGGTCGGGGTCGTCGCCCGCCGTGCCGGTGGCCACGGCCCCGCGGGTGACGAGCACCAGCCGGGAGCCGGCGAGCCGGTCGTCCTCCAGCCAGGACCGCACCCGGGCGAGGGTGTCCCCGACGGCGGTGCGAACGGCTTCGGCGACCGCACCGGCCGGGCCGGCGACCGCCGGCGTGGGGCACTGCACGAGGACCGCCTCGGGGGTGACGGAACCGGCCGCCTCGATCAGCGCGGTCATGTCCGGGTGGACCACCACTCCCGCGTCGGCGGTGGTGAGGGCGGTGGCCAGGCCGAGGTCGGCGTCTCCCGCCACGGCCCACCGGCCGGACCGCGCGTCGCCCGCGGTGAGCGCCAGGCGGGTCCAGCCGATCTGGAAGAGCGCCTCCTGAGCGGGTGTTCCGGCCGCACGGCGTACCGCTTCCTCGGACAGGGGGACCAGGGTGACGGCGTCGACCGTGGCGAGCGGCACTCCCGCGCCGTCGGCCACGGCGAGCGAGAAGGGACCGGCCGCACCGGTGCGGGCCGCTCCGGCGGCGGGGACGATCCGGATCCGCAGGGTCTCCGCTCCGGCCGCGTGCACGGCGATGCCCTTCCACTCGGCGGGCAGCCACACCGCGGTGGGATCGGTGCCGGCGGAGGACGCCCGGTTCGCGGCGAGCGCGTGCAGGGCGGTGTCGAGCAGGCCGGGATGCAGGGTGAAGCGGGTGGCCCCGTCGCGGTGTTCGGCGTCGAGGGCCACCTCGGCGAAGAACTCCTCGCCCAGGGTCCAGGCCGCCCGCAGGGTCGCGAAGGCCGGGGCGAGGGGGGTCTCGCGGTCGGCGGCGGCGATCGGTGCGGCCCCGGCGGGAGGCCAGACGCTCAGGTCGGACGGGACTTCGGGACGGTCCGGGACGAGGGTGCCGGCGGCATGCCGGGTCCACGAGACGTCCGTGTCGGTGTCCTCGGGCCGGGAGTGCACGGAGAACGCGCGCCGCCCCTCGGCGTCCGGCGCTCCGACGCCGACCTGGAACCGCGCCCCGCCGGCCGCGGGCAGAACCAGCGGTGCCTCCAGCGTCAGTTCCTCGATGTGGGCGGCGCCCGTCTCGGCACCCGTCTGCAGGGCCAGTTCCACGAAGACACCGGCGGGCACCACGATCTCGTCGTGCACGCGGTGGTCGCCGAGCCAGGGCTGGGCCTGCGCGGACAGCCGCCCGGTCAGGATGAGTTCCCCGGCCTCGGCGCGTGGTACGACCGCGCCGAGCAGCGGGTGGTCGATCGGGGCGAGTCCCGCCGAGCCGACGTCGGCGCCCGTACGCTCCGGTGCCTGCAGCCAGTAGGAGCGGCGCTGGAAGGCGTACGTGGGCAGGGGGACGCGGCGGCGGCCCCGGTCGGCCGTCGTGCGGTGCCAGTCCACCGTGGTACCGCGGACGTGCAGTTCGGCGAGCGCGCCGAGCAGCGCGGGGACCTCCGGCCGGCTGTGCCGCGCCGTCGGCAGGAAGGCGGTCTCCTCCTCGTGCTCCGCGGACACGCAGTCGCGGCCCATCGCCGCGAGCACCGCGTCCGGTCCCACCTCCAGGAAGGAGCGGACACCCCTTTCCTCGAGCGCGCGCATGCCGTCGTGGAAGCGGACGGCCTCCCGGGCGTGGCGCACCCAGTAGTCGGGGGTGCTGATCTCCTGCGCGGAGACGAGACGCCCGGTGAGGTTGGACACCACGGGGATGCGCGGGGGCTCGTAGGCGAGTCCGGACGCGACCTCGCGGAAGGCGTCGAGCATCGGGTCCATGCGCGGCGAGTGGAAGGCGTGGCTGACGCGCAGTCGCCTGGTCTTGCGCCCCCGCTCGCGCCACTGCTCGGCGACGGCGAGCACGGCGTCCTCGTCACCGGCGAGCACGGTGGACAGCGGGCCGTTGACCGCCGCGACGGAGACCTGGTCCTCCCGTCCGGCGAGGGTGGGCAGGATCTCCTGCTCCGAGGCCTGGACGGACACCATCGCGCCGCCGGAGGGCAGTTGCTGCATCAGTCTGCCGCGGGCCGCGACGAGAGCGCAGGCGTCCGGGAGGGAGAGGACGCCGGCGGCGTGTGCCGCGGCCAGTTCGCCGACCGAGTGGCCCAGGACGACGTCGGGGGTGACACCCCAGTCCTCCAGCAGGCGGAACAGGGCGGTCTCGTACGCGAAAAGCGCGGCCTGCGTGTATCCGGTGAGGTGCAGCAGTGCGGCGTCCTCGGAGTCCTCCGCGAGGAACATCAGGTCCCGGACGGAGCGGTCGAGGTGCTGGTCGAGCAGGGCGCAGACGTCGTCGAGGGCGGCGGCGAAGACCGGGTAGGTGTCGTACAGGGCGCGGCCCATGCCGGCCCGCTGGCTGCCCTGTCCGGTGAAGAGGAAGGCCAGTTCGCCGGGCCGGACCGTACCGGCCGCCGCTCCGGCGGGAGTGTCTCCGGAGGCGAGCGAGAACAGCCCGGTGAGCACCTCGTCCCTGTCGGCGGCGAGCAGCACGGCGCGGTGCTCGAAGTGGGTGCGTGTGGTCGCCAGCGAGTGGGCGACGTCGCCAAGGCTCTGGTCGGGGTGGGTCTCGAGGTGGGTGCGCAGCGCGCCTGCCTGGGCGCGCAGTGCGTCGGCGGTCCGGCCGGACACCGGCACGGGGGTGGGCATCGCGGGGGTGCGGGCGGGGGCGGACCGGTCCGGTGTCCGCGCGCTCTCCGAGGCCGGGGTCCAGTCGGAGAGGACGAGGTGGCAGTTGGTACCTCCCATGCCGAAGGAGGAGACGCCGGCCAGCACCGGGGCGCCGTCGGGGGTGTCCAGCGGGCTGAGGCCGTCGTTGACCCGCAGCCTCAGCTCGTCGAGCGGGATGGAGGGGTTGGCGGAGCGGAAGTTGAGGCTGGGGACGAGGGTCCGTTCCCGTACGCAGAGCACCGCCTTGATCAGCCCCGCGATGCCGGCGGCGCCCTCCAGGTGCCCGATGGTGGGCTTGACGGAGCCGACAAGCAGGGGGGAGTCGGCGGCCCGTCCGCTGCCGGCACCGAGCACGGCGCCGAGCGCGGCCGCCTCTATGGGGTCGCCGAGCGGGGTGCCGGTGCCGTGCAGTTCGACGAAGCGTACGGCCTCGGGGGCGACGCCGGCCTGGGCGTAGGCGCGGCGCAGCACGTCCTCCTGCGCGGCCCGGCTGGGGGCGGTGAGGTTGTCGCCGCCCCCGTCGTTGTTGACGGCTCCGCCGCGGATGAGGCCGTGGATGGTGTCGCCGTCGGCGAGCGCCCGGCTCAGCGTCTTCAGGACGACGACGCCGCCGCCCTCACCGCGCACATAACCGTTGGCGCGGTCGTCGAAGGTGTACGTGCGGCCCTCGGGTGACAGGGCGCCGAACTTCTCGGCCACCATGAAGCCCTCGGGCACCAGGTTCAGGCTGACTCCGCCGGCCAGTGCCAGCGCGCAGTCGCCCTTGCGGAGACTCTCGCAGGCGAGCTGGACGGCGACCAGCGAGGACGACTGGGCCGAGTCCACGACCAGGCTGGGGCCGCGCAGGCCGAGGTGGTAGGAGATGCGGTTGGCGATGATGCTCCGGCTGACGCCGGTGATGGTGTGGTGGGAGACCGATTCGGCCCCGTACTGGTGGACGAGCCTGGCGTAGTCGTCCCAGATCGCGCCGAGGTAGACACCGGCCCGCGTGCCCTTGATCGCGGCCGGGACGATGCCCGCGTTCTCCAGCGTTTCCCAGGCGAGTTCGAGCATCAGCCGCTGCTGCGGGTCGATGCTCGCCGCCTCACGGGGCGTGATGCCGAAGAATTCGGGGTCGAACGCGTCGACGCTGTCCAGGAATCCGGCCGGCCTGATCACCGCGTCGCCGGGCAGGCCGGGCCGCCCGTCGGGCACCCGGTCGGACACGGCGCTCTCACCGGCGTGCAGCAGCTGCCAGTACGCCTCCGACCCGGGCGCCCCTGGGAAGCGGCAGGACATTCCTACGACGGCGATGGGTTCCCCCGGCATCGTGTCAACTTCCGGACGTCCGGACACGGATGCAGTAGCCATGGTGTGGCTCTTCCTTTCGGCGACCGCGCGCGGCAGGGCCATCGCGCGCAGGAACGTGCTCGGATACCTCGTGGCGGCGGGCCGGGGCGCACCCCGGTACCCGCGCGGATGTCGGGCGTACGCGGGTCAGGCGTAGTCGTAGAAACCGCGGCCGGACTTCTTGCCCAGCAGACCGCCCTCGACCATGCGGAGCAGCAGCGGCGGAGGCGCGTACAGCGGCTCCTTGAACTCCTCGTACATCGCCTCGGCGATCGAGACTGTGGTGTCGAGGCCGATGAGGTCGGCCAGGCGCAGCGGTCCCATCGGGTGCGAGCAGCCGTCGACCATGCCCTGGTCGATGACCTCGGCCGTGGCGAGACCGGAGTCGACCATCCGGACGGCGGAGAGCAGGTAGGGGAACAGGAGGGCGTTCACCACGAAGCCCGCTCGGTCCGGCGAGCTGATCGGCTTCTTGCCGAGCACGTCCGACACGAACGTCAGGGCACGTGCGGTGGCCCGGCTGTCCGTGACCACCGAGTCGATCAGTTCGACCAGCGGCAGGACCGGCACGGGGTTGAAGAAGTGCATCCCGAGCACCTGGCTCGGACGGCTGGTGGCACGGGCGAGCCGCACGATGGGGATGGAGGACGTGTTCGAGGCGAGGATGGCGTCCGGGTCCTCGACGATCTTGTCGAGGTCGGCGAAGAGGTCCAGCTTGAGCTGTTCGTTCTCTTTGACCGCCTCGATCACCAGCTGCCGGTCGGCGAGTTCGCCCAGGTCCCTGGTGAAGGACACCCGGCCCAGGGCGTCGTCGCGTTCCCGCTCGGTGAGCTTGCCCTTGGCGACCCCGCGTGCCAGGGACCGGGCCAGCCGCTGGGGTCCGGACACCAGGGAGGCGTCGGAGGAGACCGCGACGGTGACGTCCAGGCCCGCCTTGGCGCACAGTTCGGCGATTCCCGTCCCCATGATGCCGCTACCGAGGACCCCTACCCGGTGGATGCCCGGGTGGGCGGCCGGGTGGCTCTCCGGGTGGCTGTCCGCAGGTGTGGTGAGTGTGTCGCTGGACGTGGTCATGCGCCGGTCCCCCAGGTCAGCAGTGATGCACCGATGGCCATGCCGCCGCCGAACCCGGCGAGCAGCACCAGATCTCCGGCGGACAGCGCACCGGTGCTGTTGGCCTCGTCGAGGGCGACCGGTACCGATGCGCTGCCCACGTTCCCGTACTTCCTCAGCGTGCGGTGGGTGTGGGCGTTGACGAGACCCGCGCGCTCGACCACCTCGCTGAGCATCACGCCGTTGGCCTGGTGCGGCACGAAGTGGTGCACGTCGGCGAGTTCCACGCCGACGCTCTCCGCCAGTTCCACCAGTGCCCGGGGCACGTTGTCGGCGACGAAGTCCCGTACGGCGCGGCCGTCCATCCGGAAGAAGTGACCGCCTTCCGCGACGGTCTCCGCCGTCGCCGGGTTCCGGCTGCCGCCGGCCTCCACACGGATCAGTTGGTGGGCGTCGCCGCGGCTGGTCAGGGCGGTGTCGATGATGCCGTACGGTGCGGGGACCGCGCCGACGATCGCCGCACCGGCGCCGTCGGCGAACAGGACGGCCGTCCTGCGGTCGTCGAAGTCGAGGATCCGGGAGTACAGGTCGGCTCCGATGACCAGCGCACGGCGGTCGGGGTTGAGCGCGACCAGGCTGCGGGCCAGGGCCAGCGCGTACACGAAGCCGCTGCACACGACGTTCACGTCGAAGCACGCGGCGCCGTAGGCCCCCAGCCCGTGCTGCACGAGGTACGACGTCGGCGGCTGGGGAAAGTCACCCGTCGAGGTGGAGACGATGATGTAGTCGATCTCGTCCGCGGACAGCCCGGCCTGCTCCATGGCGGCGGCGCCGGCGCGGATGGCCAGGTCGGACGTCGCCTCGTGCGGAGCGGCGTAGCGCCGCGACTGTATCTGGGTCTTCCGTTCGATCCACTCCGGGGTGACGCCGACGCGCTCGGCGACCTCGTCGTTGCCGACTTCACGCTTGGGCAGGTAGGAGCCGGTCGAGAGAATTCCTATATTGCGGTCCGTCACGTCAGACAGCCCCTTCGAGCACCGCGGACGCATTCCAGTCCACATTTCCTCCGGTGTTCCGGAGGGGGTTGAGTCTTGCTTCCCCGATACGCGCCCGCGTCTCGGGGTCCGTGACCCCGAGTCCTTCCCGGGACGCGAGGCAGAGAACGCCGACCTTTCCGGTGTGCTTGTTCTCCTGGACCAGTCGGGCCGCTTCGCCCACCTCGTGCAGCGGATAAACATCGGAGACGATCGGCGACAGATAACCGAGCTGGAAAAGACGATTACATTCGGCCTGTTCCTGGAGATTCGCGGCGTGGCTGCCCACGATGCGCTTCAGGTTCATCCACAGATACCGGTTGTCGAAATGGTGGTCGTATCCGGTGCTGGAGCCGCAAGTGACGACGGTTCCGCCCTTGCGCACCACGAAGACGGAGATACCGAATGTCGCCCGGCCGATGTAGTCGAACACGACGTGCGGGTCCTCGCCGAGCTGCCGCCGGATCTCCCGGCCGAGGCGCTTGCCCAGTTCGATGGTCCGCTCCGGGGTGGGGGCGGCGTCCTGGCCCATGCCGATGTCGTTGCGGTTGATGATCACATCGCAGCCGAGCCGGCGCAGCACCTCGGCCTTGCGCTCGGAACTGACCACGCCCACCGCGATGCCGCCGGCGTTCTTCACCATCTGCACGGCGTACGCGCCCAGGCCGCCGGTGGCGCCCCAGATCAGCACGATGTCGCCCTGCTTGATCCGCGCACCCTTGTCGCTGACGAGCATGCGGTAGGAGGTCGCCGCGGTGAGCAGGACTCCGGCGGCTTCCTCCCAGGTCAGGTGGGCGGGCTTGGGCAGCAGCTGGCCGGCGCGCACGACGGCGAAGTGGGCCAGTCCGCCGAAGTTGGTCTCGTAGCCCCAGATGCGCTGTTCGGTGCCGAGCATCGCGTCGGCGTGCGACGCCGGTTCCTGGTCGTCGACCTGGACACAGCTGACCACCACGTGGTCACCGACGCGCCAGCGGCGCACGCCCGCTCCGACGCGGACCACGATCCCGGCCGCGTCCGAACCCACGACGTGGTGGGGCAGGTCGTGGCGGGCCGCGTAGCCGCCCTGCCGGCCGTATCGCCTCAGGAATTCGAAGGTGGGCACCGGCTCGAACGTGGCCGACCACACCGTGTTGTAGTTGATCGAGCTGGCCATCACCGCGACGACGACCTCGTCGGGGGCGATCTCCGGCATCGGCACCCGGCCGACATGAAGTGTGTCGCGGACGTCCTTGTCCGCGGTGTCACCGAATTTCCCGACGTCCGACGCACGCAGGTGTGCGGCCAGATATTCGGCGGGCAGCTCATGCCGTTCCAGCTCGCCCGTGTCGGCGCCGTCGAGCAGAGCTTCGACCAAAGAGCTCATTGTCCCCCTCCTCGATCAGCGAGCAGCCGACGGCGCGCAACGAATTCACCCTTGAAAACGTCGCGCGCCTGCTGCTCGATCAAAGACATGGTGGCGCGGGAAATGAACTCGCCTTCACCGCACCGAGATTTACTGAATCACCCCGGGTAGCGACTATGGTACGCATTCCACACCCCAGCCCCTACCCTTAACCGCCCCCTAGCCGGGACCCCACCAGCGTGGTCGGCAGCCCCCAGTCCGCCGATTCGGGCGGGCTGCTCAACAGCCGGTGCGCGGCGTGGTGCAGGACGAGCAGCGCGATATCGTAGGTTCGCTGCCGGCTGGTGCCCGCTTTCCCGACGAGCATGTCGATGAGCGTCTTCAGATCCCCGTCCTCGGCGTGCGCGAGAAAGTGTGCGAGGGCGGCGACGGAGTCGTAGAGGTTGACTCCGGGTCGTTCGACGAGGCCGTCGGCGCAGAGGACGAGCATGAGCCCGTGGGTCAGCGGAACCTCGGTCACGGGATGGACGGCGTCAGGGCCGATACCGAAGAGCGGCCCGGGCGGCACGTCGAGGGCGGACTCCAGGGCGCCCTGGATCCATCCGTGTGCCACCGACAGCTGCTCACCGGCGAAGAAGACCCTGGGCCGCTCCACGGGGTGGGGTGCGCCTCGGCTCGTGGGAGCGGGCGAGGTCCGCGGCCGCCCAACTTCCCCCGTTCGGGGGTGGGTTGTCGGAGGGATACCAGCACCTGCTGGATGGGCGGGTCGGTGAAGCTGCCGCCGCCGTGGATCTGGTCGGACAGTTCCCACACCCTGCGGTTCACGTGCAGCAGGGTCTTGCTGCCGCTCCCGTAGTGGATGCCGCGCACCGCCTGACGCCGGCCGGGCGGCAGGCCCGGTTCGAAGCGGATCTGGTCCAGGGCGGGGGCGGGCAGCGCGCAGACGGCCCAGTCGTAGCGTTCGTCGAGCCGCCCGCCGAGGCCGCGGCCGAGCACCCGCACCCCGTCACCGTCGATGCGTATCCGCTCGATGTGGCTCTTCCTCGGCGACCGCGTGGCCTTGCTGGGCGCGGGCCGCCTCATCGCCGTACGGGACGTACCGCGCCCGCGCGAGCGCGCCGCCCACGACGATCGGGCGCGTATCGCCCTGCGGCGCGACCTGGTCTCCGCCTTCGTCCGAGCTCTGCCGCCGCGGACGCTCAGACTTTCCGCACGGGCCTCGTCCACGTCGTGGGTGACGAAGACGACGGTGGCGCCCGTGCCGCGCAGCACCTCCACCTTCCTCGGCGAGTTCCACCGCCTCGACGTCGGCTTCGCCTTCAAGAAGGGCTCGGTGGACCGCCTGGACTTCGAGGTCCTGGACCGCCCGCTGGACGGCCTCGCGTTCCCCACGCCGGAGGCCTTCCAGGACCACCTGCGCGACCACACCGCCCGGGACGTCGCCCGCCGCGAGGACCCGGCGTTCAGCGCCGACCTCGGGGCATTCCTCGCCCTGCTCTCGGTCTACGGGCAACTGCCCCGCCTGGTCGCGGCGGGACGGCTGACGGCGCATTCCGTCGCCGAGCAACTCGACGGCTGGTGGCACGGCTTCTTCAGCTTCCTGGCCTCCGGCCCACCCGGCTTCCGCCTGCGCCAGCTGCTGGCCCTGTCCCGGGCCGGGGTCGTCCGCTTCCTGGGCGCCGGCATCCGGATCGACACCGACGAGAGCACCGGCACCTTCACCGCGACCGGCCCCACCGTCCCGGGGCACACCCTCCACGCCACCGCCCTCGTCGAGGCGTACCTGCCGGGCCCCTCCCTGTCCCACACCGAGGACCCACTCCTGCGGAGCCTGTATCGGGAAGGCACAGTCGCCGAGGAGGTCATCGCCGACCCCATCCACACCCACCGCTCCGGCCTGCTCGCGGTCTCCCCCCTGACGGCCACGTCCTCGACCCGTCCCTCGGCAGCCCCCATCCCCGCCGCATCGCCCTCGGCGCCCCCACCAACAGCCGGGCCGTCGCCGCCTTCGCCCACCCCCGCACCAACGCGCCGGCCTTCCGCCAGAACGACGCGGTCGCCCGCGCGCTGCTGCGTGCCCTGAGCGCCACCGGGGCTGACACGGCTACGTCCCCAGTGGACGGCCGACCTCTCAGAGTGTGAGACCTTCCCTATTTTTCCTATTGGATTACTAGGGAAGTCTTGACTGCGTCCGCCGGGGTGCGCAGGATGATGAACATGTCCCGTAAGCAGCAACGACTCGTTCGTCGTCGGCATGTCGACTTTGGTCACGTCGTCAGTGCCGCCTGCTGCCGCGCGTAAGGCACGCGACTCGCACCGTCGCCCGTGCCACTCCGCTCCCCCCTTCACAGGCGATCAGGCGAATTCGCCCATTGCGCCTGATGGCCCGACACACTTCTGAGGGACAACCGCCATGACCACGGCACTTCCGGCTCAGGCCACCCCACACGATGCGCTCCTCGCCGACACACCCCATCTTCGCCTGGTGGGCGATACCGCGCAGAGAGACACCCAGGGACACACTTCCGCGCCGCTCGTCGGCTACCTCGTGCTCGTCCCCGAGGGCACCGATCCCACCGAGCTCTTCGCCAAGGACAGGCCACGGCCCGAGATCCGACCGGTCGCCGCCGCAGCCTCGGCCCCTGTCCGGCAGACATCAGACGACGTCGTCCGCATCGATCCGGCGCGACATGTCGCCGAGGTCGACGGACGTGAACTCGACCTCACCTACCTGGAGTTCGAGCTGCTGGCGCACCTCGTTCAGCATCCCCACCACGTGCAGTCGCGTGATCGGCTGGTGGCCGCCGTCTGGGGCTACGACCACATCGGCGACGGCCGCACCGTGGATGTCCACATCGCCCGCCTGCGCCGCAAGCTGGGCGAAGCTCACCGGCACCGCATCGTCACCGTACGGCGCGTGGGCTACAAGTACGTGCCCGACCAGCAGGAGAGCTCCAACGCCGCGCCCTGCAGCCGACCTTGAGGAGACCACTTCCATGGGCCTTGCCTCCGCGCCGTCCCACCCCGCCTCGCCGTCCGACCGGACCGGGCCCGGCCATGCACACTGGCTGCGCGTGGCCCGCGAGGCGGCGGACGACCTGGCTACGGACACGGTGGCCAGGGAGCAGGCGGGCAAGGCCCCGATCGACGAGGTGTCCCGGCTGCGCGAGGCGGGACTGCTGACGCTCCTGACGCCGACCGAGCCCCAGGGAGGCGGCCCGGACTGGCCCACGGCCTACGCCGTCGTCCGGGAGATCGCCGCGGCCGACGGCGCAATCGGCCAACTGCTCGGCTGTCACTACTTCCTGTCGTGGAGCGCCCGGTTCTTCGCCGGGCCCGCTCTCGCCGCGCAGACAGAGGAGCGGTCCGCAGCCGGACAGTGGTGCTGGGGCGGCGGTTTCGCGCGTCAGGAGCCGCCTCTGATGCTGGCCAGGACCTCCAAGGGACTGGTGCTCGACGGTCGGCAGAGCTACACCACCGGGGTCCTGGTCGCCGATCGTCTCGCCGTGCGCGCCGTGCGGGCGGACACGGGCGAACCACTCGCCGTCGTGGTGGATCCCGCCCGTCGCGGTGTGGTGATCGACGGCGAAACCGACACCTTCGGCCAGCAGCTCGCGGCCGGCGGCAGCGTGGAGTTCGACGACGTACCGGTGGGTGCCGACGACGTGCTCGGCTCCCTGTCCGCGGACGAGGACCTGCTGTCGCCCCGGGCCGCCCTGGCATCTCCGGTCGGGCGGCTCTTCTCCGCCCAGCTCCTTCTGGGCATGGCCGAGGGAGTGCTCGCCGAAGCCCGTGAGTACAGCAGGACGGGCCACGCACCCTGGCACCCCGCCTGGCCGGCCGGTACCCCGCACGACCCGCAGGTGCAGACCGCCTACGGAGAACTCACCGTCCTCACCCGCTCAGCGTCGGCACTCACCGATCAAGCACTGGAAGCCGTGCGAGGCGGCCTTGAGCGCGGCGAAGACCTCACCTACGACGAGTGCGCGGACATCTCCGCCCTCGTGGCGATGGCCGAAAGCGCCGCGGCCCGGGCAGCGCAGGAGTCCACCACCCGCGCCCTCGACATCATCGGCGCCCGCTCCACCTCCGTACGGCTGGGCTTCGACCGGTTCTGGCGCAATGCCCGAACCCACACCCTGTACGAGCCCGTCGCCCACCGGCTCCGCGATGTCGGGGAGTACTTCCTCAACGGCGCCCACCCTCCGTTCGTCCTGCCCGCCTGATCGGGAGGCGGGGACGTTCGGGGAGACCGATTCCGGGGATCGATTCCGCAGTCCATTCGAATCAGAGGCCTGCCGTGACATGGTCAACGGGGCTGGCCGGGCTGGCGGTCGGCCTGCTCATAGCCGTGGTGACCGCGCCGGTGGGGGTGTCGGGTGCCGTGTTCCTGCTGCCCGTGCAGTTGAGCGTCCTCGGGGTGCCCAGCCCGGCGGTCACGCCCACCAATCTGCTGTTCAACGTGGTGGCCGGGCCCGGCGCCCTGCTGCGCCACCACCGCGAGGGCCTGCTGTACGGTCCACTGACGCGCCGCCTCGTGACCGGCACTCTGCCCGGGGTGGTCATCGGCGTGGTGATACGGGTCTTCGCCGTGCCGGGGGCCACCGTCTTCCGCCTTCTGGTCGCCGCTCTGCTGATGCCACTGGGCCTGTGGCTCATCGGGCGCACCCTCCGGCCCGCCCGGCCCGCCCCGACTGCGGAACCCTCGCCCCGCGCCATCACCGGACTGGCCCTGGTCGTCGGGGTCGTCGGCGGGATCTACGGGATCGGCGGCGGATCCGTCCTCGGCCCCATACTGGTCGGCCGGGGCATGCCCGTCGCCCGCGTGGCACCGGCCGCCCTCGCTTCCACGTTCGCCACCTCCCTGACCGGGGCCGCGGCCTTCTCGCTGCTGTCCCTGACGGGCTCCGGTGACATCGCCCCTGACTGGTACCTCGGTCTGGCCTGCGGCCTCGGCGGACTGATCGGCGGCTACCTCGGGGCACACCTGCAACCTCGGCTGCCCGAAACGGCACTGCGTCTCCTGCTCGGCGCCCTGGCCACCGTCCTCGGTGCCCTCTACGCCGTGCAGTCACTGCGCTGACGGCTGTGGCGGCATAAAACGGCAGCCACCACCTCACCGCCCATCCAGACAATTGTGAACGCCGCGCTTCATCAGCATGTCGGACCGTTGAGAACATATGACGCATACGCAAGCGACATTGACCTGGCTGGATTTCGCTGCAACTCTCTTGGCTGTGAGCAAGTCAGAGACCCTCGCCGCGCGCCTGCACGTCGATCTGCGACGTCAGGCCAGCGCCATCTGTGCCGTCGGCCGCCGCACTCACTGACAGGCACAGCTCCCCTTCGCTCCATTTCACAGTCGGCTTCTACGCAAGCCGCTGCTTTTTTCAACAGACGTCGGCCCTCGTCATAGCCATTTCTGCTGAGATCTTTTCTCCGCCGTTCGACGTCTGCCCTTTCCTTTCCCCGTTTCCCGAACAGGACCCTTCCATGGCCACGACGGCATCGACCCGACGTCACTTCCTCACCCTGCTCGGTCTTTCGGCGGTGTCGGTGAGCTGCGGCACGACCGCGTCCGGGACACCGGCCGCCAAGGACCAGACCAAGACACTGAGATACCAGGGCTGGGCCGGTCAGGTCACGCTGCCCGAACTGGCCGAGGATCTCGGCTATCTGGAGGACGTGAAGCTGAAGTGGGTCGGCAACACGATCAGCGGACCGCAGGACATCCAGTCCGCGGCCACGGGTCAGGTCGACTTCGGCGGCGCTTTCAACGGCGCGGTCGTCAAGCTGGCCGCCAACAACGCTCCCATCAAGGCCGTCATCAGTTACTACGGCGCCGACAAGTACGCCTACAACGGCTTCTACGTCCTCAAGGACAGCCCCATCCGCTCGGCCCGGGACCTGATCGGCAAGAAGGTCGGGATGAACACCCTCGGAGCCCACTCCGAGGCCATGCTCGACATCTACCTTCAGCGGGGCGGTCTGTCCCAGGCGGACATCGGCAAGGTCGAGCCGCTCGTGGTGCCCCCGGTCAACACCGAGCAGTCCCTGCGCCAGAAGCAGATCGACGTGGCCGTACTCGGCGGGATCCTGCGCGACAAGGCCCTGGAGTCCGGCGGCATCCGCCCACTGTTCACGGACTACCAGCTGCTCGGCGCGTTCAGCGCCGGCACGTACGTGATGACGGACCGCTTCCTGAAGCAGAACCCCGACACGGCCCGGACCTTCGTCACGGCCGTGGGGCGGGCCATCGAGTGGTCCCGGTCCACTCCGCACGAGGAGGTCGTCGCCCGGATGACGGAGATCGTGAAGAAGCGCGGCCGCAACGAGGACACCGCACCGCTGAAGTTCTGGCGGTCCTACGGCGTCACCGAGACGGCGGGCCGGATCACCGGCAAGGAACTCCAGTTGTGGATCGACTGGCTGGCCGAGCGGGGCGACATCAAGAAGGGCCAGGTCACGCTGTCGGACCTCTACACCAATGAGTTCAACGCCTACAAGGAGTCCTCCTCCGCCGCGAAGAGCGGGAGCTGATCCCATGCCGGAAGCCACCATGCAATCCACGACGTCCAAGATCGTGTTCGAGGATGTACGGAAGGACTTCACCGTCAAGGACCGTACGGGGGCCGGGCAGACCACCCGTTTCACCGCCCTCGACGGTATCGACCTGGAGATAGCGGACGGCGAGTTCGTCGTCCTGGTCGGTCCCAGCGGCTGCGGAAAGTCGACACTGCTGGAGCTGCTCGGCGGCCTCACCCAGCCCACTGGCGGACGGATCCTGCTGGACGGCGAACCCGTCACCGGGCCGGGACTGGACCGGGGCATCGTCTTCCAGCAGTACGCGCTGCTGCCGTGGCGCACGGCGCAGGGCAACGTCGAGTTCGGCCTGGAGGCCACCGGCGTCCCGCGGCGTCAACGTGCCGCACAGGCCCGGGAGTTCCTGGACCTGGTCGGCCTGACCGGGTTCGAGGAGCGGCATCCGCACGAGCTGTCGGGCGGGATGCGGCAGCGGGTGGCGCTCGCCCGCAGCCTCGCCTATGACCCCGATGTGCTGCTGATGGACGAGCCGTTCGCCGCGCTGGACACCCAGACCCGGGAGTCGCTCCAGGACGAACTGCTGCGCATCTGGCAGCGCACGGGCCAGACCGTCGTCTTCATCACCCACGGCATCGACGAGGCCGTCTACCTGGGACAGCGCGTCGCCGTCATGACGTCGAGGCCCGGCCGGATCAAGCAGATCGTGCCGGTCGCCCTCGGCTCCCGTGCGGCGACGGACGACCTCCGCTCCAGTCCCGAGTTCGCACGGCACCGCCACGAGATCTGGTCGCTGCTGCACGACGAGGTGGCCAGGGCCCAGCAGTTGGAGAAGGAGGAGGCCTCCGTATGAGCTCCACGACCGGCACGACCGCGGAGAAGGCCGACGCGACCCACGCGACCACCACGACCGACGCGGCGAACACGACAGAAAACGTCCGGACACCTTCCCTCACCAAGCCCGCCGGGTCCGCCACGTCCCCTGAGGCCGGCACATCGACCGCGCTCACGCCCGGCGCCTCATCACCCCCGGACGCGCGCCGGGCTCCCTCCCTCACGGCCCGTGTCCGCCGGACGGCGCTGCGGACGGTCCGCCGACTGCCCTACCTGCTGCTGAAGGGGGCGACCAAGTCCGTGGCCATCGTGGCCCTGCTCCTGCTGTGGGAGATCGCGCCACGAGCCGCTCTGGTGGACCGGACCTTCCTGCCGCCGTTCAGCGAGGTTGCCGACGCCTGGTGGGGGCTCGCCGCAGACGGTCAGCTCGCCGACAACGCCCGTGCCAGCCTGGCGCGTTCGTTCAGCGGATTCGGTATCGCCGTGGCGGTCGCCGTACCGCTCGGGCTGCTGATCGGCTGGTACCGGCCGGTCGCCGACCTCCTCGGACCGCTGCTGGAGGTGTTCCGCAACACCGCGGCGCTGGCCCTGCTGCCGGTGTTCGTCCTGCTGCTGGGCATCGGCGAGACCTCGAAGATCTCCATCGTGGTGTACGCGTGCACCTGGCCGATCCTGCTCAACACCATCAGCGCGGTCCGCCACGTCGATCCGACCCTGCTGAAGCTGGCGAAGTCGATGGACCTTTCCGCGCCCCGGCTGTTCCAGAAGGTCATCCTGCCGGCCTCGGTGCCGGTGATGTTCACCGGCATCCGGCTGGCCGGAGCGGTGTCGATCCTGGTGCTGGTCGCCGCCGAGATGATCGGCGCCAAGGCGGGCCTCGGCTATCTGATCAACGCCTCGCAGTACAACTTCGCCATCCCGCAGATGTACGCGGGCATCATCACGATCTCCGCCATCGGCGTGGTCTTCAACCAGTTCCTGGTGACCGTCGAGCGACGGCTCAGCTCCTGGCGCGTACCCGCGGGCAACTGACCTGCCCGCCCTCGCCCCTCCCTTCTCCGCCCTCTCCTCCTCCCCCTGTCACCCGATCCTCTCGCTGCCCCCGATCCGAGGAACCCCATGACCGCGCCCAGACCCCGTCAGCTGCATCTCAACGCCTTCCTGATGAACGCCGGCCATCACGACGCCGCCTGGCGCCACCCCCGTACCCAGCCCGAACGCGTCACCGACCTGCGCTACTTCCAGCACCTCGCGCGCACCGCCGAGCGCGGCCTGCTCGACTCGGTGTTCCTCGCCGATGGCCTCGCCCTGTGGGGCAAGGTCCGCCACAACGCCCTCGGCGGCTTCGAACCGCTCACCCTGCTGTCGGCCCTGGCGGCGGTCACCGAGCACGTGGGCCTGATCGCCACCGTCTCCACCACCTTCAACGAGCCCTTCCACACCGCCCGCAAGTTCGCCTCGCTGGACCACATCAGCGGCGGCCGGGCCGGCTGGAACATCGTCACCTCCGGCACCGTGAACGAGGCCCGCAACTTCGGGCAGGACGAACACCTGGAGCACGCGCTGCGCTACGAGCGGGCGCGGGAGTTCGTCGAGGTCGCCACCAAACTGTGGGACAGCTGGGAGGACGACGCGATCCTCCTCGACCGAGAGCGCGGCGTCTACGCCGACACCGACAAGGTGCGGGAGATCAACCACCGCGGAACGTACTTCGGGGTGCAGGGCCCCCTGAACGTACCGCGCGCCCCGCAGGGCTACCCGCTGCTGGTGCAGGCCGGCTCGTCGGAGGACGGCAAGGAGTTCGCCGCCCAGTACGCCGAGGCCGTCTTCACCGCCCAGCAGACCCTCGCCGACGGCCAGGCCTTCTACAAGGACCTCAAGTCCCGACTCCCCCGCTACGGCCGCACCGGGGACCAGCTGCTGGTGCTTCCCGGCATCGCACCCGTCATCGGCTCGACGGAGGCGGAAGCTCGCTCTCTGGACCAGGAGTTGACGGAACTACAGGTCCCGGAGTACGGGCTCGCCCAGCTGTCCGGGATGCTCGGCACCGATCTGACCGGGCTGCCGCTGGACGGGCCGCTGCCCGAGCTGCCGGAGGAGCGGGACATCAACGGCAACAAGAGCCGCTTCACGCTCGTCGCCGAACTCGTCCGCCGTGACGGCCTCACCCTGCGTGAGCTCATCGCCCGCCTCGGCGCCGGACGCGGCCACCGCGTCTTCGCCGGCACTCCCGAGCAGATAGCCGACGAGATCGAGGAGTGGTTCACCGAGGGCGCCGCCGACGGCTTCAACATCATGCCGCCCCATCTGCCGGGCGGCCTGGAGGACTTCGTCGACCACGTCGTACCGATCCTGCAGCGGCGCGGGCTGTTCCGTACCGAGTACACCGGCCGCACCCTGCGCGAGAACTACGGCCTGGCCCGCCCCGCCAACCGGCTGGCCGCCGCGTCCTCAGCAGAAGGACGGCCCGCATGACCGGCCTGGAACTCACCACGGACGTCCTGGTGGTCGGCGGCGGCCCCGCGGCCACCTGGGCCGCGCTCAAGGCGGCCCAGGCCGGGGCGGACGTGGTCCTCGCCGACAAGGGCTACTGCGGCACCAGCGGCGCCACCGCCTCGGCCGGGACCGGCGTCTGGTACGTCCCCCCGGAGCCCGCCGCACGCGAGGCGGCCATGGCGAGCAGGGAGGGACTCGGCGGATACCTGGCCGACCGGCGCTGGATGGCCCGGGTGCTGGACCAGACGTACGCCGGGATGAACGAGCTCGCGGCGGCGGGGCGCTACCCCTTCCCTGCCGGGCCCGACGGCAAACAGCTCAGGAGCGGCCTCCAGGGGCCGGAGTACATGCGCAGGATGCGGATCCGCGTCCAGCGGGCCGGGGCGCGCGTCCTCGACCACAGCCCGGTCACCGAACTGCTCACCGATCCATCCGGGGCGGTCGCCGGGGCCCGGGGACACCGGCGGCAGGCCGGGCAGCCGTACCGGGTGCGTGCCGGGGCGGTCGTCCTGGCCACCGGTGGCTGCGCGTTCCTCAGCGGCGCGCTCGGCTGCAACGTCAACACCGGCGACGGAGCGCTGTTCGCCGCCGAGGTGGGCGCGGAGCTGTCCGGGATGGAGTTCTCCAACGCGTACGGCATCGCGCCCGAGGGCACCTCCGTCACCAAGACCGCGTTCTACTCGTTCGCGACCTTCTACCACGAGGACGGCACGGTCCTGGAGGGCGCGGCCAGCCAGGGCGGCCGGTCCGTGATCGCGCGGGCGCTGCTCAGCGAGAAGGTGTACTGCCGCCTCGACCGGGCGGACGAGGCGGCCCGGCAGGCGATGCGGCTGGCCCAGCCGAACTTCTTCCTCACCTTCGACCGGCTCGGCATCGACCCCTTCACCCAACGGTTCGCCGTCACGCTGCTCGCCGAGGGCACCGTGCGCGGCACCGGCGGCATCCGTATCACCGGCGACGACTGCTCCACCACCGTCCCAGGGCTGTATGCGGCCGGTGACGTGGCGACCCGTGAGCTGATCTGCGGCGGCTTCACCGGCGGCGGCAGCCACAACGCCGCCTGGGCCATCTCCTCCGGCACCTGGGCCGGTCGGGGCGCGGCCCGCCACGCCCGCTCGCTCGGCGTCGGCGCCGGTACGAGGCGCGTGGTGGCCGCGGGTGGCGCCGGGCTCCGGCCCACTGGCGCCCCGGGCCCGGCCGATGGCTTCCGGGACGTCATCGCCGCGGTCCAGGGCGAGGTGCTGCCGTACGAGAAGAACTACCTGCGCCACGGCGACCGGCTCACCGCCTCCCTGAAGGTGCTCGACGACGTATGGGAGGAGTCCCGCGCCTCACTGCACGCCGACGGCGGGAACACCGTACGGGCCAGGCAGGCGGCGGCGATGGCGGCGCATGCCCGCTGGATGTACGCCTCGGCGCTGGCGCGCACCGAGACCCGCGGTATGGCCAAGCGGCTCGACTTCCCGGCACAGGACCGCGGTCAGCACCACCGCATCACGACGGGCGGTCTGGACCGGGTGTGGACCCGCGTCGAGCCCCTGACGACCGCCCCGTCGGCATCAGCGGCACCACCGGAGGTGGCCTCGTGATCGAACTGGTCTCGGCGGAACGCTGCATCGCCTGCGACAAGTGCATCAAGGTCTGCCCGACCGATGTCTTCGACCGCGGCGAGGACGGCATCCCCGTGCTCGCCCGCCGCGACGACTGCCAGACCTGCTTCCAGTGCGAGGCGAACTGCCCGGCCGACGCCCTGTTCGTCGCGCCCCTGACCCACCCGCTGCCCGACGACTCCACCGCCCGCGACGAGGACCACCTGGCCCGCACCGGCCTGCTCGGCAGCTACCGCCGGCACATCGGCTGGGGACCAGGCCGCACCCCCGGCGCGCAACGGGCCGTCGGCCCTCCCCTCAGCCCGCCAGGGTCCCAGGGAACCTCCCTGCCCATCACCTCCTGACGACCTCCCGACTGATCGCCCCTCGAAAGGACACCCGCGCATGACCACCAGCACCGGCTTCGACATCCGCAAGATCGGCGGCCGTATCGGCGCCGAAATCCTCGGCGTGGATCTTTCCACCGACCTCGACCCCGCCGTCGTCACCGAGATCAACTCCGCGCTCCTGGAACACAAGGCGCTCGTCTTCCGCGACCAGAACCTGGACGACGGGGGCCAGCTCCGCTTCGCCTCCCTCTTCGGTGAGCTGACCACCGCGCACCCGACGGTCCCCTCCGTCGACGGCCAGCCGAACATCCTGCCGGTCGACGGCGACGAGGGGATCCGCGCCAACCAATGGCACACGGACGTCACCTTCGTCCGTACGCCCCCGAAGGCGTCCACGCTGCGCAGCATCGTGGTCCCGCCCTACGGCGGCAACACCCTCATCGCCAACTCGGCCACCGCGTACCGGGATCTGCCCGAGCCGCTGCGCGAGCTGGCGGACAGGCTGTGGGCCGTGCACACCAACGACTACGACTACGCCGCCCCGAAGAGCGAGAAGGCGGCCGAGCACCGCAGGCGGTTCGTCTCCCGCAAGTACCGCACCGCCCACCCGGTCGTCCGCGTCCACCCCGAGACCGGGGAGCGCGGGTTGTTCGTCGGCGGCTTCGCCCAGAGCATCCTGGGCCTCGGCCCGTCCGACTCCCGCGACCTGCTGCGCATCTTCCAGTCGTACGTCACCCGTCCCGAGAACATCGTGCGCGTGGCCTGGACGCCCGGCGACCTCGTCCTGTTCGACAACCGCATCACCCAGCACTACGCCCCCGACGACTACGGCGACCTGCCGCGCCTGCTGCACCGGGTGACCGTCGCGGGCGACGTCCCGGCCGGTGTCGACGGCCGCCTCAGCCACGTCATCGAGGGAGACGACGCCGCCCACTACACCCCGGCCGCGGCCTGAGCACCGCACCCGCCACGCGCGGCCGCCGGGCAGGGGTATCAGCTCCCGCCCGGCGGTCTGCCCGTAGCCGATGACGGCCGAGGCCATACGGGATAATGGACGCATGCGGATCTCAGCCAGAGCGGACTACGCGGTACGTGCCGCACTGCAGCTCGCCGCGTCACGGGATGACGCGCCACTGAAAGCCGAGGCCATCGCCGACGCCCAGGACATCCCGCACAAGTTCCTCGAAAGCATCCTGAACGACATGCGCCGGGGCGGTCTCGTCCTCAGCCAGCGCGGCGGCAACGGCGGCTACCGGCTGGCCAAGCCCGCCGAGTCCATCAGCATCGCCGACGTCATCCGCACCGTGGACGGCCCCCTGGTCTCGGTACGCGGCGTCCGCCCACCCGAGCTGTCCTACACCGGCCCCGCCGAGTCGCTGCTGCCCCTGTGGATCGCATTGCGGTCCAACGTGCGCGAGATCCTCGAGGGCGTGTCGCTCGCCGACGTCGCATCGGCCCAACTGCCCGCCGATGTATCCGCGTTGACCAACGCCCCGAGCGCCTGGGTAAACCCCTGACACGCTGGTCCGTCGACCGAAGATCCCAATGAGCGAGATAGTCGCGTCCATCATATGAACACCCCCTTGGGGTGAACGCCACCTTCTGCCACGATCCCTATCAGCCAGGTAGGAAAACTAGGGATCCGTGAGGGGTGGCCATGCGAACGCGCAACCGCGCAGACCTGTCGCTCCCCCTGCTGACCTCGCGCCGCCACATCGACCTCGGCCGCACGTCCAGCGCCATCTGTCGGCCCGCCTGAGGCCGTCGTGCCTGAGGCCGTCGAAGAAGATCCTTCGGTCGGCAGCGTCACCCGCGCCCGCCCATCCCCGCACAGCTCCGTTCCCGGATCCGCGACGGCATTCCCGCCGCCGAGGGCCGGCGAACGAAGCGCAGGCGCATGCCCATGAGCTTTGCGCCTCGCGCTTTCGCATCCCTGATCAACCCATTCCCCGAGAGGACACCTCCGTGTCTGCCGCAAGACCGCTCACCACCCTGCGCACCATCGCCGTCGTAGCAGCACTCCCCCTCCTGCTCACCGCATGCGGCTACGGATCCGACGCCACCGACGACGACAAGCAGACCGAGGTCGCGGCGGACGCCAAGAAGCTCTCCGCCGACGAGGTGAAGATCGGCTACTTCCCCAACCTCACCCACGCCACGGCCCTGGTGGGCGTCCAGGAAGGTCTGCTCCAGAAGGAGCTCGGCGGCACCAAGATCAAGGCGTCCACCTTCAACGCCGGCCCCTCCGAGATCGAGGCGCTCAACGCCGGCTCCATCGACATCGGCTGGATCGGCCCCTCTCCCGCCATCAACGGCTACACCAAGTCCAGCGGCAAGAACCTGCGCATCATCAGCGGTTCCGCCTCCGGCGGCGTGAAGCTCGTCGTCAACCCGAAGAAGATCAAGTCCCTGGACGACGTCAAGGGCAAGAAGATCGCCACACCGCAGCTCGGCAACACCCAGGACGTCGCGTTCCTCAACTGGATCGCCGAGAAGGGCTGGAAGGTCGACGCCGAGAGCGGCAAGGGCGACGTCTCCGTGGTCCGCACCGACAACAAGATCACCCCGGACGCCTACAAGTCCGGCTCCATCGACGGAGCCTGGGTGCCGGAGCCGACCGCGTCGAAGTTGGTCGCCGAGGGCGCGAAGGTGATCCTCGACGAGGCCGACCTGTGGCCCGACAAGAAGTTCGTGATCACGAACATCATCGTGTCGCAGAAATTCCTCAAGGAACACCCGGACGTCGTCGAGGCCGTGCTCCGCGGCTCGGTGAAGACCAACGAGTGGATCAACGCCAACCCGGACAAGGCGAAGGCGGCCGCCAACGCGGCGCTGAAGAAGGAGTCCGGCAAGGCGCTGCCCGCCGACGTCATCGACCCGGCCTGGACGTCCATCACCTTCCTCGACGACCCGCTGGCCGCCACCCTCAACACCCAGGCCGAGCACGCGGTGAAGGCCGGCCTGCTGGAGAAGCCCGACCTGAAGGGCATCTACGACCTCGCACCGCTCAACAAGGTCCTCAAGGCCGAGGGCAAGGACGAGGTCGACGACGCCGGTCTCGGCGCCGAGTAGCCGAACAGCTGACAAACGGCAACCGACCCGATGAGTACCCAGGAGGTGACGACCATGGCCACCACGGTCGCCAAGGCTGTCCAGGACGCCACAGCGGTGACGCACGCCGCCCGGATCGAGCACGTCTCGAAGTCCTTCCCCGCCCCGGGCACGCCCGGCGGGCAGCAGCTCGTGCTGGACGACATCACCCTCGATGTCGCACCGGGCGAGTTCGTCACCCTCCTGGGGGCCTCCGGCTGCGGCAAGTCCACCCTGCTCAACCTGGTCGCGGGACTGGATCTGCCGTCCGCCGGCTCCATCGGCACCGACGGCCGGCCCGCCCTGATGTTCCAGGAGCACGCCCTGTTCCCGTGGCTGACCGCGGGCAAGAACATCGAACTCGCGCTGAAGCTGCGCGGCGTCGCCAGGCCGGAGCGCCGCGCCGAGGCGGAACGGCTGCTGGAACTCGTACGGTTGCAGGGCGCGCACGGCAAGCGGGTGCACGAACTGTCGGGCGGTATGCGCCAGCGCGTCGCCCTGGCCCGCGCGCTGGCCCAGGACAGCCGGCTGCTGCTGATGGACGAACCGTTCGCCGCGCTGGACGCCATCACCCGTGACGTCCTGCACGACGAGCTGACCCGCATCTGGCACGAGACGGGAGTGTCGGTGCTGTTCGTGACGCACAACGTGCGGGAGGCGGTGAAGCTGGCGCAGCGCGTGGTGCTGCTGTCCTCGCGGCCGGGACGGATAGCCCGGGAATGGACCGTCGGCATCCCGCAGCCGCGCCGCATCGAGGACAGCGCGGTCGCCGAGCTGTCCGTCGAAATCACCGAAGAACTGCGCAGGGAGATCCGCCGCCATGGCCAGCACTGACACCGGCACCGACGCCAACAAGGCCGGCTCATCGGCAGCCGGGGAGCCCCAGGACACGCAGGACACGCAAGATCTGGCGGGGCTGGAGGCCGGACTCGACGCCCTGGAATCGGTGCAGGCCGACCGTACACCGCTGCGCGAGACGCTGATACGCAAGGCACTGCCGCCCATCACCGCCGTCGCACTGGTGCTGGTGGTCTGGCAGCTACTGGTGTGGGCCGAGGTCGCCCCCGACTACAAGCTGCCGTCGCCGTCCGCGGTGTGGGACGAGGTGACCGACGCCTGGCGGCAGGGCACGCTCCTCGACTACATCTGGACATCCGTCTCGCGCGGCCTGCTCGGCTTCCTGATGGCACTCGCCATCGGTACGCCGCTCGGCCTGCTGGTCGCCCGGGTGAAATTCGTCAGGGCGGCCGTCGGCACCATCCTGTCCGGTCTGCAGTCGCTGCCATCCGTGGCCTGGGTGCCGCCCGCCGTGCTCTGGCTGGGCCTGAACAACTCGATGATGTACGCCGTGATCCTGCTCGGCGCGGTCCCCTCCATCGCCAACGGCCTCGTCGCGGGCATCGACCAGATCCCCCCGCTGTTCCTGCGCGCCGGACGCACCCTGGGCGCGACCGGCCTGCGCGGCGCCTGGCACATCGTGATGCCGGGCGCGCTCCCCGGCTATCTCGCCGGACTGAAGCAGGGCTGGGCATTCTCCTGGCGCTCGCTGATGGCCGCCGAGATCATCGCCTCCTCGCCCGATCTGGGCGTCGGACTCGGCCAGTTGCTGGAGAACGGGCGCAACAACGCCAGCATCTCGCAGGTGTTCCTGGCCATCTTCCTCATCCTTCTCGTCGGCATCGCCATCGACCTGCTGATCTTCAGCCCGCTGGAACGGCGGGTGCTGCGCGGCCGGGGCCTGCTGGTCACCCGCTGAACGAACGGATCGCAATCAGTACCGGTCCGCTGGGCATGAGCAGTCATTGCCCTGGAGGTCTCAGCCTTCCTGCTGGTGCCACGCGGTCGCATCAGGTCCGGGTGATGTTGGTAAGACCCGATGCACATGTCAGTCCCGCTTCCAGGGCACGGCGGGAGCCACTGCCCGACACCTACGCCAGGGCGATCGGTAGAGACGCAGCGCCCACCTACGGTTCCGACGCTCCCGGACCGTAAGCGCGTTGGCCAGGGCGTTCGGTGCTACTGCGTGTACGCCGAAGGCGCGCGAAAGCCATGGCTCGCAGCCAGGGCGTCGGCCGCCTGCCGCTCGTGTACGGCGACATCGCCACTGCAGGGACACCAGCAGCTGTGCCGTGCAAGTGATCCGCCCAGCGGAGTCACTCCGCAGCCGCTTCAAGTGATACGCAAGGTGCGTGGCAACGCCCTGACCAGCTCTTCCGCAGAGACGCTTCCGCCTGACAGAAGCAGCCTTGCGCGACGACCGCGGCCGTCAGGACCCTGATCCCAACCACGGCACGCGGGGCGACGGCGCCCCGCTCTCAGGGACGGGAACGCCATGCCTCACACGACCGCCTTCGCCAAGAACCAGTGGTACGTCGCCGCCTACTCGCACGAGGTCGGCCGCGAGCTGCTCGGCCGTACGATCCTGGGCGAACCCCTCGTCTTCTACCGCACCGAGGAGGACGGCACGCCCGTCGTTCTGCACGACCGTTGCGTGCACCGCCGCTACCCGCTGTCGGAGGCCCCGACCCGGCTCGACGGCGACCGGATCGTGTGCGGCTACCACGGCTTCACGTACGACACGACGGGCGCCTGCGTCTACGTGCCCGGGCAGAAGCGCATACCGCGCACCGCTCGCGTCACCTCGTACCCCGTCGTCGAGCAGGACTCGCTGATCTGGGTGTGGATCGGCGATCCGGCCCTGGCCGACCCGCAGACCATCCCGCGGGCGAAGCACCTCGACTCCCCCGGCTGGGTCACCGTGCGCGGCATGGAGCCCATCGACTGCGACTACGGGCTCCTCGTCGACAACCTCCTCGACCTCTCCCACGAGACGTACCTGCACGGCGGTTACATCGGCACCCCCGAGGTCGCCGAGACGCCGATCACGACCGAGGTCGACGAGGGCGCGGGCATCGTGCGGGTGAGCCGTCACATGGACGACGCCGAGTGCCCGCCGTTCTACGCCAAGTCGACCGGCATCGAGGGCCGGATCACCCGCTGGCAGGACATCGAGTACCACGCCCCGTGCCTGTACCTGCTGCACAGCCGCGTCGCTCCGGTCGGCGTGGTGCCCGAGGCGGACGGCAGCGACCCGAACGGCTTCCACACCGAGGTCACGTACGCCATCACGCCGTCCGCCGACGGCAAGGTGTACGACTTCTGGATGGTCTCGCGCGACTGGGCGACGGGCGACGACGAGGTCACCGAGTTCCTGCGGAACAACAACCACACGGTCGTCATGCAGGACGTGACCGCACTCAACCTGCTGCAGAAGACGCTCGGCAGCGAGCGCACCGGCTACCAGGAGCTGAGCATCAACATCGACACCGGCGGCCTGGCCGCCCGCCGTATCCTGGCCCGGCTGGTCGAGGAGGGCGCCAAGCCCGTGGAGAAGGTCCAGTGACATCACCGACCGGAGAGATCTACCGCATCGACTGGCTGCCGGGCACCGACGTGCTGCACGGCACCTGTCACTGCGGCCGCGAGCACACCGCCCAGGACCCGGTCGAGATGTGGGAGTGGATGCTCGCCCACCCACAGGGACACGAGCCGCGAGGAAACAGCTCATGACCGTGTACGAAGCCGAACTCGTCGTCGACCGCCGGGAGGTGGCGGCCGACGGCGTGCTCGCCCTCACCCTCCGCCACCCGCTGGGCGAGGAACTCCCCACCTGGGAGCCGGGCGCGCACATCGACGTACTGCTCGGCCCGGACCTGGAGCGGCAGTACTCGCTGTGCGGGGATCCGGCGGACCGTGGCACCTGGCGGATCGGTGTCCTGCGCGAACCCGAGGGCCGCGGCGGATCGGCGTACGTGCACGAGCAGTTGGGGCAGGGCGACAAGGTGCGGGTGCGCGGTCCGCGCAACCACTTCGCCCTGCGGGCGGCTTCCCGTTACCGCTTCGTCGCCGGCGGCATCGGCGTCACCCCCATCCTGCCGATGCTGGCCGCGGCCGAGGCGGCAGGCGCCGAGTGGACGCTCCTCTACGGCGGTCGCACACGCAACTCCATGGCGTTCACACAGGAGTTGGCGCGGTACGGGGAACGGGTGACCATCGCCCCGCAGGACGAGGTCGGACTGCTCGATCTCGGGTCGGTCCTCGACGGCCTGCCGGAGGACACACTCGTCTACTGCTGCGGTCCCGGGCCCCTGCTCGACGCGGTCGAGGAGCGGTGCCCGCCCGGGGCACTCCACATGGAACGGTTCCAGCCGAAGGAGCAACAGAGCGGGGAGGACGGCGAGTTCGAGGTCGTGCTGGCGCAGAGCGGCCACACCCTCACCGTCGCGCCGGGCGTCTCCGTCCTGGACACCGTGCGTACCGCCGGTGTCGAGGTGCTCTACTCCTGCGCGGAGGGCACCTGCGGCACCTGTGAGACCGACGTGCTGGAAGGCACGCCGGACCATCGTGACTCCGTCCTCACACCTCAGGAGCGGGAGGCCGGGGAGACGATGATGATCTGTGTGTCCCGGTGTCGGGGGAAGAAGCTCGTCCTGGATCTGTGATCCGCAGGTCGGCCTCGATCCGCGCCACGGCCGCACGCAGGGGAGGCAGCAGCTCCCGGTGAATCGACTCCACCGACGTACGGCCGGCGTGCACCGCGATGTTCACGCCGGCCACCACCACGCCGTCCCTGTCCCGTACGGGGGCGGCGACCGAACGCAGCCCCTCCTCCAGCTCCTGGTCGACCAGGGCGTACCCCTGACGCCGTACGCGCACGAGTTCCGCCCTCAGATCCTCCCGCGAGATAAGGGTGCGGGCCGTCAGGGGCCGCAACTGCGCGCGATCGAGCCGGAGTTCGAGCTCTCCGTCCGCAAGGGCCGCCAACATCACCCGGCCGACGGACGTGACATGCGCGGGGAACCGGGTCCCGACGGTGATCGTCGCCGACATGATGCGCCGGGTCGGCACCCGGGCGACGTACACGATGTCGTCGCCGTCGAGGACACACAGCGACGACGACTCCTTCACCTCCGCGACGAGGTTCTCCAGGTGTGTCTGGGCGAGTTGAGGGAGTGTCAGGCCCGCGAGATAGGCATAGCCGAGTTCCAGCACGCGCGGGGTGAGCCGGAAGAGGCGGCCGTCCGAACGGACGTATCCGAGGTCGGCGAGGGTGAGCAGCAGGCGGCGGGCGGCGGCGCGGGTGAGGTCGCAGGCACGGGCGACCTCACTGAGTGTGCGCGCCGGGTGGTCCGCGTCGAAGCAGCGAATGACGGCGAGGCCCCGTTCGAAGGACCTGACGAAGTGCGGTGCGCGGGGTGCGGTGGACATCGCAGCCTCCAAACTGTCAACAATTTCGTCAGCCAAACCCATTGACCGGGTCGGAGTGCCGGATCTACGTTCCCTGCACGCCGATTGAGCACTACTGTGCGGTGTGCGCACAGCCTGTCGGAACACCGTTGTCTCTGCACAGGAGGAGCCATGCGTCGTCTGCTCGCCGGCTTAGCGGCCGGTACCTTCCTGCTCGCCACGGCGGCCTGTGGCTCGTCCGGCGGCTCCGGTACGTCGGGCAAGGCCGCCTCGTCGGGCGGCGTCACCACCGTGAAACTCGGCCTCATCCCCATCGTCGACGTCGCACCCGTCTACCTCGGGGTGCAGAAGGGCCTCTACGAGAAGCACGGCCTCAAGCTCTCCATCACCACCGCTCAGGGCGGTGCGGCGATCGTGCCGGGCGTCGTGAGCGGCCAGTTCCAGTTCGGCTTCAGCAACGTGACCTCCCTCATGGTCGCCCAGTCCAACAACGTGCCCGTGAAGGCCGTCTCCAACGGCATCGCCTCAACGGGCGTGCAGGGCAAGGACTTCAACGCCCTCATGGTCAAGAAGGGCAGCGCCATCAAGTCGGCGAAGGACCTGGAGGGCAAGAAGGTCGCCATCAACACCCTGAAGAACATCAACGAGACCGCGGTGCGCGAGTCGGTGCGCAAGGCGGGCGGCGACCCCGGCAAGGTGAAGTTCGTCGAGCTGGCCTTCGACCAGATGGCCGCGGCGCTCGACAAGGGTCAGGTCGACGCCGTGTGTGTGGTCGAGCCGGCGACCGCCACCGTCAGGAGCCAGGGCGGCGTGCAGATCGCCTCGCCCCTGGTCGACGTCGCTCCGAACCTCACCGTCGCCCTGTACTTCAGCTCGCAGCAGTACGCGCAGCAGAACCCGGACGTGGTGAAGAAGTTCCAGGCGGCCACCGCGGAGTCCCTCGCCTACGCCGACCAGCACCCCGACGAGGTCCGCCAGATCGTCACGACGTACACCAAGATCCCGGCATCGGTGCTGGAGCAGGTGACCCTGCCGAAGTGGCCGGCCGAGCCGAACCGCTCCTCCATCGAGGCCCTGGAGAAGCTGGGCGAGCAGGACGGCCTCTTCAAGTCGACGCCGGATCTGGACAAGCTGCTGCCGTGAGGGGCGTGAACGTCGCACTCGGTGCGGCCGGACTCGCGGCCTTCCTCGCCCTGGGCGAGGCGGTGCCTCGGCTCGGTCTGGTCAAGGAGGCGTACTTCCCGCCGACGACCCGTGTCGCCGACGCCCTCGCCGGCGAACTCGCCGACGGGGCCTTCTGGACCGCGCTCGGCGACACCCTCACCGGCTGGGCGCTGGGCCTGGCGATCGCGGCCGGCGCGGGCATCGTCGTCGGGGTCGTCGTCTCCGTCGTCCCGTATCTGCGCGAGGCCACGGCGTCGACGATCGAGTTCCTGCGCCCGATCCCGTCCGTCGCGCTGATCCCGCTGGCGGTGCTGTTGTACGGCACCCAACTGCGCTCGGTGCTGTTGCTCGTCGTGTACGCCTCCTTCTGGCAGATACTGATCCAGGTCCTGTACGGCGTCCAGGACGTCGACCCGGTCGCGGAGGAGACGGCACGGTCGTACGGCCTCGGCACCTGGGCGCGGATCCGGCATGTGCTGTGGCCGACCGCGCTGCCATACGTCATGACCGGCGTGAGGCTGGCCGCAGCCGTGGCCCTGATTCTGGCGATCACCGCCGAACTGGTCATCGGGGCACCGGGGTTGGGCGCGAGGATCGCGGTCGCGCAGACCTCGCAGGCCGTGCCCGAGATGTACGCGCTGATCTTGGTGACCGGTCTGCTGGGGCTGCTGATCAACGTGGGGGCCCGGACGGTCGAGCGGCGGGCGCTGGCCTGGCACCAGTCGGTGCGCGGGGAGGTGGCGGTGTGAAACTCCTGCTGCGGCGGCTGCTGTTCGCGGTCGCCCTGCCCGCCGTGCTGGTCGTGGTCTGGTGGGCGGCGTCCGCCGACAGCACGAACGTCTACTGGCCGCCCCTGAAGACCATCCTGCAGACCTTCCCGGACGTGTGGACGGGTGACCGTCTGCGCACCGACGTCGTGCCGAGCGTGCTGCGGCTCGCGGGCGGCTACGCCACGGCGGCCGTCGTCGGCATCGCGCTGGGCACGGTCATCGGCTCGTACCGGCGGGTGCGGGCGGTGTGCGAACCGGTCCTGGAGTTCCTGCGCGCGGTGCCGCCGCCCGTACTGGTCCCGGTCATCATGCTGTTCGCGGGCATCGGCGACACCATGAAGGTCGTGGTGATCGCGAGCGGCTGTGTGTGGCCGGTCCTGCTCAACACGGTCGAGGGCGTACGGGCGGTGGACCCGGTGATGGCGGAGACGGCCCGGTCGTACGGCATCACGGGAGCGGCGCGCCTGGGCAACCTGGTGCTCCGCTCGGCGAGCCCGCAGATCTTCGCGGGGCTGCGGCAGGCGCTGTCCATCGGCATCATCCTGATGGTCATCAGCGAGATGTTCGCCGCCAGCAACGGACTCGGCTTCACCATCGTGCAGTTCCAGCGGGGCTTCGCCATCCCCGACATGTGGACCGGGATCCTGGTGCTCGGTCTGCTGGGCTTCGTCCTCTCGGTTCTCTTCCAGATGGTCGAGCGGCGGGTGCTCGGCTGGTACCACGGTCTGCGCGCAACCACCCGGCGGTCCCGGTGACGTCTCCGAAAGGGCAGGGCATGCTCGACGTACGCGGCCTGAGGAAGCTCTACGAGGGATCCGGCAGGCAGGTGGAGGCGGTGCGCGACCTCACCTTCACCGTCGACGCCGGTGAACTCGTCTGTCTCGTCGGCCCGTCGGGCTGCGGAAAGACGACCCTGCTCAAGTGCATGGGCGGACTGCTGTCGCCGACGGGCGGCGAAGTGCTGCTCGAGGGGCGCAGGGTGACCGGGCCGCCGCCGGGGATGGCGTTCGTGTTCCAGGAGTACGGGCGCAGCCTGTTCCCGTGGATGCGGGTGGGCGAGAACGTCGAACTCCCCCTGAAGCAGAAGAGTCTGGGCAAGGCGAGCAGGCGTGAGCTGGTCGCCGACGCGCTGCACTCGGTCGGGCTCGCGGACGCCGCCGGGGCGTATCCGTGGCAGCTGTCCGGCGGCATGCAGCAGCGCGTCGCGATCGCGCGGGCTCTGGCGTACGAACCCCGTGTGCTGCTGATGGACGAACCGTTCGCGGCGGTGGACGCGCAGACCCGCGCCGACCTGGAGGATCTGGTACGGGGTCTGTGGCGGGAGCGCGGGATCACGATCCTGTTCGTCACCCACGACATCGACGAGGCCGTGTACCTCGGCGAGCGGGTGATCGTCCTGTCGGCCTCCCCCACCGTGGTGCAGGAGCAGCTGAAGGTCGATCTGCCGGACGAGCGGGACCAGTTGCACACGCGCGTGGCGCCGCGCTTCGCCGAACTGCGGACCCATGTGTACGAGCAGATCCAGGCGGCGAAGCGCGGACTGACCGACAGAGCCGGTCAGTGAGCCGCCCACAGGCCCCGGACGTGCCCGATGTGACGCACCATCACCTCGCGCACCTTGCTGTCGTCGCGGGCGATCAGCGCGTCGAGGAGTTCCAGGTGCTCCTCGGCGGAGGCCAGCAGGCGGCCCGACTCGACCAGAGCGGTGAGGCCGTAGAGGCGTGAGCGTTTGCGCAGGTCGCCGACGACCTCGACGAGGTGGGCGTTGCCCCCGAGAGCGAGCAGACCGAGATGGAAGCGGGTGTCGGCCTCGACGTACGCGATGAGGTCACCGGCGACCGCGGCCTGCACGATCTCCCGGGCGGCGGGGCGCAGCGCCTCGAGGGACACGGCGTCGGCGGTCCTGGTCAGCTCCACGACCGTGGGGATCTCGATGAGCGCCCGGATGTGGGTGTACTCGTCGAGTTGCCTCTCGGAGACGGCGGTGACCCGGAAGCCCTTGTTGGGGACCGTGTCGACCAGGCCCTCCTTGGCCAGGTCCAGCATGGCCTCGCGCACCGGGGTCGCCGAGACCCCGAAGCGGGTGGCGAGCATCGGCGCGGAGTACACCTCGCCCGGCCGCAGTTCGCCCGCGACCAGCGCCGCCCGCAGGGCGTCGGCGACCCGCTCCCGGTAGCTGCTCTTCTTCCCGCCCAGGGTGGGCAGGGCCGGGGCAGCGGCGGACGGGGCGCTGGTGCGCTGGGCGGCCATGGTGTCTCCTAGCTGGGCAAATAGCTGTGCAATGTCACGCGCTACCCGCCATTATCCTCAACGCTCGGCTCGCGAACTCCGCACCGCCCCGGCTCCCGATCGGTTCACAGCACGAACCCGGCCGGGAACGGGTCGGTGGGGTCGAGCAGGTACTGCGCGGTGCCCGTGATCCAGGCGCGGCCGGTGAAGCTGGGCAGGACGGCCGGGAAGCCGGCGACCTCGGTGGTGCCCAGCAGACGGCCGGTGAACCGCGTCCCGATGAAGGACTCGTTGACGAACTCGGTGTGCAGGGGCAGTTCACCGCGGGCGTGCAACTGCGCCATGCGCGCGCTGGTGCCCGTACCGCAGGGTGAGCGGTCGAACCAGCCGGGGTGGATCGCCATCGCGTGCCGGGAGTGGCGGGCGGTGGAGCCGGGGGCGTACAGATGGACGTGGTGGCAGCCGCGGATGGACGGGTCCCCGGGATGGACGGGTTCCTCCTCGGCGTTGATCGCCTCCATGAGGGACAGGCCCGCCCGGAGGATGTCGTCCTTGCGGGAGCGGTCGAAGGGCAGCCCGAACTGCTCCAGCGGCAGGATGGCGTAGAAGTTGCCGCCGTATGCCATGTCGTATGTCACCGTGCGCCCGTCGGCGAGGGTGATCTTGCGATCGAGGGCGACGGAGAAGGACGGCACGTTGTTGAGGGTGACCGCCTTCGCGGCACCGTCCTCCACCGCGACCTCGGCGACGACCAGCCCCGCCGGGGTGTCGAGCCGGATCGTGGTGACCGGCTCGACCACCTCGACCATGCCGGTCTCGACGAGCACCGTCGCCACGCCGATCGTGCCGTGTCCGCACATCGGGAGATAGCCGGACACCTCGATGTACACCACACCCCAGTCGCAGTCGGGACGCGTGGGCGGCTGGAGGATGGCGCCGCTCATCGCCGAATGGCCGCGCGGCTCGTTCATCAGGAGCTGCTTGATGTCGTCGCGGTGCTCCCGGAAGTACAGCCGCCGCTCGTTCATGGTCGCACCGGGGATGGTCCCGATCCCGCCGGTGATCACGCGGGTGGGCATGCCCTCGGTGTGCGAGTCGACGGCGTGCAGGACGAGTTTGCTGCGCATGGTCCGACCCCCTACGCGAGTCCCGCGGCGACGGCCTTCTCGGTGGCCGAGCGGATCGTGGCCTCCTGTTCCGGCAGCAGGGGCATCCGCGGCGGGCGGCAGCCTCCCCCGTGTCGGCCGACGACGTCCATGGAGACCTTGATGGCCTGCACGAACTCGACCTGGGAGTCCCAGCGCAGCAGGGGGTGCAGCTGCGCGTACAGCCGCTTGGCCGTCGCCAGGTCCCCGTCCACCGCCGCGTGGTACAGCTCGGCACACGCGGCCGGCAGCGCGTTCGGGTATCCGGCCACCCAGCCCTTGGCGCCCGCGATCGCGAGCTCCAGCAGGACGTCGTCTGCGCCGATCAACAGGTCCAGTTCCGGGGCGAGTTCGGCGATCCGGTAGGCGCGGCGGACGTCGCCGGAGAACTCCTTCACCCCGTGGATGTGGCCCTCGCCGTGCAGCTTGGCGAGCAGCTCCGGCACCAGGTCGACCTTGGTGTCGATGGGGTTGTTGTACGCGACGATCGGGACGCCCGCCTTGGCGACCTCCGCGTAGTGCGACAGCACCGACCGCTCGTCGGCGCGGTAGGCGTTGGGCGGCAGCAGCATGACGGACGCGCAGCCGGCGTCGCGCGCCTGCTCGGCCCAGCGGCGGGCCTCGGCGGAGCCGTAGGCGGCGACACCCGGCATCACACGCGCACCGCCGACGGCGGCCACGGCCGTCTCGACGACCTTGGCCCGCTCCTCGGGCGTGAGCACCTGGTACTCGCCGAGCGAGCCGTTCGGTACGACGCCGTCGCAACCGTTCTCCACCAGCCACGCGCAGTGCTCGGCGTACTTGCCGTAGTGGACGGAGAGGTCGTCGTTCAGCGGGAGGGCGGTGGCGACGAGGACGCCGCGCCAGGGGCGGTGATCGGTCATGAGGGTTCCCTCTCGGTGAAGTGGCTGGAGGCGGTGGCCTCGATGGATTCGGTGGCGTCCCTGTGCTGCTGTGCGAGGACGCCGAGCGGCACGGGCCGCGCGAACGGCCGTCGCGACGGCGTGAGCGCGCAGCCCGCGAGCCCGGCGACCGCGGGGCCGCAGACCCGCCCCTGGCACCAGCCCATTCCGGCCCGGGTCAGCAGCTTCACGGTCCTCGGGTCACCGGCGCCCAACTCCGCGACGGCCTCGCGGATCGCGCCGCCGGTGACCTCCTCGCAGCGGCAGACGACGGTGTCGTCGGTGACCTGCTCGGCCCACTGCGCGGGCGGTGCGTACACGGTGTCCAGCGCGGTGAAGAAGTCCCGCAGCCGGGCACGGGTCCGCGCGGCCGCGGCCCACGCGCGGGGGTCGGGTTCGGTTCCGTTCAGGCGTGCCGCGGCCGAGCGGCCCGCGATGTGGCCCTCGGCGAGGGAGAGGGCCGCGCCGCCGATGCCGGTGGTCTCGCCCGCTGCCCAGACGCCGGGCACATCGGTGCGCTGTTCGTCGTCGACGTGGACGGCCAGTCCGTCAAGACGGCAGCCGAGGGTCTCGGCGAGGTCGGTGTGCGGGAGCATGCCGTGGCCGACGGCGAGCGTGTCGCAGGGGATGCGGCGCCCGGTGCCGGGCCTGACCCGGCCCCGGGTGTCGAGCGCGGCGACGGTCACCGCCTCCAGCCGCTCGGTGCCGTGCGCCTCGACCACGGTGTGGTGGACGAGGGTGCGGACCCGGTGCCGGAGCAGCCGGGCCGCGTACCCGGCGCCCTCGGCGACCTTGCCTGGCCGGCCGGCCAGCGCCCGGGCCCGTCGTACGAACGCCTTCGGATCGGCGGACTCGACCAGCGCGGCCACCTCGATCCCGGCCGCGGCGAGTCCGGTCGCCACGGGCAGCAGCAGCGGGCCGGTCCCGGCGACGACGGCGGTGCGTCCGGAGACGGCGAGGGCGCCCTTCAGCATGGCCTGCGCCCCGCCCGCGGTGACCACACCGGGAAGGGTCCAGCCGGGGACGGGCAGCACCTTCTCGTAGCCGCCGGTCGCGAGGAGCACGGCGTCGGCATGTACTTCGGACGGCTCCTCCTGGTCCGGACCGAGCAGGGCGTGGACCGCGAATCCTCGGGACAGCCTCTCCACGCACCAGACATGATGATCCGTCAAGTGGCTTACTGCGCCTGCCCGCACGTGCGTGTTCAGCCCGTCCCGCAACCGCTCCCAGGTCCGCCACCGGCGGTGCAGGGCCTGCGGGCGGCGGGCTCGGAGTGCGGCGGCGGGCTGCCGGTAGAACTGCCCGCCCGCCTCCGCCGCCGAGTCGAGCAGGGTGACGCGGACGCCATGGGCCGCGGCGGCGACGGTCGCGGCGAGCCCCGCCGGGCCTGCACCGATGACGGCGAGATGCGGTACCGCCTCTGCGCGGCCCCGGTCAGTCACAGTGACCCGTCCCCTCCTGCGTACGGATGGCGTCGCCCGGATGCAACGGCACCAGGCAGGCGCGCTGGTTGGGCCGGTCGTTGACCGTGATCAGGCAGTCGAAGCAGACGCCGATCCCGCAGAAGATCCCGCGCGGGCGGCCCTCGCCGCGGGTGGTGCGCCAGGAGGTGACACCGGCCGCCCAGAGCGCGGCGGCGACCGTCTGGCCGGGCAGCGCCTCGATCTCGCGGCCGTCCAGGGTGACGGTGAAGGCCGGGCCGGGGTGGGCCTGCGCCAGTTCCAGCGGGGATCTCACGCGGCCTCCTCGGGGAAGCGGTCGGGGCGGAACGGGGACAGGTCCAGGTCGGGTGGCCCGGCGGTCAGCGCCTGTGCGATCAGGAGTCCGGTGCCGGTCGACAGCCCGATGCCGGCGCCCTCGTGTCCGCAGGCGTGGTGCAGTCCGGGGACGCGGGAGTCGGGGCCCACGGCGGGCAGGTGGTCGGGCATGTAGGGGCGGAAGCCGAGGTAGGCGCGCATCGCCCGGACGTCCGCCAGGAAGGGGAACAGCCGGGTCGCGCCTGCCGCCAGCGCCCGTACGACCGGCAGCGAGAAGGACCGGTCGAAGCCGACCCGCTCCCGGCTCGCCCCGATCAGGATCGGCCCCGCTGCCGTTCCCTCGACGACCGGTGAGGTCTGCAGGGCGGCGGAGTCGCTGGCGACGTCGGCCACGTAGTCGGCGGCGTACACCTTGTGGCGGACCCGGCGGGGGAGGGGTTCGGTGACGAGGACGAAGCCGCGCCTCGGGAGGACGGGGAGGCGGACTCCGGCGAGTGCGGCCAGCTCGCCGCCCCAGGTGCCGGCCGCGTTGACCACGGCCGGGGCGTGGAGATCGCCACGGTCCGTACGGACCCCGCGGACGGCGCCGTCGGGTTTGCGCAGGACGTCCGTGACGGTCCACCCGGTGAGCAGTCGCGCGCCCGAGGCCCGGACGAGGTGGGCGGCGGCGAGGGCGGGCATGACCTGGCAGTCCTGGGGATAGTGCACGGCGCCCGGCAGTCCGGGGGCGAGGTGGGGTTCCAGGTCGTACAGGGCGTCGCCCGCGACGGGTTCGGCGACGACTCCGGCGGTGCGCTGCGCTTTGGCGAACCGCGTGAGTGCCGTGAGTCCGCCGGGCGAGGTGGCCACGACGACGCCGCCCTTGGCGTCGTACTCGACGGACTTGCCGAATTCCTCGGCGAGTTCGCGCCACAGGCGGCCCGACAGAAGCGCGAGGTCCAGTTCGGGGCCCGGCTCCTTGTCGGAGACGAGGATGTTGCCCTCGCCGGCGCCGGTCGTGCCGCCGGCCACCGGGCCGCGGTCGACCAAGGTGACGTCCAGGCCCGCGCGGGCCGCGTAGTAGGCGCAGGCCGCGCCGGTCATTCCGGCGCCGACGACAACGACATCGCAGGTCAGCGGCTTGCTCACACCAGTACTATGTCACATATCTCTGTTCCTGGGAACAAGGTCCGCCCGGGGAACGACGTCTTCGTCGGACCAGGTTGCGGCCGCCGCGTCAGATCCGGCTCCGGGTCGGCAGACGGGCGTCGGGCCGTGGCCGGCCCCTACGTCGACTGCCTGTGCTCCGAGGAGTACAGCCTCGCCCTCTCCGCGCCGGTGGATGTCGAGGGCCGGTTCGTGGAAGTGGCCGCAGCCGACGTGTACCTGCGGCACTTCACTGGAGGGCGCGCGACGCGTGGCCCTCGACGGAATGCGGCTGGTTCCCTGCGGAGGCGTGCCGCTCGTGCTCGTGGTGTCCACGCACTGACACCCCCGCCGGGCCGCGTGCCGCTCCCGCTGAACCGGGCGCCGTCGGCGACCTGAACGCCGACGGCGCCCGGTCAGGACTCGGGGGCGGGGACGACGCTGAGGTGGCCCGCGGCGCCGCGGCGGACGCGGCGCGGACCGCGGGGCGCGGGTTCCGGCGGGCGGGTCTCGCGCAGCACCATGGTCAGCCGCGAGTAGCCCATGTCCTGCAGGGTCTTGGGCGTCTCGCCGACGATCCGGCAGTCGGTGGCGCCCCAGCGCGGGTCCGGGTGGTGCAGTGGGCGGACCGCGCCGTCGGGTTCGATGGCCTCCTCGCCGACCGCGCGGATCCAGTGCGGCAGGCCCTGCCGGTAGGCGGCCTCCATGATCGGGTCCTGGGCGATGTCCCGGCGGATCGCCTGCAGTGCGGGGTCGTGGCCGTGCCGCTCCACGGCGGCCGCGAAATGTGCCAGCATCGGCAGGCACCAGCTCGACTCGTGCTCGCCGAGGACCGTGCTCGCGTCCGGATGAAACAGGACGAATCTCAGGAAGTTGTCGCAGGGCATGGCCGACGGATGCGGACCCACCGCGCCGAAAAGTGTCCGGAAAGCGGTGTTGGCCAGGACGACGCCCCAGCCGCGGTCGAGGACGACGGAGGGAAAGGGGACGGCCTCCAGCAGAACGGTGTAGTCCTGGAGATACGCCTGGGCCTCGGGACTCTCGGGGACGGGCCGCGGCGCAGACCGCTGCCCTCCTGCCTGATACGCCATCGGGAGGTCACCCCTCTTGCCTGATGCGGCCTTCACGCGGCGCCCCGATCCTGCTGCTCCGCAAAGAGTCGTGTCAACTATCGTGGCATTCCATGCTCGTTGACGGCTGAAATTGGCCACAGTTGTGGCGAGACCTGGATGTGGGTTCGAACCACCCGCTAGTCTCCGGGCAGTTCACGGGCGAACGTGTGTGCCCGTGAGAGCGACTGGAAGAGACGTAGGAGACCTGTCGGTGACGGATGGCTTCGAGGTCCCGGACGCCACGGCGACGGTTCTGCCGGCCGCCGTCGTCGCCCGTGTCACGGCACTCGCCGAGCGCCTCGGCGTTCCGCAGACGGAGGTCTTCGACACCGGCCGCCTGTCCGTCGCCTCCGGTGTCCCCGAGCCGGTGGTCAAGTCCCTGCTGAGCGGCCGCCCCGCCGGCGAGCCGGACGTGCAGGCCCGCTTCCTCCAGCGCCTGGACCTCCTGCGCCGCACCCGGCTCAAGCCCAACGGCCGCAAGTACACCCAGCAGGAGATCGCCGACGGCGCCGGCATGTCGCGTCAGCAGGCGGGCGCGCTCATCAACGGCGACCGGCGCCCCACCATGGAGCACTGCGACGCCCTCCAGCGCTTCTTCCGCGTACACGCCGGCTTCCTCACGGCCGAGGACCCCGAGGCGCTCGCGGGCGCCCTCCAGCACACCGAGCAGGACCTCCTCCAGAAGCTCGCCGACCGGGAACGGGAGGCTGCCGCGGCCGCCGCGGACCCGCTGGAGCGACTGCTGCAGGACCACGGTGTGCGGGGGATCGCCTGGCGGGCCGCGCAACTGCCCACCGACCAGCACCGCGACAAGGTCGCCGAATGGTTGGACATGCTCCTGGAGAGCGTCAAGCGGCCCGAGTCGTGATCCGGGGGAGAACTGTGGCCATCGGCAGGGAAATGCGCCGCCTGTGCGGCGAGCTCGTCTCGGAGCTGGACGTCCCGGCACCGGCACGGCCCGCCGACCTGTACGCCGCACTGTGCGACGCGATGAGTCGACGCCGCGGCCGCCCGGTCCACTTCCGTACGGCGGCCTTCCCGGCCGGGACCGCGAGCGGGCTCTGGCTCGACATGGCCGACCAGGACCTCGTCGTCATCGAGGAACGCACCGCGCCCGACCACCAGTTGGTCATCCTCGGCCACGAGCTGTGGCACATGAAGGCGGGCCACTGCAGCCACCACGTCGAGGGCGCCGCGGTCGCCGCCCGCCTCCTCACCGACGGCGCGGACCTCGAGGCGACCGTCCGCAACGTCGCCGCCCGCACCCGCTTCGACCTGGCCGACGAGAAGGACGCGGAGACCTTCGGCCTGCTGCTGGCGAGCAAGTGCCGGGGATGGCTCGCGGGTTCGTCGGTACGGGGGCCGGTACAGCGGGATCACCTGGCGGGGCGGATCGAGGCGTCGTTGGGGTACTTGGGGCTGTGACATTGGCTCGGTCGCCTACGGGGCGCCCTCAGCCGGTGTCGAGAGCCCGACCGTGCTCAGCGCATCGCGCCACTGCACCGACGGCTCGGTCGCCTACGGGGCGCCCTCAGCCGGTGTCGAGAGCCCGACCGTGCTCAGCGCTTCGCGCCTCCGCGCGCTCGGGCTCTCGACACCGGCGCGCCCCTTCGGCTCCCTCGCGGCCGGCGCGTGGGGACAGGTGGCCTGGGACGGCCCTCACCGTCTGTGACTGTGCGCAAGTCACCCGCTCATCGGGGTCTCACGTGGCGCTGCGCTCGCTCGCCTCGCGCAACTCACGCTCCACAGCCCGGTGGTAACCGGTGTCCGGATGGCCGGCCTCGGTCCCGGGCCGCCCTCCGCGCAGCAGCTCGCGCCAGTGCTCGCGGCTCCAGTCGGCCGGGGTCGTCGTCGCGGTGAAGTCCTCGACCAGGGCGACGAAGCGAGCGGGGTCGGTGTGGAAGGGGAAGTGGCCGGCGCCCTCGAAGATCTCCAGGCGGCTGCCCGGCATGGCCTCGTGCGCGCCGTAGGCGTGCCGCACCGGCACCACACTGTCGCGGTCGCCCCACAGCAGCATGGTCGGCATGCCCTCGGTCAGATAGCAGCGGTCCAGCATGGTCACGACCTGCCCGCGCCAGTCGACGACCGCGCGCAGGGTGCGGATGAAGGCGTTGCGCGAGGTCTCGTCGGGCAGGGCGTCGACGAGGTTGAGGAGGTCGGGCGCGTCCTGGCCGAGGTCGGTGTCCAGTAGCTTCATCAGCCGTACCGCGAGGCCGACCTGGAGCCGCATGCCGGGCAGCCGGAGGGCGGACAGCACGAGGTGGGCGCCGGGCAGGGACACCATCCGCAGGGCGGGGTTGACCTCACGGCCCACGCCACCCGCGCCGACCAGGATGAGCCGCTCGGTGCGCTCGGGGAACTGGTAGGCGAACTGCATCGCCACTCCTCCACCCAGCGAGTGGCCCACCAGGGTCGCCGACTCGATGCCGAGCGTGGTGAGCAGGTCACGCAGGCCGTTGGCGTACGCGGCGACGGAGTAGTCGGCGCGGGGCTTGTCGGAGGCGCCGTGACCGAGGAGGTCGGGGGCGATGACGGTGTGGGTGCGGGCAAGGTCGGGGATCAACTCGGCCCAGGTGGCCGAGGAATCGCCGATGCCGTGGATGAGGACCAGGGCGGGGCCCTCTCCGGCCATGCGGAAGGCACGGCGGTAACCGTGCACGACGCGGTACTGCAACTCCAGTTCACCGTCGCCCACCGGGCGCAGCCGTACGGCGCGCGCGGGGCGGCGCCGCGGGACGTCGATCACCCGCTCGCCCTCCTCTTCCTGGCCGTCGGCATACGGCCGAGAGCCCTTCACTCCAGCGTAGGACAGCCGTCTCACCCGGGATTTCGGAGAGGTTTCGCCTCCGCTAAGCAGGTCGGGAGTGGGTGAGGAACCCGATTGTCAGTGGTGGGCGGCAAGCTGGGGGTGCGCCGCCCTTCGGGGGCGTACGTGCCCTGGGGGTGCGTTGGTGCCGACACGGGGAGAGCCGACCGATGCCCACCGCCGTACTGACAGACCGTGAGCGCACGGCCGTGCAGGCCTATCTGCGGCTGCTGCACACGGTGCGAGCCGCCTTCCACGTCGCCTGCGACCCCCCGGACAGCCGGCGACCACCCGTCGTCCCGCCCGTCGTCCTGGCCGAGGCGGAGCGGGCCCTGGCGGCCGCGGGGCTGACGGGTAACGAGGAGGCGTTCTTCCGGCTGCTGCGGAGCTGGTGCCCGGAGCCGTAGAGACAACGGGGCCCCGGGGCGGCGGGGCGGCGGGCTCAGGTGTGAGGCACCGTCACCGCCGTCGCGACCAGGCCGCGGCGGACGGTCCAGCGGCCCTCGAAGTGGCGGACGCGGCGGCCGGCGACCAGCGGGCCGGGGACGAGGAGTTCGGCGCGGAACGTGCCGTGCGGACGGCCCGCGGGATCCGTGGCGACCTCGATGTCGGCCTCCGTGAACTCCAGCCACTGCCGGGTCAGGGGGAACCACGCCTTGTAGACGGACTCCTTGGCGCTGAACAGGAGCCGGTCCCAGTGGATCTGGGGCCGCTCCGCTGCCAGGCGGCGCAGCCGGTCCGCCTCGGTGGGCAGGGAGACGGCCGACAGGACGCCCTCGGGCAGCGGCTGATGGGGTTCCGCGTCGATGCCGAGGGAGACCAGATCGGTCGCGCGGACCAGGGCGGCGGCGCAGTAGCCGTCGCAGTGCGTCATGCTGCCGGCCAGGCCGGCCGGCCAGCGCGGGGCACCGCGCTCCCCCGGCAGCACGGGTTGCGGCGGCACACCGAGCTTGTCCATGGCACGGCGGGCACAGGAGCGTACGAGCGCGAACTCCCGGCGGCGCTTGGGGACGGCCTGGACGACGAAGGCCGCCTCCTCGGGGTACAGCTCCGCCTCGCCGGCGTCCTCGTCGCCGTACGCCTCGACGACCACGACCGTCTCCGGCACCAGCCCTTCGATCACGGGGTTCCGACCTCCTCCGGCTGGACCGGCAGGATACGGCGCAGCCGCCCCGGCGGCTGCGCGCGCTTGCGCCACTCGCGGGGGTAGCCCACCGACACCTCCTCGAAGCGGACGCGCTCGTGCCAGGTGGTCCGCGGGATGTGCAGGTGACCGTAGACCATGGTGGTGACATGGAAGCGGCGGTGCCAGTCGGCGGTCAGCCGGGTGCCGCACCACATGGCGAACTCGGGGTGCCACAGCACGTCGGTCGGATGGCGGTCCAGGGGGTAGTGGTTGACGAGGACCGTGGGCAGGCCGGGCGGGAGGGCCGCGAGCCGGCGTTCCGTCTCGGTCACTCTGGCCCGGCACCACGCCTCGCGGGTCGGATACGGGTCGGGGTGCAGCAGGTACTCGTCGTTGCACACGATCCCGGTCCCGTGCGCGTACGCCAGCCCCTCCTCCTTGGTGGCGCAGCCGGCCGGCAGGAAGGAGTAGTCGTACAGCAGGAACAGGGGGGCGACGGCGACCGGGCCGCCGGGGCCGTCCCACACGGGGTACGGGTCCTCCGGCGTGGTCACGCCCAGCTCCCGGCACATCGCGACGAGGTGCTCGTAGCGCGCGACGCCGCGCAGGGTGACGGGGTCCTTCGGGTGCGTCCACAGTTCGTGGTTGCCGGGGGCCCACACCACCTTGCGGAAGCGGCTCGCCAGCGTCTTCAGGGCCCAGGAGATGTCGGCCACGGTCTCCGAGACATCACCGGCCACCAGGAGCCAGTCGTCCTCCGACCCGGGGCGCATCTGCTCGACAAGGGCGCGGTTCTCCGGGTATCCGATGTGCAGGTCGCTGATGGCCAGCAGCTGTCCGGCACCACCGGCCGTCGACGTCACTCTCGCCCCCTTGTGAGCACACGAATGGGACCACGACAGCACATTCGCGGTCCCGGGACAAGGCCGGCCGTTCCGCCCGACCGGGGCGAGTGAACGCCGCGAGACGCCTGGCGTCCTCGTGTCGTCGGCATGATCCGAAAATCCGTAACACGGGCGTTGCACGCGAGGGCCCTCGGAGGCCGTATGATCGCCCCAACACCACCGCTACGAAACTCCCTTCAGCAGGGGCGGTTTGGTGTCCCTCCAACCCACCTGGCCGGGCACGGCCTGCTTCGCCCTGCCCGCACACCCCCGAAAGGCGGCCTGCATGCTCTCTCGCGTACGCGTCTGGCTCAATCGTACGTACGCGGAGAACGTGTTCTTCGTGGATCAGCTGCGACGAAATCCCAGCGACCGGGCCGTCGAGATCCATGCCACGCACGGCGACGCCGACTCCCCCGTCCTGGCCGCCGCCGACACCGCCGACCTGGAGCCCGAGGGACTGTCCCCTGCCGCGTACGTCGAGTACGCCCTGGCCCAGTGCCGGCGCCGGAGCATCGACGTCTTCGTGCCCCGGCTGCACCAGGCGGCGATCGTGGCGCACCGCACCGACTTCGAGGCGATCGGTACGGCGCTGCTGGCGCCGACGCCCGAGGGCGTGGCCGTCTTCCAGGACAAGGTGATCGCGTACGAGGCGGTCCAGGCGATCGGAGTGCCGGTCCCACCGTGGTTCCGCGTCCGGACCGCGGACGAACTCGTCACCGCTGTCGAGAAGTTGGAGGCGGACGGCCACAAGGCGTGCTTCAAGCCGGCGTCCGGCGCGGGCGGGGTGGGCTTCCGCGTGATCACCCGCGCCCCCTTCTCGCTCATGCACCTCAACGGGTTCCCCACGCCGTACGTGCAGCTCGACATGGTCGTCGACGCACTGCGGCAGGCCGACGAGCCGGTGGACTGGCTGGTGATGCCGCGCCTGGAGCAGCCCGAGGTGTCCGTCGACTGCCTCACCGGCCTCGACAACCGGGTCCGCCTGGCCATCGGCCGCACCAAGTCCGGCCGCCGCCGGGGCTTCACGCTCCACGAGCAGTGGCTGGAGCCCGCACGGCGGATCGCCGAGGGCTTCGGGCTGCACTACCTGTCCAACATCCAGTTCCGGATGTTCGGCGACCAGCCGGTGCTGATGGATGTCAACACGCGGCCCGCCGGGGGGTTGCACCAGCTGTCCCTGTGCGGGGTCAACGCGCCTTGGCTGGCTGTGCAGTTGGCGCTGGGCGAGGACCCCGGAGAGGTCGAGCCGCCGTTCCTCGGCCAGGACTACACGGTGGTGGCGGGGCCGCGGCAGGTGCGGCCCGTGCAGCTTCCGCAGCAGCGGGCGGAGGAGCGGGAGGCGTTGCTGCCGGTGGTGCCGGCGCCCGTGAAGGTTGTCGAGGCTGCGGCGGAGGTGCTGCCGCTCTAGGCCGTCTTCCGAGTAACTCGTCTCACCGGTATGGACCAATCCCGCTCCTAACCCTTGACAGCGGGATTGGTCCATACCAACTTGGTTGCGCACCCCTGCACAGCTCTGCACTCCCGAACGCCCCCATTACTTCAGGGAGATCGTGTGCGCACCTCACTCCTCAAGCGCTCCAGACGCAGAATCCTCGCCCTTCTCGGCTCCGCCGCCCTCGCCCTCGCCGGGGCCATCGCACTTCCCGGCACCGCCCAGGCGGCCAACATCCTCAGCAACCCCGGCTTCGAGTCGGGCGGTCTCTCTCCCTGGTCCTGTACCGGGAACCTCGGCTCGGTCGTCTCCTCTCCCGTGCACGGCGGCGCCAAGGCCCTTGCGGGGGCGGCGAGTTCCAGCGACAACGCCAAGTGCAGCCAGACGGTATCGGTGCAGCCGAACACCGCATACACGCTCAGCGGCTGGGTGCGCGGCAGTTACGTCTACCTCGGTGTCGACGGCGGTGCCTCGACATGGACGCCGTCCTCGTCGGCGTACAGCAGGCTGTCGGTGTCCTTCACGACCGGCGCCTCGCAGACCAGCGCCACGATCTATGTCCACGGCTGGTATGCGCAGGGCACCTACTACGCCGACGACATCAGCCTCGACGGCCCGGGCGGAGGCGGCGGTGACACCCAGGCGCCGACCGCGCCCGGCAGTCTGCGGTCCACCGGAAAGACCTCCTCCAGTGTGTCGCTGGCCTGGAACGCCTCGACCGACAACGTCGGCGTCACCGGGTACGACGTCTATCGCGGCTCGAGTCAGGTGCTGAGCGTCTCCGGAACGACGGCCACCGTCGGCGGGCTGTCGCCGAGCACCGGCTACACGTTCACCGTCAAGGCGCGCGACGCGGCCGGCAACACCTCCGCGGCCTCCAACTCCGTGACCGTGACGACGGACCCGGGCACCGGCGGGGGCACCGGCTTCAAGCAGGCCGCGCCCTATCTGTACCTGGGCTGGGGCGATCCGCCGAGCGCAAGCTCGGTGATGAGCTCGACCGGGATCAAGTGGTACACGATGGCGTTCATGCTGGACGGCGGCGGCTGCAACCCGATGTGGGACAGCGCCCGGCCGCTCACCGGCGGCAACGACCAGACCGTCATCAACCAGATCCGCTCCGCGGGCGGTGACATCGTCCCCTCGTTCGGCGGCTGGCAGGGCAGCAAGCTCGGCGCCAACTGCTCGTCCGCGAGCGCGCTCGCCGGGGCCCTGCAGAAGGTGATCGACGCCTACAACCTCAAGGCGATCGACATGGACATCGAGAACTCGGACGAGTTCGAGAACGAGGCCGTGCAGGCGAAGATCCTCACCGCGCTGAAGACGGTCAAGGCGAACAACCCGGGCTTGAAGACCATCGTGACCTTCGGGACGTCGACGACCGGGCCGACGTACTTCGGCAACCGGCTCATCGAGCAGGCCAAGTCGCTGAACGCCGACATCGACGTCTTCACGATCATGCCGTTCGACTTCGGTGGCGGCTCCGACATGTACGGCAACACCGTCAACGCCACCGAGGGGCTCAAGACCAAGCTCAAGTCCACCTTCGGCTGGGACGACGCGACGGCCTACGCGCACATCGGGATCTCCGGCATGAACGGCCTGTCCGACCAGCAGGAGAACACGACCCCGGCGATCTGGACCCAGATCCGCGACTGGGCCAACTCCCACCACATCGCCCGCCTCGCCTTCTGGTCGGTCAACCGCGACCGGCCGTGCCCGGGCGGCGGCGTGGTCAGCAACTGCTCCGGCATCAGCCAGAACACCTGGCAGTTCACGTCCATCACGGCCGGGTTCACCGGCTGAGCACACCCGTGACGTCCCCCCGGACCCTGGGCCGGGGGGACTTTTTTTCGTGCGGGGTGTATCAGGCGGCGAGCCGGGCGCTCATAAGGGTGAAAGACAACGGGGGAACCCACGGGGGAACAGAACAACGGGGGACCACGGGGGACCACGGGGGACCACGGGGGAACGGAAAGACGGGGGAAACGGGGGAAGCACGGGGGCTCGGGTCGGTCGGCCGCTGTCACGGGGAGCGACCGACCGATCCGAAGGAGGACCGCGGGGCCAGCAGGCTCAGGAGCGTCCCGGCCCTCGGTACAGCTCCAGCTCGCCGTCCAACTCCACGGCCAGCACAGTGGCGTACGGGTCGAGGTCCGTCGCGGCCGGCGGATCGATCCACAGCACGCCGACCGCCTCGTGCAGTCCGCCGACCGTCCGGTGGGCCAGTTCCGTTCCGGTGCCGAGCACGCTGACCCTGCGGACCGGCGTGACCAGACCGCGGACACCGATCTCGGCGCGCGGGGCGTCGAACAGGGTGAGATAGAGGGTGCGCCGGTCGGCGGAGAGCGTGCTGGGCCCGTAGTGGTGCCCGGCGGGAAGCCCGCGCACCGTGCCGTACACGGCCTCGGAGTGCCTGTCGATCCACTGCCCCAGTCCTTCCAGGCGCTCGACCTGCGGCTGCGGGATGGTGCCGTCCTCCATGGGTCCGACGTCGAGCAGCAGGTTTCCGCCCCCGCCGATGGTCTCGGTGAAGTAGCGGATCAGCTGCGGCAGCGACTTGTGGTTGTGGTCGTGGTGCTGGTAGCCCCACGAGTCGTTGATCGTCAGGCACAGCTCCCAGGGGCCCTCCGGCGGCACGATGGGGGCGCCCTGTTCGGGAGTGGCGTAGTCGCCCTCGCTGAGCATGCGCGCGTTGAAGACGACATGGGGCACGTACGACCGTACGAGTGCCGCGAGTTCGGGGATGCGCCACTGCTCCTCGCTGCGGTCCCACTCGCCGTCGAACCACATCAGGTCGGGCCGGTAGCGGGAGGCCAGTTCGCGGATCTGGCCGTCGCGGTAGGCGATGAACCGTTCCCAGGCGTCGAGGTCCTCGTCTTCGGCGGCGACCTCGGAGTAGCGGTTGTCCTCGAGCTCCGGCGGGCGGCCCGGCTTGCGCGTGGAGGCGTAGTCGGGGTGGTTCCAGTCGGAGTGGGAGTAGTACAGGCCGACCTTGAGGCCCTTCTCGCGCAGGGCGTCCGCGTAGCCGGAGAGGTAGTCGTGGCCGAGGTTCAGATCGCCGTACGCCGTGTCCCACAGGGCGACACCGTCGTGGTGGCGGCTGGTGAGCACCGCGTACCTGGCGCCGGCGCGGGCGAACAGGTCCGCCCAGGCCCGCGGGTCGTACTTGGCGCCGGTGAAGCGTTCGAGCTGGGACATGTACCGGTCGTGGGGCACGATGTCGTCGTAGAACGACCAGGACTCCTGGACGCCGTCGACGGCGTAGATACCCCAGTGGACGAAGATCCCCAACTTGGCGTCGGTGAACCAGGGTTGCATGGGCACGGGGTCAGCTCACCTCCGCGCGCTGCAGACGCAGGGTCAGGATCTGGAAGGGGCGCAGCTCCACCATGACCGCGCCCGCCCCGTCGATGTCCGCAGGAGACAGCGGTCGCTCCAGCAGGTCGGTCACCTGGGCGCCGGCGAGCGGGAAGCCCGTGCGCAGCGCACCCCGGGCGCGGCCGCCACGTGATTCGTACAGGCGCACCACGACGTCGCCCGACTCGTCGTCGGCGAGCTTCACGGCCTCGACGGTCACGCCCTCGCCGTCCACGGAGACGACCGGCTCGGGCTCGCCCGCCGAATCCGCCACGCGCAGGGGGAGGTTGAGGGCGTAGCCCTCGGCGACCGCGTCCTCGATGCTCGCGCCGGGCAGCAGCGCGTACGTGAAGCGGTGGCGGCCCTGGTCGGCGCCGGGGTCGGGGACCCGCGGGGCGCGGACCAGGCTGAGGCGGACCGTGGTCGTGGTTCCTCCGTCCTCACGGACCGTGCGGGAGACGTCGTGCCCGTACGTCGAGTCGTTGATGACCGCGACACCGTAGCCGGGCTCCCCGATGTGCACCCAGCGGTGGCCGGAGACCTCGAAGCGGGCCGCCTCCCAGGTGGTGTTGGTGTGCGTGGGCCGCTGGACGTGGCCGAACTGGATCTCCGCCGAGGAGTGCGGCGCCCGGATGTCGACGGGGAAGCCGGCCTTGAGGATCTTCTCGGCCTCGTGCCAGTCGATGTCGGTCTCGATGTCGACACGGGGACTGCCGGCCCGCACGGTGATCGTCTGGATGATCTTCGAGCCCTTGCCGAAGCTCCGCTCCACCCGGATCGCGCCGATCAGCGGGTCCTCCTCGACGACCGTGACCGAGTCGGTGTCGAGCAGGTCGGTGTAGCGGTTCTTGTAGTGCTTGTCGATGTCCCAGGCGTCCCAGTAGTTCGGGAGGTCGGTGTGCAGCCGCAGCAGGTTGCCCTTGTCGGCGAGGACTTCGCGGCCACCGGTGCGCAGGTCCCGTACGGAGGCGAGGGTGCCGTCCTCGGCGACCTCGACCCGGACCAGGCCGTTGTCGAGGACGCGGCCGGTGACCGTCACGGGGGCCGGTACCGTCGCGGCACCCACGGGCGCGCTGCCGTTCGCCGGTACCTCGACGAACATCGGCACACCGGTGGCCGTACGGACGACCTCGGCGCGGTCGTACGGGCCGGTGTTGAAGACCCGGGGCCCGCCCCCGCCGCCGAGCGCGGCCACCGCTTCCGCGGTCAGCGCCTCCAACTCCTCGGCCACCCGGGCGTATTCGGCCTCGGCCTCGCGGTGCACCCAGGCGATCGACGAGCCCGGCAGGATGTCGTGGAACTGGTGCAGCAGGACCGTCTTCCAGAGGCGGTCGAGCTTCTCGTACGGGTAGGCGTAGCCCGGCGCGTGCAGCGCGGCGGTCGTCGCCCACAACTCGGCCTCGCGCAGGCGGTGTTCGGAGCGCCGGTTGCCCTGCTTGGTGCGGGCCTGGGAGGTGTACGTGGCCCGGTGCAGCTCCAGGTAGAGCTCGCCGACCCACACCGGGGCGTCCGGGTACTCCTCGCGGGCCTTGGCGAAGAACGCGTCGGGGTGTTCGACCTCGACCCTCGGGGAGCCCTCCAGGTTCTTCAGACGCCGTGCGCGTTCCATGATCTCGCGGGTGGGGCCGCCTCCGCCGTCGCCCCAGCCGAAGGGGGCGAGGGAGCGGGTGGCGCCGCCCTTCTCCGCGTAGTTGCGTACCGCGCGGGACATCTCCTCGCCGCTGAAGCGGGCGTTGTAGGTGTCGACCGGCGGGAAGTGGGTGAAGATGCGGGTGCCGTCGATGCCCTCCCACCAGAAGGTGTGGTGGGGGAACTTGTTGGTCTGGTTCCAGGAGATCTTCTGGGTGAGGAACCAGTCGTTGCCGGCCAGTTTGGCGAGCTGCGGGTAGGCGGCGGTGTAGCCGAAGGAGTCGGGCAGCCACACGCCCTTGGTCTCGATGCCGAAGTGCTCGATGAAGAACCGCTTGCCGTGGATCAGCTGGCGGGCGATCGCCTCGCCGCCGGGCAGGTTGCCGTCGGCCTCGACCCACATGCCGCCGACCGGCGCCCACTGGCCCTTCTTCACCGACTCCTGGATGCGGGCCCACACGTGCGGGTAGTGGTCACGCACCCACTCGTACTGCTGGGCCTGCGAGCAGGCGAAGACGAACTCCTCGTACTCGTCGGCGAGGGACGTCACGTTGGAGAACGTCCGGGAGGTCTTGCGCTTGGTCTCCCGGATCGGCCACAGCCACGCCGAGTCGATGTGCGCGTGACCGACGCCCGAGATCACGTGCGCGCTCGCGTTGGCGGGCTTGGCGAGCACCGGCTCGAGCACGGCGCGTACGTCCGCCGCCGAGCCGGAGACGTCGTCCAGGTCGAGCCGGTCGAGGGCACGGTCCAGCGCGTGCATGATCTCGTGCCGGCGCGGGTCGTGCTCACCCAGCTCCAGCATCAGCTCGCGCAGCACCTGTACGTCGAGGTCGAGGTGCCAGACCTCCTCGTCCAGTACGGCTATGTCGGCGCGCCGGAAGGTGTACAGCGGCTCGTCGCCCGCGGTGAGCACATCGCCCAGCGGGGTCGGCGCGGCGAAGTCGCCTGCGAGGATGTCGGGGTTGGAGGCCGCCTCGACCAGGTAGTCGATGTCCTCCCCGCCGACCGCCGGGTTGGCGATCGGCACGTACTGGTTGAGCGGGTTGACCGCCTTCAGCGGCCTGCCGTCGGTGAGGTGGACCAGGGCCTCGGCCTGGTTGCCCGGCCAGTCGCCCACGAAGCCGAGGTCGATGACCGCCTCGACGCGCCTTCCGGCCCACTCGGCGGGCACCTGCCCGCGCATCCGGAACCAGGTCGTGCCCCAGGGCGGGCCCCAGGGGGTGCCCATGGCGAAGGGTTCGTACCGGGCGGACGCGGCCTCCTCGAACGGGACCGGCTCCCCCGGAGCCTGCCAGGCCTCCACCGCGAGGGCGACGGTGGCCGAGTAGATCGCGGGCTTGATGCGTTGGTCGTGGAGGCGTTGTACGCGCTCCTCGATCCGGCGGCGTTCGTCGTGCATGAAGGGTCTCCAGGGAGGGAGCGAGCGGGGAGAAAGCGCTTTCTGGTTAGCGTCTACCTAAGGTACGCCAGACCCGGATGGACTTCGGTGTAGCCCCCGAGGAGCCTGCGGGCCACGTTGACCGAGTCGACCAGCGGATGCAGCGCGAAGGCCTTCACAGCCGTGGCGCGGGAGCCGGACGCGGCGGCGGACAGCACTTCACGTTCGACCGCCTTCACCGCGCAGACCAGTCCTGTCGCGTGATCGGGCAGCGGGTCCACGGCCACCGGGTGCGCGCCGTTGGCGTCGACCAGGCACGGCACCTCGATGACGGCCTCGGAGTCCAGCACGGAAAGAGTGCCGCGGTTGCGGACGTTGAGGATCAGGGTGGTGCGCTCGTCGCGGGCGATGGCCCGCATCAGCGCCAGGGCGACCTTCTCGTAGCCGCCGGACAGGTCGTCGGCGTGGCGTTCGCCCGCGCCCGCCGTCTCCCGGTTCTCGGACATGTACGTCGCCTCGCGCTCGGCACGCGTGCGGTCCCAGGCCGCCAGGGCCGAGGCGTCCGGGTTCCTCATCTCCTCGTAGAAGTGCGCCTGCTGGTCGCGCAGGAAGGCGCCGCGGGTGCGGGCGGCGCCCTGGTAGGCGTGTACGGCTTCCCGGTTGAAGTAGTAGTAGTGCAGGTACTCGTTCGGGATCGCGCCGAGCGACTGCAGCCAGTCGACGCCGAAGAGCTTGCCCTCCTCGAAGGAGCCGAGCAGATCCGGGTCGGCGAGCAGCCGCGGGAGCTCGTCCCGGCCTGCGACGCGCAGGCCGCGCACCCAGCCGAGGTGGTTGAGGCCGACGTAGTCGATCCACGCCTCCTTCGGGTCCGCGCCCAGTACCCGGGCGATACGGCGGCCGAGGCCGACCGGCGAGTCGCAGATGCCGATGACACGGTCGCCGAGGTGGCGGGACATGGCCTCGGTGACCAGTCCGGCCGGGTTGGTGAAGTTGATGACCCAGGCGTCGGGGGCCAGGCGGGCCACCCGCTGCGCGATGTCGACCGCGACGGGCACGGTCCGCAGCCCGTAGGCGATGCCGCCCGCACCGACCGTCTCCTGACCGAGGACGCCCTCGGCCAGCGCCACCCGCTCGTCGTTCGCGCGGCCCTCGAGACCGCCGACGCGGATCGCCGAGAACACGAAGTCGGCGCCGCGCAGGGCCGCGTCGAGGTCGGTGGTGGCGGTCACCTCGGGCGCGCCGGGCACGCCCGCCGCCTGCTCGGCGAGCACCCGGGTCACGGCGGAGAGCCTCGCCGCGTCCAGGTCGTGCAGCACGACCCGGGTGACCCGGCCCTCCGCGCGGTCCCCGAGGAGCGCTCCGTACACGAGCGGCACACGGAATCCGCCGCCGCCCAGAATCGTCAGCTTCACACCGGCACCTTTCCTGCCACCATCACCTCGACGCCCGCCTCCTCCAGGGCGGACCGGGTCGCCGGGTCGATCGGCGCGTCGGTCACCAGCACGTCCAGGTCCGAGGGATCGCACACCTTCGCCATACCCGTTCCCGGGAACTTCGCCGAGTCGGCGAGCAGGACGACCTTGCCGCCGGCCTTGATCATGGCCCGCTTGACCGGCACCTCGACGACCGTCGTGTCCATCACCTGCCCGCCCGGCCGCACTCCGCTGGTGCCGAGGAAGAGCCAGTCGGCGTGCAGCTGGCGCAGGTTGTCCTCGGTGAGGAAGCCGACCAGGGAGCGGTACTCGCGGCGGACCATGCCGCCGAGCAGCACCAGCTCGATGCCCTCGTCGTCCGCGAGCTCCTCGTAGACCACCAGGTTGCTGGTGATCACGGTGAGGCGGCGGCCGTGCAGCTGGCGGGCCAGCCGGAAGGCCGTGGTGCCGATGTCCAGCAGCACCGACTGACCGTCCGTGATCATCGCCGCCGCGTGCACGGCTATGGCGTCCTTCTCCGGCACCCGCACCTCGGCGACCTCGGCGAAGGGCTGGTCCCCCTCCTCGACGACGGCGCCGCCGTGTACGCGCGTGAGGAGGCCGTCCTCCTCGAGCTTGACCAGGTCACGCCTGATGGTGGCGGGGCTCACACCCAGCTGCTCGGAGAGATCGGTCACGGCCGCGGGCCCGCCTGAGCGCAGGGCCCGCAGGATGAGTTGGTGTCGTCGTTCTGCCAGCACAGCATGAACACTACTCGTCATTGTCGATCATTTCTATGCTCACTTCTGCTCAGGTATTGACCAATGTCGCCGGAGCGCAGCACGATTCCGGGCATCGCATGGGAAGAGTTCCGGCGCCCGACGAGAGGACCCACCTGTGGACGACGACCGGCCCGACGTCCTGCTCACCGGGCTGCTCTTCTACGACCTCGTCCTCACGGGTCTGGGCGGGCCGCCGACGCCGGGCGAGGAGATCTGGACGGCCGGCATGGGCTGCGGCCCCGGCGGCATCGCCAACCTGGCGGTCGCCGCGTCCCGCTTCGGCCTGAGGACCTCGCTGGCCACGGTCTTCGGCGACGACTTCTACGGCGAGTACTGCCGTGACGTCCTCGACGACCAAGAAGGCGTCGACCTCTCCCTCTCCCGCACCGCCGACGGCTGGCCCACTCCGGTCACCGTCTCGCTCGCGCAGGGCGGCGACCGCGCCCTGGTCACCCACGGCCAGGAACCGCCGTACTCGCAGGACGCCCTGATGGGCGACCCGCCCGAGGCGCGCACGGCCCTCGTGCACATCGAGGCCGAGCCGCGCGCCTGGCTCGCCAAGGCTGCCGCGAACGGCACGCAGATCTACGCCGATGTCGGCTGGGACCCCACCCAGCAGTGGTCCACCGACCTGCTCGACCAGCTCGCGCTGTGCCACGCCTTCCTCCCCAACGAGACCGAGGCGATGGCCTACACCCGCACCGACAGCGTGATCGCGGCGCTCGGCACGCTCTCCGAACTGGTGCCGGTGGCCGTGGTCACGCGGGGCGGCGACGGCGCCGTCGCCGTCGACCAGACGACCGGCGAGTACGCGGACGTACCCGCCCTCGACATCGATGTCGTGGACGCGACGGGCGCCGGCGACGTCTTCGGCGCGAGCTTCGTCGCGGCCTCGCTCGGCGGCTGGCCGCTCGAGGAGCGGCTGCGGTTCGCGGTCCTCGCCGCGGGGCTCTCCGTCCGGCACCACGGCGGGGCCCTTGCCGCACCCGGTTGGTACGGCGTCGACCGCTGGTGGCGCTCGCTGACCGACCCCGAACCGAAGCGGGCGTACGGCTTCCTCGCGGACCGGCTGCCGGCCGATCCCGGTCCGCCCGTCCGCTACGCCCCGGTGACCCCGCCCGCACGGCAGCACTGACCCCCCACACATGCTCAAGAGATTTGAAAGGCGGTGGGAGCTGTGCGGCTCTCACGAAGAGGCCTCCTGCGTGCGAGCCTGGCCGGTACGGCCGCCACGGCGCTCGGCGGCCTCGCGTCCGGCTGTGCCGTTCCGACCGGTTCGACCGGCCGGAACATGGTCCTGTGGTACTGGGACGGCGGCCTGGGCGACACGGTCGTCGAGAGGGCCAGGGCCCGTTACGGCAGCACGGTCGACCTCCAGGCCATCAAGATCGGCGGCTACTACCGCTCAAAGCTGATCACCACGATGGCCGGCGGCGCCCACATCCCCGACATCGCGGGCCTCAAGGGCGAGGACATGGCGTCCTACCTGCCCAACGCCGAGCAGTTCGTGGACCTGCGCACGCTCGGCGCGGACAAGTACAGGCGCCGGTACCTGCCGTGGAAGTGGGACCAGGGCATCGCCGACGACGGCTCGATGGTCGGCTTCCCGATCGACTGCGGCCCCGTGGCGCACTTCTACCAGTACGCCGTCTTCCGGAAGGCGGGACTCCCCCACGAGCCCGCCGACGTGTCCGCGGAACTGAACACCTGGGAGAAGTTCTTCGCTGCGGGCGAGCAGCTCGGGAAGCGGATACCGGGGACGTATCTGCTCACCGACGTCAACGCCGTCTTCGAGAACGCGGTCCAGCAGGGCAGCAAGCGGTACGTCGACAAGGACCGCCACTTCATCGGCGACCAGGACCATGTGCGCACCGCCTGGGCGCTCGCCGTGGAGGCCAAGCGGCGCAGGATCGTCTCGAACATCGTCAACGGGACGCCGGACCAGCTGTCGGCCATCGAGGAGGGGAAGCTGCCCAGCCAGCTGGGCGCCTCCTGGGCCACCAACGACATCAAGAACGGTGTGCCGAAGACCAAGGGCAGATGGCGGGTGGCCGACATGCCCGTGCGGCCGTCCAACAACGGCGGCTCGTTCCTGTCGATCACCAAGGCGTGCCGGGATCCTGAGCAGGCCTTCCGGATCATCACCTGGCTGCTCGACGCGGCCAACCAGGCGCAGGGCTTCGTCGACGCCGGGCTGTTCCCGTCCACTCCCGCCTCGTACGGCCTGAGGCAACTGCGCGAGCCCGACCCGTTCTTCGGCGGCCAGGTCACGATGGACGTCTTCGGGCCCGCCGCGCAGAAGATCGCGGTCGCCTACAACAGCCCGTACGACGTGGCGCTCGGGCAGCCGATCAAGGACGAGATCAAGAACGTCGGCGTCCTCGGCAAGGACCCGAAGAAGGCCTGGAGTGACGCCATGAGCAAGTGCCGGCGCATCGCGAAGCATCTGGGGGTGAGCTACTGATGGCCACCCTCCCCGCACTGGAGAAGCCCTCGGCCACCGTGGCGGAAACGCCCGCCGCGCGGCCGAAGAACGGCTTCCGGAAGTACTGGCACCTCTACGCCGCGATCTCCCCCTTCTACCTCCTCTTCCTGGTCTTCGGCCTGATTCCCGTCGGCTTCTCGCTCTACCTGTCGTTCCACCGCTGGGACGGCCTCGGCTCGATGGAGTGGGCCGGCCTCACGCAGTACCAGTACCTGCTGAGCGACTCCGACTTCTGGAACTCGATCGGGACCACGATCACCATCTGGGCGCTCGCCACCTTCCCCATGATCTTCCTGGCGATGGTGACGGCCGTGATGCTCAACTCGGCGGTCCGCTTCAAGAACGTCTACCGCTTCGCCTACTTCCTGCCGAACGTCACCTCGGTGGTGGCGATCGCGATCGTCTTCGGTTCGGTCTTCTCCACCAACTTCGGTCTGGTGAACGCCCTGTTGCAGGCCGTGGGCCTGGACCAGGTGGCGTGGCTGAACACGCCGTGGGGCATCAAGGTCGCCATCGCGACGCTGATGACCTGGCAGTGGACCGGCTACAACGCGATCATCTTCCTCGCGGGGCTGCAGACCATCCCCGGCGATCTGTACGAGGCGGCGCGCATCGACGGCGCCGGGCCCGTGCAGACGTTCCTCCGGGTGACGCTGCCGCTGCTGCGGCCCACGCTGCTGTTCGTGCTCGTCGTCTCGACGGTCACGGGTCTGCAGAGCTTCTCCGAACCGCAGGTGCTGCTGCAGAACACCTCGAACGACTCGACGTTCTCGGGCGGTCCCGACCACGCGGGCCGGACGATGGTCCTCTACTTCTTCCAGCAGACCTTCGACAACAACGACTTCGGTTACGGCGCCGCCGTGGCCTGGGGCATCTTCCTCGTCGTCGTCCTCTTCTCGATCATCAACTGGCGTCTGGTGCGGCGCCGGGGCGAAGAACAGTGAGGCCGGTCAAAATGGCATTCATAAAGGGCTCCGGGCGCCGGGGCATCGCCCTGCACGCGTCCCTGATCTTCGGCGTGCTGCTGTCGGCCTTCCCGTTCTACTGGGCCGTGATCATGTCGACGCACACGTCGAGCGAGATCTTCTCGTACCCGCCGAAGCTGCTGCCGGGCACGCACTTCCCGGAGAACGTCCGCCATCTCTTCGACGCCATCGGCTTCTTCGGGTCGATGGGGAACTCGCTGCTGGTCGCGACGACGGTGACCCTCCTGGTGCTGTTCTTCGACTCACTGGCCGCGTTCGTCTTCGCCAAGTTCGAGTTCCCGGGCCGCCGGGTGCTGTTCGCGCTGCTGATGGTCATCTTCATGGTGCCGACGCAGCTCCAGGTCATCCCGCAGTTCGTGATCATGGCGAAGATCGGCTGGATCGGTTCGATGACGGCGCTGATCGTGCCGGCGGCTGCCAACGCGTTCGGCATCTTCTGGATGCGCCAGTACATGAGGAGCGCCATCCACGACGAACTGCTCGACGCCTCCAGGCTCGACGGGGCCGGGTTCCTGCGCCAGTACTGGCACGTGGCGCTTCCGGTGGTCCGCCCGGGCCTCGCCTTCCTCGGCATCTTCACCTTCATGGGCCAGTGGAACGACTACGCCTGGCCGCTGATCGCCCTCACCGACCCCGGCAACGTCACCCTCCAGGTCGCGCTGTCCCAGCTCAACAGCGTCCACGGCACGACCGACTACGGCATGGTGATGACCGGCGCGCTCCTCGCCCTCGTCCCGCTGCTGGTCGTGTTCGCGGTCGGCGCCCGGCAGATCATCGGCGACCTCGCCAAGGGGGCGGTGCGCGGATGAGCGGCGATCCGCTGATCGCCCTGCGCCCCTGGGAGGCGCCCGAGGTGACCTCCTGGGGTCGGCTGCCGATGAACGCGGTCGACCGGCGTGGCGGTGCCGTCCGTCTCGACGGCGACTGGCGCTTCCAGTTGCTGCCCGCGCCGGACGCCCCGCTCGCGGACGTCTGGTCCTCGTCGTACGTCCCCGGCGTCTGGACCCTCCAGGGCACGGACGACCTGCCGCGGTACACCAACGTCCGCATGCCGTTCGCCGAGTTCCCGCCCGGCTCGCCCGCGGCCAACCCGACGGGCGTGTACGAGCGTGACGTGGACGTTCCCGCCGGGTGGGCCGGGCGCCGGATCGTGCTCCAGGTCGGGGCCGCCGAGAGCGTGCTCCTCGTGCACGTGGACGGGCGGCCCGTCGGCGTCTCCAAGGACTCCCATCTGGCCGCCGAGTTCGACCTGACGGGGGTCGTGCGCCCCGGCCGGCGGGCCGTCGTACGACTGACTGTGGTCAAGTGGTCGGACGCCTCGCACATCGAGGACCAGGACCAGTGGTGGCACGGCGGGATCACCCGCTCGGTGCTGCTGTACGCGACGGACCCGCTGCATCTCACCGACGTGACCGTGCGGGCGGGGCGGTCCGGTGATCTGCGGGTCGACTGCCGGGTGCGGGACGCGGGCGGCGCGCTGCCCGCCGGGTGGTTCGTCAGCGGGGAGCTGGACGGTCGACTGCTCACGCAGGACGAGGAGTTCGACCGTGCGAACGCCGAGGACGCGCGGGTGTCCGACTTCCTCGGCGAGGCGCGGCTGGGCACCACCGTCCCGGAGGTGCGCACCTGGACAGCCGAGACGCCCGAGCTGTACGGCCTGACCGTCCGGCTGCACCACTCCGACGGCACGGTCGCCGACACGTCGTATCACCGCATCGGGTTCCGGGACGTGGAGATCGTCGGCCGGGATTTGCTGGTCAACGGTGAGCGGGTGTTCATCCGGGGCGTGAACCGGCACGACTTCCATCCGCTGACGGGCCGGACGGTGTCGTACGACGACATGCGCGCGGACCTGGTGCTGCTCAAGCGCTTCGGCTTCAACGCGGTCCGCACCTCCCACTATCCGGGCGACCCGGCCCTGTACGACCTCGCCGACGAACTCGGCTTCTACGTCGTCGACGAGGCCGACATCGAGTCGCACGACCACGCGCACGAGATCGCCGACGACCCGCGCTATCTGAACGCGTTCGTGGACCGGGTGTCGCGGATGGTGCTGCGGGACAAGAACCACCCGTCGGTCATCATCTGGTCGCTGGGCAACGAGTCCGACTACGGGGCGAACCACGACGCGGCGGCCGGCTGGGTGCGCCGGCACGATCCGACGCGGCCGATCCAGTACGAGGGCGCCGCCAAGCGCGACTGGGCGGACCCGGAGCTCGCCTCCGACATCGCCTGCCCGATGTACGCACCGATCGAGGACTGCGTCGCGCACGCGCTGTCCGGGAGACAGACCAAGCCGCTCATCCAGTGCGAGTACTCGCACGCCATGGGCAACAGCAACGGCACCCTCGCGGACCACTGGGCGGCCATCGAGGCAACCCCGGGTCTTCAGGGCGGCTTCATCTGGGAGTTCTGGGACCACGGCATCCTCCAGCGTGTGAACGACGGAAGACCGGTCGGGCGTGGGGGCGCCGGGCTCTACGACAACGGTGTCGCCGCGCCGGGCCATCGCTGGGCGTACGGCGGCGACTTCGGCGAGGCGATCCACGACGGCGCGTTCATCGCGGACGGGGTGGTCTTCCCCGACCGCACGCCCAAGCCCGTGATGTACGAGCACCGGGAGATCGCGGCGCCCGTGCGGATCGAGTGCTACCGGCACGAGGGCATCGTGCTCGGCAACCACCAGCACTTCCGGAGCCTTGACTGGCTGGCGGGCGAGTGGGAGCTGTCCCTCGCGGACGGCCCTACCCTCACGGCGCCGGCCGAACTGCCCGCGCTGTGCCCCGGGGAGACTGCGGCGGTGCCGCTGCCGTTCGAGGTGCCGCGGGACGGGGGCGAGGCCTGGCTGACGCTGCGGGTGACGACGGCGCGGGACGAGCCCTGGGCGCCGCGCGGCACTGTGGTGTGTCTGCCGCAGGTGCGCCTGCGGGCGCCCGCCGTGGAGCGGCCCGCCCCGGTGAAGAACCGTTCCCTCGAGGTCGACGGGGACGGCCTCCTCGTCCATCCGCTGCTGACCACCGCGCCCACGCTCTCCCTGTGGCGGGCGCCCACCGACAACGACGAGCTCGGCGGGACGGCGTTGCGCTGGCGGGAATGGGGGCTCAACGCCCTCGTCCGCAAGGTCGTGTCCGTACGGCGGGAGGGCCCTCGCGTGACGGTGCTCGCCGAGTACGCGGGAACGACCGGCGTCGTTCGGCACCGGCAGGTGCTCACGCCGGTCGAGGACGGGGTCCTGGTCGAGGAGACCGCGGAACTGCCGGAGGTGTTCGACGACGTGGCGCGGATCGGCTCGGTCTTCGAGACGGTGGCCGGCCTCGATCTGCTGGAGTGGTTCGGGCAGGGGCCCTGGGAGTCGTATCCCGACCGGAGCACGGGCGCACCCGTCGGCCACCACTCCGTCCCCGTGGACGAGTTGTTCACCCGCTATCTGCGCCCGCAGGAGAGCGGAGGCCGCCACGGCGTACGGCGCTTCACACTGTCCGCGCCGGACGCCGCCGGCCTCGCGGTCGTCCTGGACGAGCCGCGTCAGGTCTCCGTCACCCGCTACCGCGCCGAGGACCTGACGGCCGCCGCGCACCACGACGAACTGGTGCCGCGCCCCGGCTGTGTGGTGCACATCGACGCGGCGCACCGGGGCCTGGGCACGGCCTCGTGCGGTCCCGACACCTCCCCTTCGTATCTCGTCGCACCGGGCATCCACCGCTGGAGCTGGACGCTGCGCGTCCGCTGAACCCCCCACGCCTCAGTGTCACTTCTCTTCTACGGAGCACACATGTGCACTTTGCATGAGCATGACCAGGACGAGGCCGCGCAGGCCGGAGCCGGACGACGCAGTTTCCTGCGGGCCACCGCACTGCTGGGCACCGCCGCCGTGGCGGGTGTCGCGCTGCCGGCCGTGGCCGAGGCAGCGGAGAGCCTCTGGCGACCCGACCCGGACAGCCGGCGCTTCACGCTCGCCGTGATGCCCGACACCCAGTACCTCTTCGACGGGCCGAGCATCGACAAGGCACCGGTCGAGGCGTCCCTGCGCTATCTGCTGGAACACGGCCGGGACGAGAACATCGTCTTCCTGTCCCACCTCGGCGACCTCACCCAGAACGGCGCCCAGGCCGAAGTCGCCGCGATCAGCGAGGCGTTCCGGCTGCTGGACCGGCGGGGAGTCGGCTACAGCGTCCTGGCCGGCAACCACGACGTGAGGTCGTCGACGGACGACCAGCGCGGCTCGACTCCGTATCTGGAGGCCTTCGGGCCGCAGCGGTTCAAGGGCAGCCCGACCTTCGGCGGCGCCTCCCTCGACGGCTACAACACCTTCCACCTGTTCAGGGCCGCAGGACGCGAGTGGATGGTCCTCGCCCTGGACTGGCGGCTGTCGGCGAAGGGATACGCCTGGGCCGAGCAGGTCATGGCCCGGCACCCGAAGACGCCCGTCATCCTCACCACACACGAACTGGTCGTCGAGGACGACGCCCTGTCGGCGTACGGGTCGCAGCTGTGGGACCGCCTGATCGAGAACCACGACCAGATCTTCCTCACCCTCAACGGGCACTACTGGCCCGCCGCCCGCGCCACCCGCAAGAACATGGCCGGACATGACGTCCACCTTCACCTGACGAACTACCAGAACCGCTACTTCGGCGGCGCGGCGATGATCCGCCTCTACCGATTCGACCTCGACCGGAACGTCATCGACGTCGAGACGGTCTCGCCGTGGATCCTGGGCCGGGCCGCGACGGGGCTCAACGAACTGGAGCGGCAGGAGATCGAGCTGAGCGGCGACGGTGACCGGTTCTCCGTCGAGATCGACTTCGCGGACCGCTTCTCCGGATTCGCCCCGGTGCCCGACCGTCCCGCCCGGCCCGCCTCGCAGGTCGTCATCCCCGGCACGGTGGCGTACTGGCGCTTCGAGTCGCCCGCCGCCGGCACCGTCCGCGACCTCTCCGGGCAGGGCAACGACCTCTCCCTGGTCACGGTGGGCGGCGGCAAGCTGGGCTGGTCGCCGGACCACCACCCCGAGCAGCCCGGCCACGGCAGCCTGGAGTTCCAGGGCTACAAGTCGCCGCTGAAGGGGGCGTACCTGCGCACGGTCGACGGCGCACCGCTCAACTCGGCCACCTTCCCGAACGGTTACACCATCGAGGCCTTCTACCGCCTCCCCGCCGACTGGGACCCCGCCCACAACTCCTGGTCGGGCCTGGTCGGCCGCACCGGCACGGGTGGCGCCGCCGGCAAGACCGCCGACGACCCCGACGAGCCGCTCGCCACGCTGTCCCTGTCGAACGACCGCGAGCCGCAGTGGGCGATGCGCCCGCTGAATCAGGAGGGCATCGCCACCAACTGGGGCCAGGAGACCCCGCTGGAGACCTGGTGGCACCTGGCGGTCGTCAACGACGGCGAGCACACCACGCTCTACGTCGAGGGCTGCCCCGTCGTGCGCAACCCGAAGGCGGCCGCCGTCGGCATCACCTCCGTCGGCCTTGCGTGGCTGCTCGGCGGCTACGAGTACGGCGGGCAGCTCGACCAGATCCTGTACGGCCGGCTCGGTGACGTCCGCATCGTCGAACGGGCGCTGCCCGTCACCTCCTTCATGAACCACTGATCCTTCATGAACCACTGACTTGTCGAGGACCACCATGACCGAGCAGCAGCTGCCCGTCTGGGCCGACCCGTCCTTCCCGCCCGCCGCCCTCGACGCCCAGGGGGTGTCGAGACGCCAACTTCTCCGCCGCGCAGGTCTGTTCGGCGCCGCCTTCGCCCTCGGGTCGGCGGCCACACCGGCCCTCGCCGCCTCGCAGCCGGGCTTCGGCGGGGACGACCCGCGCCTCGCCTACCTCGTCGGCGACCACCACGTCCACTCCGTCTACAGCCACGACGCCAAGTACACGTTCTCCCAGCAGGCCCAGGCTGCCGCCCGGTACGGCCTGGACTGGATGGTCTTCAACGAGCACTCCAACTTCGGGCACGCCCACCACGGCGCCGCGCTCGAGCACCAGGAGATCCTCAAGGCCCGCGCCGAGAACCCGCGCCAGCTGATCTTCCAGGGCCTGGAGTGGTACATCCCGGCCGCCGAGCACTGCACGGTGTTCGCCGCACCCGGCCCCCACGAGGTCGACCTGCTCACGCAGTTCGAGCTCGCCTACGACGGCAAGCTGCTCGGCTACACCGACGGCTCCGCAGGCGGCACGGACACCGCCCGCAACGAGGCCCACGCCGTCAAGGCCATCAAGTGGCTGGCCGAGCAGCGCCGCACCGGTTACGTCGACGACGTCCTCGTCCTCGCCAACCACCCGCTGCGCCTCGGCATCGACTCCCCGCACGAGATGCGCAACTGGCGCGACGCGGCCCCCGAGATCATGATCGGCATGGAGGGCGCGCCCGGCGCCCAGGGCGCCGCCATCCCCGGCTGGCGCGGTGCGACGTCGATCCGCGGCGAGTACGAGAACAGGCCGTCGGCGCAGTCCTGGGCGGGCTACCCGGCGGACGCCTACCTGACCTACGGCGGCTTCGACTGGGCGACCGCGACCGTCGGCGGGCTGTGGGACTCGATGCTGGCCGAGGGCCGGCTGTTCTCGATCACCACCAACTCCGACAACCACCGCACCGTCTTCGACACCTGGAAGAACGGCGACTGGCCCGCCGGGCAGAACTTCGACAACACCGGCAGGCTGCCCGACCCGGTCGACACCGACACCCCGCAGCCGGGCAGCGACTTCTGGCCCGGCGAGTTCAGCCGCACCCACGTCGGCGTAACGGGCTACGGCTACCGCGCCGTGATGGCGGGCCTGCGCGCGGGCCGGGTCTGGCTCGATCACGGGCACCTGCTCGACGGGCTCGACGTGCGGCTGAAGCGGGACTGCGACGCGGGCCGGGGCGTCACGCTGGGCGGGCGGCTCCGCGTCCGCAAGGGCGAGAAGATCACGCTGTACGTGACGGTGACGACCGCCTCCCGGGCCAACCCGCACGGAATCCTGCCCCAGTTGGCGCACATGGACGTGATCCGGGGCGCGGTGCGCGGACCGGTGGCCGACCGGGACACCTGGCGGGCGCCCGACACGAAGGTCGTCCTGTCGAAGGACGTGTCGGGACGGCAGGGGACGTACACCCTGCGCATCCCGCTGACCGCCGGGGACGAGTCCTTCTACGTCCGGCTGCGCGGCGGCGACGGCAACAGGAACGGAACCGGTTACCTCGGCGCGTCGATCGACCCGCACGGACCGATCCCGCACGAGCCGGGCAATGGCGACCCGTGGGCGGACACCTGGTTCTACTCGAACCCCGTCTTCGTGGACGTCATGGGCTGAAGCCTCCCCGAAAGGGGTCGCGGGACCGTTTCGACGTTTCGGCTGCGCCGCGCCACAACGGTCCCGCAGCTCCTCACAACGAGCGCCCCGACGGCACTGCCGGCGGGAGCCCTAGGCGTAGAACCGCGACAGGCTCTGCAGAACCGCCGCCGGCTTGGCACCGCCCTCGATCTCGATGGTGCCGTCCACGGTGATCTGCACGCCGCCCGGCACCTCCTCGACCTCGGCGAGCTTTCCGACCAGCCGGATGCGGGAGCCGACCTTCACCGGGGAGGGGAAACGCACCTTGTTCAGGCCGTAGTTGACCTTGGTCGTGACGCCCTGGACGTCCAGCAGTTCGGTGAAGAGGGGGATGAAGAGGGAGAGGGTGAGGTAGCCGTGGGCGATCGGGGCGCCGAAGGGGCCCTCGGCGGCCTTCTCCGGGTCCACGTGGATCCACTGGTGGTCGCCCGTGGCATCGGCGAAGGTGTTGATGCGCTCCTGGGTGATCTCGATCCACTCACTGGTGCCCAGGTCGCTGCCGGCGAGCTTCTTCAGTTCGTCGAGACCGTTGACGGTGATGCTCATTTACTGTTCCTCACTTGAGAACTTAGGAGTTGTTGCCGTACCGGGAGCGCACCCGGGCCTTGAGGAGCTTTCCGGAGGCGGTGCGCGGGAGTTCGTCCGCGAGGACCACCGACTTCGGGATCTTGTACTTGGCGAGGCGGCCGGCCAGCGAGGCCAGCACCTCGTCGGGGTCCAGCGAGGCCCCTTCGCGCGGCACGACGACCGCGCGCGGCACCTCACCCCACTTGTCGTCCGGCACGCCGATGACCGCGCACTCGACGATGTCCGGGTGGGCGAGGAGCAGGTCCTCGATCTCGGCGGGGTAGATGTTCTCGCCACCCGAGATGATCATGTCCTTGATGCGGTCGACGATGTGGACGTAGCCGTCCTCGTCGACACGGGCCGCGTCCCCGCTGCGGAACCAGCCGTCGGCGAAGGAGGCGGCCGTTTCCTCGGGCAACCCCCAGTAGCCGGGCATGACGTGCGGTCCGCGGACGACGACCTCGCCGGTCTCGCCGACGTCGACGGGGGTCATGTCCGGCCGGACCACCCGTACGTCGCTGAAGAAGTGCTGCACTCCGGCCGACCCCGCCTTGCTGACCGCGTGTTCCGCGTCCAGGAACAGCGTGCCGGGGGACGCCTCCGTCATGCCGTAGCCCTGGAGGAACGTGAGTCCGCGCTCCTGGTACGCGGCGATCAGCGGCGTCGAGACCGGGGAGCCGCCGCAGGTCAGGATCCGCAGGGAGGACAGGTCGGCGTCCTTCCAGCGCGGATGCCGGGCCACCTGCTCGAACATCGTCGGCACCCCGAACATGAAGGTGATGCGGTGCCGTTCGATCAGATCGAAGGTGACCGAGGGGTCGAACGCCTCGACCAGGACGCAGGTGCCGCCCTTGAGCAGGACCGGGAGCGTCAGCATGTTCAGGCCGGCCGTGTGGAACAACGGGGCCGAGACCAGGGCGCGTTCGTCGGCGATCAGGTCGGTGTCGACCAGGACGTTGATCGCGTTCCAGGTCAGGTTGCCGTGCGTGAGCATCGCGCCCTTGGGGCGGCCCGTCGTCCCCGAGGTGTACATGATGATGCAGGTGTCGTCGGGGGTGACCGGTGTGTCGATCGGCTCGTCGGACGCCGACGCCAGTGCCTCCTCGTACTCGGTGCCGACCTCGACGTACGTACGGACGTCGGTGTGGCCGGGCAGTCCGGCGACCAGACCCGCGTGCGAGGGGCCGTAGACGAGGGCCTTGGCGCCGGAGTCGGCGAGCTGGTAGGCGATCTCCGGGCCCGCGAGGCGGGTGTTGAGCGGGACGAAGACCGCGCCGAGCGTGCCGGCCGCGAACAGGGTCTCCAGGTAGGAGGGGTGGTTGGGGCCCAGGTAGGCGATGCGGTCGCCGCGCCGGACGCCCCGCTCGCGCAGGGCGTGGGCGAGACGGGTGGTGCGGTGGTACAGCGTCCCGTAGTCGACGGACGTGTCGCCGTGGATCAGGGCGGTGCGGTGGGGGGTCTTGCGGGCCCGGCGTGCGGGCCACGACCCCAGTCCCTCGTTGCGCATCAGTGGCCCCTTATGGCTTCGTCAGCCCGAGCAGGCGGGCGGCGTTCTCCTTGAGGATCTTCGGCCTGACCTCGTCCTTGATCGGCAGCTTCGCGAAGTCGGCGAGCCAGCGGTCCGGGGTGAGGACGGGGAAGTCCGAGCCGAAGAGGACCTTGTCCTTCAGCAGCGTGTTGGCGTACTGCACGAGCTGCGGCGGGAAGTACTTCGGCGACCAGCCGGACAGGTCGATGTGCACGCCCGGCTTGTGCGTGGCGACGGCGAGGGCCTCGTCCTGCCAGGGGAAGGACGGATGCGCCAGGATGATCTTCAGGTGCGGGAAGTCGGCGGAGACGTCGTCGATGTGCAGCGGGTTGCTGTACTTCAGCCGGATACCGCCGCCACCGGGTACGCCCGCGCCGATCCCCGTCTGCCCGGTGTGGAACAGGGCGATCGTGCCGGTCTCCTCGATCACCTCGTAGAGGTCGTACGCCACCGAGCGGTCGTTGGGGAAGAAGCCCTGGATGCTGGGGTGGAACTTGAAGCCCTTCACCCCGTACTCCTCGACCAGGCGGCGGGCCTGCCTGACCCCGGCCTTTCCGCGGAAGGGGTCGATGGAGGCGAAGGGGATGAGGACGTCCGGGTTGGCCGCCGCAGCCTCCGCGACCTCCTCGTTCGGGACCGGCGCGGTGCCGGTCGCGGACTCGGCGTCCACAGTGAAGATCACCGCGGCCATCTTCCGCTCGCGGTAGTGGGCGGCCGTCTCCTCCAGGGTCGGCTTGCGCTTGCCCTCGACCTTGAAGTAGGCGGAGGAGGCGTCGTGCAGGTCGTCGTCCAGGGAGGAGTGGCCCTTGGAGGACACCTCCGCGTGGGTGTGGACGTCGATCGCGACGAGGTCGTTCAGGTCCATCACGCCTCCGGGAACTTCGGCGCCGGAATGCCGACCGACTGCAGCTCCGCGCCGACCGAGGTGGGCCAGGCGTCGGCCAGGCCGGCGGGGGTCCAGCCGCCGTCGGCGTACGCCGCCTTGATCTCCTGCGGATGGGACCAGAGTGCCACCTTGTCGCCGCCGATGCCGATGGCCTGGCCGGTGATGCCGCGGGCGGCCTCGGAGGCGAGGAACGGGATCAGGGCGGCGCAGTCCTCGGGGGTGCCGAAGCCCTCGCCCTTGCGGAGGAAGTCCGGGAGGGGCTCGCCGTTCTTCATGGCCTCGACGTACGGGGCGAAGGCGGGGATGGTCTCGGTCATCGCGGTCGCGGCGACCGGCACGATCGCGTTGACGGTGATGTTCGCGCGGCCCAGCTCCATCGACCACGTACGGGCGAAGGCGGCGATGCCGGCCTTGGCGGCGGCGTAGTTCGTCTGCCCGAAGTTGCCGCGCTGGCCGGCCGGTGAGCCGACCAGGATCAGGGTGCCGCCCTCGCCCTGCTCGCGCATGCGGACGGCGGCGGCGCGGGCGCAGGTGAAGGTGCCCTTGAGGTGGGTGGCGATCACCGCGTCGAAGTCGTCGTCGGTCATCTTCCACAGGACCTTGTCGCGCAGGATGCCGGCGTTGGTGACCAGGACGTCGAGCCGCCCGAACTCCTCGACCGCACGGCCCACCAGCCGATCCGCGGCCTCGCTCGTGCCGACCGGGACGACCTCCGCGACGGCCTTGCCGCCCGCCTCGGTGATGGACTTCACGGCCTGCTCGGCCACGGTCTCGTCGACGTCGTTGACGACCACGGACGCGCCGTGGGCGGCCAGGGCGTGCGCATAGGCGAGGCCGAGGCCCCTGCCGCTGCCGGTGACGACGGCGGCCTTGCCGGAGAGATCGATGCTGGGCACGGGTGGGTCCCTTCACGCGGTGACACGGGTGGTGCGGTGCGGCAATGAGAAGTCGCACGGGGTGCGGCTACGAGATCGAAGCTAAGAGCAATAATTGTTGTCGTCAATAGTTGTTGATGACCTATGGGTGAGACATGCTGGAATCTGCATGAGGAACCACCCCTGCGGGGGCCGAGACCGAGGAGCCCGCCATCACCCGCCAGCACGCCACCAGTAATGCCGCCGGCCCTCACCCGATCGACGCGGACGAGCCGTGGATGCGCGGGCTGCACGCCGACACGGGCTATCTGCTGTACCGCCTGGGCCTGCGCTCGGGGCAGTTGTTCAACACCTTCCTCCACGAGTCGGGACTGCGCCTGCGCCACTACGCGGTGCTGCGCTTCCTGGCCACCTCCGAGGGCACACTGCAGCGCGAACTCAGCGCCCGCCTCGGCTACGACCCGAGCGCGATCGTCGGCCTGGTCGACGACCTGGAGAAACTGGGCTTCGCCGAGCGCCGCCCCTCCCCCGACGACCGGCGCAGCAGGATCGTCGTCCTCACCGAGGAGGGCCGCGCCTTCCTCCGGGACACCGACGAGGCAGGCCTGCGGGTGACGAACGACCTGCTGGGCCCGCTCGACGCGGACGAGCGGCAGACCCTGCACACGCTGCTGCTGCGGATCGCGGAAGACGGACTGAGCTGAGATGACCGCCCGCTCCGCGCCCGACCGGCTGCTGTCCGTACTCGCCGCGTTCGACCACGAGCACCCGGCGCTGTGCCTGACGGACATCAGCCGGCGGGCCGGACTGACCCTGACCACCGCGCACCGGCTCGTGGGCGCCCTCACCGAGTGGGGCGCCCTCGAGCGGGACGAGGCCGGCGTGTACCACGTGGGGCTGAGACTGTGGGAGATCGCGGCGCTCGCCCCGCGCGCCCTCGCGCTGCGGCAGGTCGCGCTGCCGTATCTCGAGGATTTGTACGAAGCGACGCACGAGAACGTGCAGTTGGCGGTGCGGGACGGCTCCGAGGTCGTCTACACCGAGTGGCTGTCCGGGCGTTCGGCGGTCGGCGTGCACATCCGCGTCGGCGCGCGCTGGCCACTGCACGCCACCGGGGTCGGGCTCGCGCTCCTCGCGCACAGCGCCCCGGACGTCCAGGAGGCGTACTGCGCGGGCCCGTTGAAGTCCTTCACCCCGTACACGATCACCGACCCCGAACGTCTGCGCCGGGTCCTGGCCGACGTACGGCGCACCGAAGCGGCGGTGAGCAGCCGGCAGGTCACCGAAGACGCCCTGTCGGTCGCCGCTCCGGTGCGCGGGCCGGGCGGTGCGGTGGTCGCCGCCGTGTCGGTCGTGGTGCCACAGGCCGACGCCCAGGTGCCCGTGCTGATACCTGCGGTGCGTATGGCGGCGCGGGGCATCTCACGCGCACTCGGGTGGCAGCCGCCGCAGGAACCCGGCTGACCGGCGCTTGCCGGACACAGACTTCCCCCGACCCGGCCACCCAGCCACCCCGTCGACAGCCGCCCCCGTGCGCGGGCCGGGCGGTGCGGTGGTCGCCGCCGTGTCGGTCGTGGTGCCACAGGCCGACGCCCAGGTGCCCGTGCTGATACCTGCGGTGCGGATGGCGGCGCGGGGCATCTCACGGGCGCTCGGGTGGCAGCCGCCGCAGTCCTGATCGGCAGGCACCGGCCGGCGACCTCCCGAGCACGACGCGGGTGGGCTACCGCGGGAGCCCGGCTGATCAGCAGTTGCCGGGCATCGGCTGCCCCGCGAATCGCGCGCTCAGCCAGGCGACCGAGTCGTCGACCGCCTGGCCGTCGCCCAGGAGGTGGTCCCCGGCGTACTTCTTCCACTGGGTCGGGATCCCGGCGGCGCAGTAGGCGTCGCGTGTGGCGTCCGCGGTGCCGACGGGGATCACCTCGTCGAGGAGGCCGTGGTACTGCAGCACCGGGAAGCCGATCTCGTAGCGGGCTCCGGAGCCGGGGCGGCCCACGCCGACGCCGAGCTTGTTGGTGTCGACGACCTCGCCCCAGCTCGTGCCGTCCGGGCCGCGCAGGGCGTAGATCTGCTCCAGCGACAGCCGGTCCTCGGTGTACCGCTCGATGCGGGCACCCGCGAAGCGCACGACCGTGCCGACCGCGCACAGCGACTCGGCGTCCTCGACGGCCTTCCTGCCGCTGTCGTCGAGGAGTTCCTCGAAGGGCATGTCCGGGTGGGTGACCGCCATGCCGATGACGGCGTCCATCAGGAACCCGGCGAACATCTTCCCGTTGAGATTGCTCGCCACGGCCTTCAGGTCTCCCGGTACGCCACCGGAGGCCACGCCCACGACGTCGAGCTCCGGAGCGTACGACCGGGCGAGTTGTGCGGCCCACAGACTGCCCGCGCCGCCCTCGGAGTACCCCCAGATCCCGACCTGCGCGGCCGGGCTCACCCCGCTGCCGGGCACCTGCGGGGCGGCCCGGACCATGTCGAGCACGGCGTGCCCGGCGTCGGCGCCGGAGACATAGGGGTGGACCTGGCCGTCGAGGTACCCGGCACCGTCCGTAGCCGCCACGGCGTACCCGGCCTTCAGCAGCGCGGCGATGTTGCCGCCCTCGTAGGCGTCCTGGTACGCGCCGGCGAGCTGTTTGGAGAACGCGCACTGCGGCCCGATGCCGAGGGTGCCGGGCGCGAAGGCGACCACCGGCCGCTCGCCCGGCCCGGCCCAGGGCTCCCGCGGCACGACCAGCGTGCCGGACACGGCGGACGGCCTCCCGTGGCCGTCGGTCGACCCGTACTGCACCTTCCACGCGCGGTACGCGGGCGCACCCACGACCATCGGCAGCCTGTCGACCGTACGGCATGTGATCACGCCGCCCGGCGCGGCCGTCACCTCGCCCGGCGCCCGGTAGATCGCCGCGTCGGCGGCGGAGCACCCGTCCGCGGTTCCGGCCGTGGCCGTGCCTGCGGGCACCGACAGCACACCCGCGAGCACGGCACAGACACCGAACAGCAGCGGCTTCCTCGACCTGTGTGTCATCACCTCAGAGCGTCCCTTCCGTGGGGTGAAGAGGTACGTGAAGCGGAGCAGGCCGTGAGGCTACGGATCCGTAGGTGAGCACTGATAGTTAAAGGACGACGAACCAACGCCGGCCGGGCTGAGCCCGGGTGACAACGCGCGGACATCCCTCTCACCGGCGAGGACGCGCCCTCGGGCCGCCACCGATACCGGAACGGCCTTGCCCCGAGGAGCCGCTCATGTCCGCCCGGTCCCCACGTCACATCGGCCGACGCCCGGTGGCGCACGGCCAATCCGTACGCCGTCGACACCGCACTCGCCGCGCTGGTGCTGTTCACCGTCTCGCTCCAGTGGATCTTCCCTGACGAGGGCGACGACCCCCTGATCTGCGGCGGCTGCACAAGCGGTTCGGGGCTGAGGGAGGAGGCGACAGCGCCTCGGCAGTCGGTGCCGGCGAAGGTGTGCGGGGCAGGCCGCGGTCAGTCCGCGGCCGGCCTGCTCACCTCAACGACGGTGACCTCGCCGGTGGCCTCCTCGGGCGCCGCCGGGAGGTCGACGACGGTCTGGGTGAAGAGGTGGTGGGCTCTCGGCCGCGACTCGACATCACCGCCGCCGACCGCGAGCTCCCCCAAAGCGTCGCCATCACACGCCATCGACCTCCTCGGCAACGCCCTCCGCAACCCCGCCGAGATTCAGCGGCAAGCCCGACGACGGCGACGAACCACCGCTCTGCGCAGCCCCCCGTCCGCTGACGTTGCCGCGCGGCACTACTGCCGTCAGCGGTCTAAACCGCCTGGGGAATTCCAGGAATTCCGAATGCGTGTCAAGCGGCTTTGTCGTGCGGGGTGAGGCTGATGGTCAGGTCGGCGCCGAGAGCCTGAGCCAGGCGGCGCAGGAGGGGAAGCGTGGGCACGGTCCCGCCGCCTTCGAAGCGGGAGATCTGCGGCTGCTTCATCCCGCACCGCTCGGCCAGCTCGGCCTGGGACAGCCCGAGCTCGATGCGCCGGTCGTGGACGAGTTGCCCGAGCTCACGGGCGAGCGCGGAAGGCGGGTCCTGCATGGTTCCTCCCCGCCTCAGGCCGCTGGGGCGACGATGGTGACGGTGGGCTCGTCTCCGCCGGCGAGGTGCACGTCCACCGTGAGGTCCAGTGCGCGGGCCAGGCGCATGATGACCGCGATGGGCGGCAGCTCGGTGGCCGTCTCGATGCCTTCGATGTCATCGACGTCGACGTGCATGCGCTCGGCGAGGTCGGCCTCGCTCAGGCCCAGCTGCTTACGCCGGTCGTAGACGGCCTTGCCCAACGTCATGGCGAGGCCGGCCTCTTCGTAGACCCGGTCGTGCTCGGGGTCAGCGTCCAGGTGTTCGCCCAGCAGCTGGCGGTGGCGGCGGGTCCTCCATTCGCTGTGGTTCATCGGTTCTCCTTGAGGTTGCGGCTGTAGAGGTCGTGTTCGGCGGCTGCCTGGTGCTCGGCTTCGCACAGCTGTTGAGCGGCGTGCGCGCGGTCTACTTCGGCCTGCTCGCGCATCTTGGTCTTGCGGAACACGGTGAGCAGCACGACACGTCGGCCGGGCGCCAGCCAGTAGGTGATCCGCTGATGGGCATCGCCCAGACGGAAGCGCAGCTCGCGGAGCTTGCCGCCCAGGTGGCGAGAGTGCGGTTCGTCGAGCGTGGTGGGCTGCTCGGCGAGCAGGTCGGCGACGCGTTCGGCCTGCTTGTAGTGATGGGCGGGAATGTTCTCCAGCCACAGCCGCACCTCCGGCTCGATCTCGATCGCGTACCGCCCGCTGTCCATATCGCCGATGATATATGGCACGGGGTACGAGAGCGCGACTTCGTAGTTCAGGTCATGTGCCGTCGCCGCGACCGCAGCCGCTCCAGCGTCGCACACCCCCGTACTCCCCCCTTCGTCCTGATGCACGGCGCCGCCCGCAAACCAGCGGCAACCGGCCGAGGCGGCGCAGGGCCGGTTTCTTTCGGCAGGATCGGGCCCGAGCGGGAGAGGCAGCGTGCGGCCGGGCTGGCGCGTCGCCCACTCTGGCGGCGCGGGGCCGGGGCGGGAGGAGTCGGCCCCCGACGGGCGGCCGGGAGCTTCGCCCCCGACGGAGGCAACGCCGACCCGCCCTCGGCGAGTCCGGCGGCGGGCGTGAGGGTCGGCCCCCTGGTCGGCCATGTGCCTGCGATCCGGCCGTAGGACGGTCGTGGGCGACAACTTGCTCCGCCAGGAGCCCGGTTCCGGTCATCACGGCAATCTGGCCGGTTGCCGCTCTCACAGTCCTGGACCGTTCCCTTGCCGGGGCGGCTGGCCTCCCGAGCGAACGGCGGACTTGTCGGCGACGGCGGTCAGCCAATGCGGGCGGGGCCCGCCTTGAAATTTCGTAGAGAAAATCTGGACGCAGGCCCTGGTCTACCCGTGTCCGGTCCCGGGAGATGCTTGACACTTCGGTCCCAGGTGATGGTTGACAGTGGCCGTGATCGGCTTTTCTGTGCGCGTCGTTGCGGCGTGTGGCAGGAGGCCGGGATTGGCGCTGGTGGAGTTGTCGGTTGTCGAGCAGAGATACCGGGCTGTCCTGGCGGTGCTGGCGGGTGCGACGGTGACGGAGGTTGCCGCGCAGCTGGGTGTGTCCCGCCAGACGGTCAGCGGCTGGAAGTCGCGGTATGAGGTCCTGGGTCTGGCCGGGTTGGCGGACCGGTCGCGCAGGCCGGCGTCGTGTCCGCATCAGGCTTCTGCCGAGGTGGAGGCGGCGGTGTGCGAGCTGCGACGCAAGCACCCGAAGTGGGGTCCGCGGCGGATCGCTCATGTGCTGGAGCGGTCCGGGACAGTCACGCCGGTGCCCTCGCGGATGACGGTGTATCGGATCCTGGTCCGTCATGGCCTGGTGGAGCCGGGGGTTCGGCGTCGGAAGCGGTCGGATTACAAGCGCTGGCAGCGGGACCGGCCGATGCAGCTGTGGCAGATGGACATCGTCAGCGGAGTGATGCTGGTCAACCCGGTCACCGGTGAACTGACCGAGGCGGAGGTCGTGACCGGTGTGGATGATCACTCCAGGTACTGCGTGATCGCCTCGGTAGTCGAGCGGGCGACCGGGCGGGCGGTGTGTGCGGCGTTCGCCCGGGCCTTGCAGACGTTCGGGGTGCCGGAGGAGGTGCTCACCGACAACGGCAAGCAGTTCACCGACCGGTTCGGGCACGGTGGTGAGGTGCTGTTCGACCGGATCTGCCGGGAGAACGGGATCGCGCACCGCCTCACCCAGCCGGCGTCGCCGACCACGACGGGCAAGGTCGAGCGGTTCCATCAGACACTGCGGCGCGAACTCCTCGACGACTGCGGCGCGTTCGAGAGCATCGGTGCGGCTCAGGCAGCGCTGGATGCGTGGGTTCAGGAGTACAACTCCTCGCGTCCGCATCAGGCGCTTCAGATGCAGAGCCCGGCGGACCGGTTCACGCCCGTTTATCAGCAGGAGCGCGACGTGCTGGGCCTGAAGCTGCCCGGGGTGCTGTCGCTCGTCCCGCAGCAGCGGACGGCTCCTGGCGCGGTGCCTGCTGCCTCGATGCCGGCTGAGCTGGTGCCCGCAGTGGAGGCGCAGGAGCCGTCTGACCTGCCGGATCAGGAGCCGGATAGCGTGGTGCCGGTCGAGCATGGCGGGCCGGTGGAGTTCGAGCGGGTGGTGCCTGCGAGCGGGAATCTGCAGGTCGCGGGCAAGCAGTTCTGGCTGGGTCCGGCCCACTCAGGGCTGACGGTGACGTTCTGGGCCGACACGCAGGTGATTCATCTGCTGGTCGCCGGGACGCGGATCAAGACGGTGCGCTCGCACCTGTCAGTGGCGGACCTGGCGCAGCTGGCGGCCCGGGGCGGACGTGCGGCGGGGCCGTCTCCGCTGCCGGTGGGTGAGGGGGCCGCGTTCGAGGTGGACCGGGCCGTGAACAACAGCGGGCTGGCGGGTCTGGGCGGGCGCCAGGTGCTGGCGGCGGAGATCCTGGGCGGGCGGCAGGTGTCCATCCGCATCGACGAGGCCACGTTGTCGTTCTTCGACCCGTCCTCGCGGGAGTTGCTGCGAGTGCGGCCCAACCCGCTCACCCCCGGTGAGGTGCAGCGTCTGCGTGGCCTGCGGCCTGCGGGCCCGCCGCCCCGGCCGAGGGTGGAGCCGGTGCGTGTCCAGCGGCGGGTCAGCGCGGTCGGCACGGTCATGGTCTGCCGCCAGGTCGTCTCCCTCGGCCGCCCGTATGCAGGCCGGACCGTGACCGTGCACGTGGCGGAGTCGACGATCACGGTTGAGCTGGACGGCCAGGTCCGCGTCATCCAGCGCACCACCGACATCCCCGTCCGCCACGTGAAGGCCAACAAGCCCCACAAGGTTTCCGATGTTGTCTAGGCCCACCGTCAAGCATCAACTGGGACCAGAACGTCAAACATCACCTGGGACTAGACACCCTGGTCTACCCGGAACGGGGGGTCAGCGGCCGGGCTCGTCGTTGCCCGCTTCCAGAACTGCGACGCGGGCGCGGAGCTCGGCGAGCTGCCCGACCACCTCGGCCAGCGCCTGCTCCAGTGCCTCGACGCGGGCCGCTGTCGGCGTTCACGTGAAAGTGCACCAGCCGGTACACGCGAACGTGCGCAACGCGCCGTACTCCACAGCGCCGGGGCCACCCGACAGCCAGCCACCCTCGGGACAGGCGGCGCCCCCACCAGCCGGAAGGAGCGGCAGGGCGGTGCACTTTCATCTGTACCGACCGGTGCACGTTCGGTTGTACGCCGACAGCCGCCGTCCCGCCTGCGGGTGCGGTCACTTCCGGGTGATCGAGGTCATTCGCGTCGGCCTGGTCGTGGTGGGCGACGAAGGCGCCCTTGCCGGGGCGCGATACCGCCCAGCCGTCCTGCTTCAGCAGGGCCATGGCCTTCTGCACGGTCAGGCTGGAGGCCCCAAACTCCCGCATCAACACAGTCTGCGTCGGCAGCGCGTCGCCCGGCTTCAGCCGCCCGGAGTGGATCTGCTCCCGCAGGGCCTCGGCGATGACCTCGAACGTCAACTGGACCCTGCCGCCCGTCGGCCTGCGCCCGCGCCGCGTCGTCATTAGGCCCGCCACCCCGCCGTCTTCCGTGCCCGCTATCAGCTCCGGCCCGTCCAAACCGGAAAACCGGCCCGACACTACCCGCGTCCCGCCGCCCACAGAAAGGAATGAGGAGGGATGCACTTGAATGCGCCGGTGAGGCGATGTTAACGTCACGCACCCGCCGGTGATCACCACCGCGCCCACGCCGCCCAGACCCCGCCGGTCCCGGCGTCCGCGCCCACCCACGAGGCGCCCGTTCCCCTGTGAGCCGAACGCTTCGGCCTGCCCACGCACCCCGCGCCGCCCCTCTCACGTTCCGCCTTCCGCCGAAAGGCCATCCACCCATGCCCGCGCAGCTCCAACTCCCGCCCCCAGCAAGCACACTGTCTGCTACCTGGAGGTTCGCCGCACCAACCGCGCTGCCCACCCCGACACACGGCACCACCGACGCGTTCGCCGGTCGGCATTCGGCGCTGGGGCGCCGCGCCAGGCTGACCGGCAGGCTGGCGAAGCTCGCCGCCACCGGCCACCTCGCACCCCTGGCACGTCAGATCAGCACCCTCGGCGGCTGCGCCCGACCAGTCCGCCTGACCGGGCACCGCGCCCTCGTCCATAGCGTCACGGGCCAGGTCCTCGACCACCTCGACGCGCGGCACCTCCCGGCGGGCGAGCTGCTGGTCCGCTGCGGCAACCGCCGCGCAACGCGCTGCCCGGCCTGCTCGACCGTCTACCGCTACGACACCTACCAACTCATCGCCGCCGGACTGCGCGGCGGCAAGACCGTCCCACCAGCGTCGCCACCCACCCACGCGTCTTCGCCACCCTCACCGCCCCCGGCTTCGGCGCCGTCCACATCCAACGCGACACCGGCCGCTGCCACTGCGGCGCCCGGCACGCCGACGACGGCCCGATCCTCGGCACCCCGCTCGACCCCGACCGCTACGACTACACCGGCGCGGTCCTGTGGAACGCGCACGCCCCGGCCCTGTGGGCACGCTTCACCACCACCACGTCGGGAGATCGCCAGGCCGCCGGCCTCACCCAGCGCGCGCTGCGCCACCACGCCACACTCTCGTACGCCAAGGTCGCCGAATACCAGAAGCACGGCCAGGTCCACTTCCACGCCGTCATCCGCCTCGACGGCCCCACCGTCCCGGCAGTCAGCCGCCCGCTCGGGCCACCGCCCAGCTCCTCGACCACGCCGTCCGAGCCGCCGCACACACCCGCGTCCCGCACGAAGGCCAGCAGCGCCGGCCCGCCGGGGACGCACCCCGGGCCCAGGACGCTGATCGGGAACGGCGGTTGATATTCCGGTTCGGGCGGCAGATCGACGTCCGCCCCATCCGCGGCACGTACTTCACCGGCGACGCACCAGTCACCGACCGACACGTCGCCGCCTACATCGCCAAGAGATTCCGCGCAACGTCGCCCGCAACGTCCGCACCGGCACCCCACAGCCCCGACGCATCGAACCCCTCACCGTCGACGAAGCCCGCCAGCTCCTCACCACCGCACAAGGTCACCGGCTGCACGCGCTGTTCGAACTCGCCCTTCACACCGGACTCCGCAAGGGCGAACTCCTCGGCCTGCGCTGGGAAGACGTCGACCTCGACGCAGGCACCGCCGCCATCCGCCGCACACTCCAGCGCACAACCGCAGGCGGGCTCACCACGCTGCCCACCAAGACCCGGGCCTCCGAACGCCGCATCGCCCTCCCCACCCGCTGCGTCCGGTCGCTGAAGCGCCACCACGAACAGCAGAAGACCGAGCGCGGGGCCGCGGGCGCCACGTGGCAGCACAACGGGCACGTGTTCACCACCGTGCAGGGCAGACCGATCGACCCAACCAACCTCACCCGCACCTTCACCACGCTCCTCCAGAAGGCCAGCCTCCGCCGCATCCGCTTCCACGACCTCCGGCACTCGACCGCCACCCTGCTCCTGGAACAGGGCGTCGAACTCGTCGTCATCAAGGAACTCCTCGGCCACGCCCACATCGGCGTCACCGCCACCGTCTACGCCCACGTCCGACTCCGCCTCCAGACGACGCAATCGACACCCTCAGCACTGCGCTCGGCAGCCCGGAGACCATCGAGCCGGTCAACGGCGACGGCGACGAACCGCCACCCTGCGCCGCCCTCGTCCGCTGACGTTGCCGTCAACTACTGCCGTCACCCCACGCAGAAGCCCCGCCAGGCATCGCTGGCGGGGCTTCATATTTGCGATTCAACAGGGACCTGATCGGCAAGCCGCCGACCCGTCAGATGCAGGGTCAGCCTGGAACAGAATCCACAATCTCGCGGGCTGAGGCCCCGTATTCGATGTCCACTTGAAACGAATAAACATCGTCACACATCGAGAATTCAACTTCACGAGGCGTGCACCCCCGGAACCAACTCGCCAGCTCTGCCGCAGCATCGAACTCGCCATCGATGTAGAGGCATGTGCCCTGCTTGTTGAGCCACGCCTCGATCTCATGAGCACCAATGTGACAAATCCAGCGAAGGCCACGTCCGTCAGCTTCTGCATCTGCGGGTGTTGGATCTTGGATTTCCGCGCCAGGCCAGTCTCGCAAGAGAACCTCAGCCAGCTCCCTCTGCTCGACTTGCCAGTCGACATCCTCTTCACTGGCGAACACGAGGTACGTCATACTTCCTCGCCCTTCCGGCCTCACGGCACCACTGAAACACTCCCAGGGACACCATACTTCGCCATCATTCCTTCGAAGTACGGCACCGCAGCGCTGTTATTCGTGATGATTCTAAGATTTGTGTAGTGGTTCCCACTGTCACCGATCACCGCTGCATAGCGCCGCATCTCATTGGCAATATCAGCATCGATGAATCCTTGCACCTTGGCGTTCTTAATGCCCGGCGGGATAAATGGACTCGACTTACCGCTGACGTACTTTGCGTCGAGAATCGAGGCGCCATCGACACCATCAGCCCAAATCTTCTCACCTCCGCCGCGCAGTCGAACTTCGACCATGCCTGCGACAGACATTTGGTAATCCCGGGCCGCTCCCTTGCCGACAGCAACCCTGAGATCACTAACACCACAGTTGCTGTTGTGAACGAGAACCGGGGTCTCACCCGCCAGTACATAGTACGTGTGGACCTCACTGACGGTCAGGTCGTACGTGGTCTGCTGCATGGTGAAGTGGCGAACCGATGTGACCTTGACGGCATGTCCCTCTGGGGTGCGGAGGGTCATGCCAGCGCGGAGGTCTCCGCCGTCCACCCAGTCATCTGTGGAAGGTGACCAGAACGGGTGGGTTGTAGTGGCGGTCAGAGAGCTCTCTGAGTCGTGGTCGCCTGGTGTGGCGACAGCGATCTCGACGAAGTCTTCGTCGTGTTGCGTGACGATGGTATCGACGACTTCGTGAGTGCTGGTCTTACCGGTCTCTGGGTCAGTGGCTGTGACCTTGTCTCCGACCTTGACGTCCTCGATGGGTTTGGCACTACCGTCTGCCAGGCGCACCTGCGTTCCGGCAACAAAGCTGTGAAGACAGTTACCACCCGCCGCTGAACGACTCCCCCGATATCCTGCGCCAGCGAGCATGGATTGGGTGAACGCGTCCTGAAGTGTAAGTGCTTGGGGCTGGAAGGGTGACTCGACCAGGTGGTTGGTGAGCCCTGCTTCAAGTGGGCCGTTGCACTGCAGGAACTGGCAGTAGTTGTTGAGGAAGTAGGCGATCTCTTCTTCTGAGAGCCCGTAGAACCACAGCTGCAACGCCGCCTGGTAGCTGAGTCGGCCACTCGGATTGTCGTACAGGCGGGCCGCTTCGTTGTACTCCTCGTCTGACGTGTTGCTGGAGTTCCGTACCGGATCGGCTCCGCTGAGGTACTGCTCAACTGCCGTGTAGTAGGCATCCTGCGTCTGTTCCGCGATGTTCCCACCCTCGTTGGGGCGCCCATTGCCTTTGGATCCGTCCGTGCGGGTCGGGCAGCCCTCCGTGGAGCCCCCCGCGCCGCCACAGGCGAGGCCCATGCCGCTGGGGTCGCTGTAGGTGAGCGGGTTCTGGGCGGCGTAGCTGTACCCGTTGAGGGTCTGAGCCTTGTCGATTTCCAGGAGGGGGTCGACGCTGATGAATTGGCCGATGCCTGGGTCGTATTCGCGGGCGCCGATGTGGGTGAGGCCGGTGGTGGTGTCGGCCGGCTTGCCAAGGAAGCCCTTGTCGTCCGGCCAGGAGGTGGGGGCGGTGCCTCGGGGGGCGCCGAAGGGGGTGGTGTGGCGCTTGGTTACCGCGAAGGTCGTGGCGTCCAGCGTGAGGCTGGAGGTGCCGTGGTGGTCGGCCGCGAGGAAGTTGAGCTTGGTGCCGGCCACGCCCAGGGTGGCGGTGCGGACAGCGATCGTCTGGCCCGCCGCGCTGTAGTAGCGGGTGCCGGAAAGGGTCTTCGTGGTGCCCTTGGTGGTGAGGCGGACCTCGTTGCCGCCCAGGTAGAGGACGGTGTCGCCGTCCGGGGTTGTGTTGCGGCGGATGAGGAGTTCACCGTTCGCGTCGTACAGGTAGCTGGTGCCGGTCGCGGGCTTCCCACCCGCAGCCGGCTCGGACGTGCCGACGAGCTTGCCCTCGGAGTTCCAGGTCAGAGTCTGCTGCGCCTGGGTGCCCGGGCGGCTGGTGGTGTTGCCTGAGGCGTCGTAGATGTAGCTGGCGACTTTGGCGCCGGTGGTCCGGGCAAGCGGGTGGGGCTGGTTGTTGGGTGCGGGCGTGCCGTATTCGTACGTCGTGCTCTGGTCGCCTGACGTCGTGTGCTGCGTTTCGGTCTTGCGCTGGCCGGAGGCTGTGTAGGTGTAGCTGGTCCAGTAGGGGGCTGCGCCGTCGATGTTGGCCATGGTGCGGCCGGTGCTGGCGCAGTCTGCGGTCTTGGGGGTCCAGGCTTCGGTCAGGCGGCGGTGGCCGTCGTAGCTGAAGCACTGGTGGTCGGCCTTGGTGGTGCCGCCCTGGGTGGTGACGTCGAAGATCGAGGTGATGTTGCCCGCGTCGTCGTAGGTGAAGTTGAGGTCCTGTGGCCTGTAGGCGTGGACAGTGTCCTCGACGTAGGCACGGGTCAGGCGCCGGGTGCCGGATTCGTAGTCGTAGTTGACTTGTGTCTTGTCGGCCGTCGACGTGGAGTCGGTACCGAGGGTGATCTGGCGCGGGTCGCCGACGGGCGAGTACAGCGCGTCCTGGAGATAGCCCGTGGTACCCGTGGCCTTTCGCTGCTGGCCGAGGTCACCGTAGGTGTAGGAGACGATTTCCGACGGGAGTCCGCCGACGGCCGGGCTCCCTGCCGCCTTGACGGTGCCGTCCAGGTTGTAGGCGGTGGTGAATGCCAGCGTCTGGGGAACTCCGGCCACGACCAGCGGGTCGGAGCTGGGCAGCGTCAGCGAGCTGGCAGTCGCCCTGTACAGGGCGTCGTACGAGGTGACCTTGCTGGTGTAGGCCTTGCCCGCCACTCCGCCGTCGTAGCGGACCGCGGTGTCCTGCTGGCCCTTCTTCAGGATGTCGAAGGTCCAGGCGGCCAGTTTGGTGGCGTCGCTCTTTGTGCCGTCCCACAGGCCGGTCTGGCGACCGAGGATGTCGTACTCGGAAATCAACTTCTTGCCACGGGCATCGGTCGAGGCGATGGCCTGGTCGAGCTCGTTGTACTCGGTCGTGCTGCTGCCCTTGTCCGGGTCACCGGTCGTAGTCGGGCGACCGAAGAGGTCGTATCCGTACGTCCACTTCGCGCTGTCGGGGCCGGTGACGGTAGCCTGCTGGCCGACTGGGGTGTAGGTGAAGCTCGTCGTTGTGTAGTCGGTGCCGATGGGCTGCGGCCCGGCGTACTCGCGCCGTTCGGTGGTCTGACCCAGAGCGTTCGTGACGACGGCAGTCGCCTGACCGCCGGCGGGCGCGCTGGCGGAGACTGTGTCACCGGTGTAGCTGGTCTCGGTGGTCCAGCGGACGACGTTGTAGTTCTTCGTCTCTGCCTTGACCGCTCGCCCGGCACCGTCGTACGTGGTGTCGGTCTGCGCGGGGGCCGTACCCGAAGCCGTTTCGACGATGCTGCCGGAAGGCGCGCTCGCGTTGTCCCAGATGTCGGCCTGCGACGAGACCGCCAGGCCTCGGCCGTCGTACAGGGTCTGCGCGATGATCCGCCCGCCCATGGCAGCGCTCGGGGTCTGGACCTGGCGGGGGCGCAGCAGCGAGTCGTAGATCTGGTAGCTGGTGTTGTAGCCGGACGCATCGCCCTTCAGCGTGCCTGTCGACACCCAGGGCAGGGCCGATGCAGTCACGCTGTAGCTGTAGACGTAGTTGGGCGACGCGTTGAAGGCCTTCAGCCGATTGGGGAGCCAGACCTTGGTCACGCGTCCGAGTGCGTCGTACTCGGACTCGGTGATGTTGTTGTTGGGGTCCTTGACCTTCAGGGCAGCGCCGGTGGCGAAGTCGGTGGTGGTGGTGATCTTGTGTGTCTTGGCGTTCTCCACCGTTGTCGCCGTCAGGGGACCAATGGCAGCCGGGGTATAGGTGGAGGCGGCGGTCTTGAGGCCGTTGGTGTCGTAGACGGCCGTAACCCGGCCCAGCGTGTCGTAATCGCCGGTGGTGACCTTCTGCCACTGCGGCTGGTCGTCAGTGCCGTAGCCCGCGGCGCGACCCGTCCAGCGCGGCTCGCCCTTGGTCGGCGTCTGCGCTGCGCTCCACGTGGTGGTGTCGTAGGCGGTGGCGACGTCGGAGATGACATCACCAGCGCGGCTGGCGTCGGCCGGCAGGTCCAGCGCGCTGTCGGCGGTGGCGCAGGGCTTGGCCACCGTACGAGTGCGGGAAACGAAACTGTTGATGCCCAGGGTGTCGTTGCGGGCGTACCAGGTGCGGGTGCACGTCTCGTCACCCGTGATGCCGTCGTCGCCCTTGTCCTCGACCGTGGCGGCCATGCCGTAGTCGTCGAACGTGGTCACCGTGGAACGGACCCGGTCACGGGCCGGAAGGACGCTGGTGATGCTGGTGCGCGCGTGGGTGCCGTTCCCGCGGACGTAGTACGCCTCGATGTCGGCGTACGACTTGTGCTGAATCGCCGTCCGCTTGGCCCACGGGTCGTTGACAGTGCCGCCGATCTCCGGCCCCGTCGCGCCGTTATACGTGACGGTCTCACGGGTGAAACCGGCGTAGAAGTCGGCGTCGGTGACGGCCGGAGCCTTGATGCCGGTGACGGTGACACTCTTGCGGTCGGTCGGATGCGGAGTCTTGCCGTCCGAGCCCAGGACGCGGTCGCCGTTCATGCCGCGCAGATAGACGGTGACGGTCTTCGACTGGGTCCTGCCAGGGGCCCCAGTGAGGTGGGTGACCTGCTGGAAGCCGCGCCAGGTGGACCAGGTCCGTTCTTTCTCCTTGGTGAACGGGTCCTCGTTGTAGTGCCAGGCTCCGCCGCCGGAGTAGGAATAGATGTGCTGAACGCTCTCGGAACCACCCTTGGGATCGGTGGTGTCGACCGTGTAGACCGGGTATTTCTGGAACCAGTCCAGGAGCGCTTCGGTCCGCCCGTTTGGATTCCAGTACACCGGATAGCAGCGACTGGTGTTCTCGTCGACCTTCGGCATGGTCTGGCCTGCGGCACAGTCCGCCGGGTAGTAGTTGACGATGGTCCCCGCGCCGGTCTCCGACGTGATCGTGTACAGGCGAGGCCTGTGGAGGGGCAGGATGCCGTCGGTGGAGCTGTCGATCCGGTTCGCCAGGAAGATGTGGTTGAACTTGACCGGGTCGAGGGTGATGGCGGTGCCGCGCTGTCCGGTGTGGCGGATCTCGTTCAGCCACAGTGACTGGTCGGTGGAGTCGCCCGTGTCACCGGGGTCGAGGTACTGCTGGGTCAGTGCCCAGGTGTCCACGGCCACGAATCCGGGAGTGGTGGCTGCCGCGTCCCACGCGTAGGTGGTGATCGCGGTCATCCGCTTGCGGGTGAAGAAGGTCGGGCCGACGTTGCCCGTGCACTTGTCGCCGTCCTTGCACACGGCGTCGAACGGCACATCCGGCCAGTTGTCCCGCGTGTCCACGGTCAGGGAGTCGCAACCCGTGCCCGCGGCGAGGCAGCGCTCGGCGTAGGAGAAGACCACCTTGTCCGAGGCGGCAGGGATCCCGGAGAACAGGGCGCCGGCGCGCTGGCCGTAGCGGATCTCCTTCAGATAGCCGCCACGCGTGTACGCGGTGCCCGTCGTGTCATCGCCGAGCTGGTCGTAATTGTTGGTCTCCGCCTCGTACCAGTACGACATGGCGTTGTCGTGGGTGTCGGCGACGTAGTCGAGGTTCCACCGCCACGCCTGCGTCTTGGCACGGCTGGAGAAGGTCGTTCCGTCCGCGTAGCCGGGCTCGCCGGAGTCGTCGCCGAATACGGGTACGGTCCAGACGGAGTTGGTGCGGTCGGTGGCGCCTGCGCCGTCGAGCTTGTTGAGGCCGAAAACGTACTTGGTGCCGGTGCCCGTCGTGACCGTCCAGTGCTCACCGTTGTCGTCGCCGTTGTCGGCGCCGGTGGAGTGCGTGACGGTGGAGGCGTCGTCGTTCTTCAGCCGCCATTGACCGGTGGTGTCGTCCTTGACGAGCTCGGTGGCCTTGCCGTTCAGCACGAGGGAGGCGTTGTCGTACTTCCAGCACAGGTCGAACTTGTCCGCCTGGCCGTCGTCGTCGCAGGCTCCGTACTTGCGCTCGATGTAGGACGAGGTGATGTCGAAGCCCTCGCCGATCACAGTGCCCTGGTTGTTCGTCGAGGCCGTACGGCCATCGATCGACCCCGAGTCGTACGAGATCGCCAGGTCCGGCTTCGGCCCGGCCGCGGACGGCGGCACCCGCAGGGGATAGGACCAGGTGAACGAGCCGGACGAGCCTCCCGCCTCCCACGACGAGGAGGACGAAAGCGGGGTTGCCTTGTAGTCGCCGGAGGCCGAGCTGTCGCCCGCCGCGAGTGCCAGCACCATCGTCTGACCAGATGCCGGGGCGGCCTGTGATGAGGAGGCAGTCCGGGACGACGGCACGGCCTTGAACTCCAGGCTTGCGTCCAGAGTTTCAGCTTCGCGCTGGTTGGTGAAGTTCAGCGGCGCGCGGGTGCGGCACTTCGCCGCACCCGGGCTGGTCAGGGCACAGTCGGGCAGCCGCACGAGCTGGAGGCGGCCCGCCCAGTCACCGCCGTAGGCGGACGCAAAGGACTTGTAGTTGATGCCAAGCCGTGCCGAACCACCGGCCGCCGGCACCGTGGCGGTGAGGACTACACCCTTGACCCCGAGCTGGGCTGCCCGCTTCTGATCCAGCACCGTGACCTTGACGGAGCCGGCAGCCTTCTGGGGTGCGGCGGCTCCCTTGGCCACAGGAGGACGGGAAAGCAGGACCGGGAGAGTGCCTGGGGCCGCGCTCGCCGAACCGGTGGCCGGCAAAGTGATGGTGGCGCTCCCGGCCTTCGGCCAGGTCACCTCCCTGCCCTGGTCGGCGCGGGCACGAGCGGCATCCCTACGCCCGTTCTCCGCCCCCTTCCGCATCGCTGCGGCGCGCTTCTTGTCGGTCTTCCCCTTGAACGGGACGACCTTGTCCGCGCGAGGCGCCTTCGGCTGAGACAGCCCCAGCGGCTCGGGCTCCGCCGCGAACGTAGTTGGGGCGAGCAGACCCGGCAGCAGGCTGAAGCCGGCGATCGCCGCGAGACGGCGTACGGCTGTCCTGCCTCTTGATCTCCGATACACGTGGCATCCGCTTTCGAGATGAAAGCCGCCCTGAAAGCGGCGTGAATGGTGTGGTTGGTTCTGGCCTGGGGCAGCGGACTTGGCAGCCCGCTGCCCCAGCCGAGGTGAGCGCTAATCCACGTCCGGGTTGCTGCCCAGGACCCTCTCGCTGACCTCGTTCGCAGTCATCGCCCCGACCCAGATGCGAACTTCTGCGACAGCGCCGGGAAGGTAGTGGCCCGTGGTCCCGTTCGCAGAGCCCCGACCGACCGCGAGCTCACCACTGCCTTGAACCGGTGTGCTGAACGCTGAGTTGCCCTCCTGCGGCTTCTCCACCGTGGTCACGAAGAGGTGTGTGTCTCCATATCCGGAGCCCCTGGCCTCAGTGGCATTGAAGACGCCCGTCACTTGCACCGGCGTGTCCAATTCAGCGGGTTCGAGGACCGGTATCGACGCCGACTCGGTCACGTTGCCGCCGGCGTCGGTGGCAGTGCGGCCAAAGCTCCACATGTACAGGTCGTCGGGGAGCTTCTCGACCCAGATGGCCCACGACGACTCGGCCCCCGATGCCGCCCGCTGGCCGAAGACCTGGCCCCGGTAGCCCACCGGCTTGGCCGCGAGCTTTGCGCTGTCCAGCTGTACAAACGCCGTCACAGTGAACGAACCGGTCTCGTCGACAACCGGCCCCTGAGTGGTCATGGCACCGGACTCGCCATCGAAGACCAGGGTGTCGCTCTCAACATCCGCAACAACACCGCTGGCGGCAAGGCTCATGGCACCCGCCGCGTACTTGGACTGGGTCTGTGGGGTCACCATGCCGTTCGCGGCATCGGTGGCGTTCCAGTGAGCGACCAGCTCCGTCGCCGGCACGCTGCCCTGCATCATGGCACTGTCCTCACGCACCTGGCCCGACGTGAGTTCTCGCTGCCACACGACGACCTCGTCAATGCGACCGGAGAAGTAATCGCCGGCCTTCGACCGGCCGAACATCATGCCCGCCGACGACGCCCCCGGGGCGTAGGCAGCGTTAGCGGCGTGCAGCACGACCGGGTTACCTTGAGGGCGGCCATTGACAAACAGCTGGATCGTGTCGTTCGTCGGGTCTTCGTCGCGCTGGGTGTCGAAGACACCAGTCAGGTGCGTCCACACCTTCACGGGCGGATTCGCCGTGGTCGCCGGAGCATTGACGTACACAGGGCTCGCCACATCCGCAGCGACCCGGCCGAACACCCCCTCTTCTTCGCAGACGCCGAATACGAGAGCTGGAACGCCGAGCCGTACGCACCCGGGGCAGAGATCACCACACGATCCTTCGACGTGTCCGTCAGCAGCGCCCACGCGGAGACCGTGAACGACTCCGTGGTGTTGAGCGGCGGCGCGTCCGTGGAGGCGTACCCGATCTGCTGAGCCGGATCAGCGACGTTGTCGTTCAGCTCGAGGGAGTAGTCACCGGCGCCGCGCCGGGCCATGGGCGACCAGGTCGCCGCTTTGGGGTCGGCACCCGGATACAGCTTGGCTGGATGCCGGATCCCCTCGGTGGCGGTGTCAGCCGCTTCCGTGACGCTCGAGCCGGGCGTGCCCTCCGCGAAGTGCCAGCGGCCCACGGGGCCCTGTGCCGGGGCCACCTTGAACGTGAACTCCGACCTGTCGCCGTAGCGGCCGGGGACGTCCATAGCCTGCACAACCAGCGTCTGGGACCCCGACAGTTGAGGGACCGGGTTGATCGTCACCGTCGCCCCGGACACCACCTGTTCCTCTTGGCCGACGAGGTACCAGAGATAGCCGCTGATGTCCGTGTCATCGGCATGCGGCGTGATCTTGAACTCACCGGCCAGCCCCGGGCCGCCCTCCCCTTCGCAATCCGTGCACCCCTGGTAAATGCCTGTGGCCTCGATCTGCGGCGGCTTGGGCGCACCAGTGTCGATCTTGAAGTAGCAGTAGGGCGACCAGGCCGAAGGGATGCTCGACGTCACGCCGCCAGTTGTCCAGAACGAATTGGTGAGCGCCCGCATCCGGTACAGCGTGTTGTCCTGACGCGGATTCATCCGCGTCCGCTCCGCCGTGTCGTCAGGGTGATAGCCGATACTCGGCAACGTCGCCGCCCAGGAGGCCACCCACTTTCCGTTCTCCACGCGGTCGACGGTGATGTAGGTGCGCAGCGAACCCGTGAACTCGCCGGACTTCGGCTGTATCTCCGTCTGCACCACGGACTGCACCATCGGATCTTGACGCGTCACAATGAGCGGGTCGAGCTGAGAGGACTCGCAGTAGTACGTGACACCGTCGCCAGGAAGCGTCCCAACGTGGGTCGGTACACCGGGCCGTGGCACATAAGACACCTGGAGCTCGGCATTGTCGTCGAAGCGCTTCCAGGCGTCCGCGTCGCCCTCGTCCTTCGCGGCGAGCATGAGGGTGAGGCGGGAGAACTTGCCTGCCGCGAAGTTCCGCACGGTCGCGGTCAGGTTCTCGTCGGTCTCGGACGGGTTGTCGACGAAGTCGACCCACGCATCCGGCTGGGAGGGCGAGCAGCTATCGCCACGGCCCGCCGAGACGTTGACGTCACCCATCAGGTCAAGCTTCGACGGACCGGGCCAGCGCGTCGCCTCGGACATGTTGTTCGTCCGCCACAGGTCCACCCAGTGCGCCGTGCACGAGAACGACCAGGTCTCGTACGCCCGGAACGTCGGGCGCTGACGATGTGCTTGCCGACAAGCGCGGTTGGCGCGAACTCGAAGAGCATCCGGTTGGTGTGGTCGGCGTCTCAGTACCACGGGCCGACCCGGTAGCAGCGGCCGACACCGTAGTCGCCGTTGAACTGCCAGAACCGGTCACCATCGGAGGAGATCACCGAGCGCTCCGACGCACCCAGCCCAAACGGCGGGTCGATGTAGACCGGGTAGACCGTCTCCTGTCCGCGGAGCAGATCGGCGTCCGGCTTGACCACGACAGCGTCGCCGTTGACCTCGACGGGCAGTTCGGCAATAGCATCGCCCTTGCCCGGCTGGGACGGGTCTTCGGTGACCGGTACCGGCCCCTCGGCCGCTGCACTGCTCAGCAGTTGGGGTTGAGCGCCACCATCGCCGGCCGAGTCCCACATCTGGCCGGCCGGACCGGTGAACACGGCATTGCCGTCCTCGTCGACGGCGCGGAGTCCGCCACCAGCCCCTGGCTGGACGGCCAGGCCGCCACCCGTGACTGACAGCTTGATCTCGTTGAGTTTCGGGTTGACGGCCGCCTGGGCGGACTTGACCACGAGGACTTCGCGGAAGCCCTCCGGCGTCGCGGTGAGCTGCAGGTCGACCCCCTCATACACCTCGGGGTAAGTGGCCGTGGCCCCGTCCAGGGTGGGCTCCGGAAGCGTTCCCGGCCAGCCCAGTTCGATCGCGCCCTTCGGGGAGGCGAGACGGATCAAGTCCTTGCCGGCACCGCCGCCGGAAAAGGACAGGTCCACCACGGTGGACTTCGGACCAAGCGAGCCGTCCGAGCGACGCTCCAGCGTCGCGTCGATACTCCGCCACGAACCGTCCTCCCCCCGAGCCCGTTGCGGTGTCGTCGACTGAGTCAACGTGTACGTGCCGTCCGGATTCGCCATCGTCAGCGAGTACTCGCTACGTTCGCCGACCACCTCAACTGGCTCACCCGTCTCAGCAGCCAGCGCCGTCGCACTCTGCGCCGACATCGTCGCCACGGCCGGCGTTTGCGCCGCAGCCGATCCGGCAAACGGCTGAAGCACGGATGCCACCATCGCCGCCGTGGTTAACGCGACCGTTCTGCGGCGCACACGACGCCACACCCCACCGCTCACAACCCCACCCCCTGGACTTACATGATCTTTACAAGATTTCCCAGATCATGATCGCCTCACCTGGGGCAGTCAAGAGTGAGCACATCACACAACCTCAAGAACGTGCAGATCAGTGAGCCGCCGCGGAGCCCGGCGGACGGGTATCGTCACCGCCAGAAACGCGCTCAAATCCGCACAGCCGCAACGCGGTTGCCGTCTCCATCCGGGCCGATTCGCCGACTGCCGCGAGTTCGCATCCGATGCAATTGGCAGCGGTCGTGGGAGAAGTCGAAGGCAGGGAGCGCGCTTTGGCCCTCTTTCGTGGCATTCATGAGGTGAACTCACCCACGCCGAAGGGACTTTCACTGTTTCACCTCTTGACGACGCGTGTGGCCGAGAGCACATTGGGCCCCACTTTGAGAGCGCTCTCAAGACTTCGAGCACTGTCGAAGGCACCCGCGCTTCACCACTCCGTACCCGAGAGGCACGCCCCATGAGTGAAACCTCCGGCATACACCGCAGACGGCGTCCGCTGCGGCGGGCGCTCGTCGCCGTGCTCGGCACCCTCGGCCTGGCGGCGGCCGCCGCCACGGCCGTCGTCCCGTCCGCGAACGCCTCCGCCCCCACTCCCCCGTCGGGCTGGACGCAGGTCTTCCTCGACGACTTCAACGGCGCGGCCGGCTCCGGCGTCAACACCTCCAACTGGCAGTACGACACCGGGACTTCGTATCCGGGCGGCCCCGCCAACTGGGGCACCGGCGAGGTCGAGACGATGACGAACAGCACCAGCAACGTCTCGCTCGACGGCAACGGCAACCTGCGCATCACCCCGCTGCGCGACTCGGCCGGCAACTGGACCTCGGGCCGCATCGAAACCACCCGCACGGACTTCCAGCCCCCGTCCGGCGGAAAGCTGCGCGTGGAGGCCCGCATCCAGATGCCGAACGTCACCGGCACGGCGGCCGAGGGCTACTGGCCGGCGTTCTGGATGCTGGGCGCGCCCTACCGCGGCAACTACCAGAACTGGCCGAGCGTCGGCGAACTGGACATCATGGAGAACGTCCAGGGCCTGAACCGCGTGTGGGCCACGCTGCACTGCGGCACCAACCCCGGCGGCCCGTGCAACGAGACCAGCGGTATCGGCAACTACACGGCGTGTCCGGGCTCGACGTGCCAGTCGGGCTTCCACACCTACTCCATGGAGTGGGACCGCTCCGTGAGCCCCGAGGCGATCCGCTTCTACGTCGACGGCACCAACTACCACACGGTGACCGCGAACCAGGTGGACGCGACGACCTGGGCCAACGCCACCAACCACGGCTTCTTCGTCATCTTGAACGTGGCGATGGGCGGCGCCTTCCCGGACGCGTTCGGCGGCGGCCTGGACAGCGGCACCGAGCCCGGTCACCCGATGGTCGTGGACTACGTCCAGGTGCTCTCGGCCAGCGGGAGCGGTACCACGCCTCCGCCGTCCGGCAACCGCGACGCGTACAGCGCCATCCAGGCCGAGTCCTACGACAGCCAGTCCGGCGTGAGCACCGAGACCACCTCGGACACCGGCGGCGGCTCGAACATCGGGTATCTCGCAGGCGGCGACTGGGCGCTCTACAAGGGTGTCAACTTCGGCTCCACGGCGGCCACGCAGTTCTACGCCCGGGTCGCGAGCGGTGCCGCGTCGGGCGTCAGCGGTCTGGTGGAGGTGCGCCTGGACAGCCGTACCAGCACACCCATCGGCAGCTTCGCGCTGGCCAATACGGGCGGCTGGCAGTCGTGGCGGACGGTCCCCGCGAACATCAGCTCCGTGACCGGCACGCACGATGTCTATCTGACCTTCACCAGCGGCCAGCCCGCCGACTTCGTGAACGTGAACTGGTTCAACTTCGGTCACTGACAGGGCGGTCGAGGGTCGCGGCCATGTGTCACGCGGCCCTCCCCGTCTCCACGGGCAGTTCGGCCGGCCGCCATTCCAGCATTCCGTCGGTGAGCCGGACCGCCCGGCGGCCACGCTCGCGCAGCAGGCGCACGGCGTCGTACGCCAGGACGCAGTAGGCACCCCGGCAGTAGGCGACACCTCCGCCTCCTCCGGCAACTCGAAGACACGGTCGGCGAGTTGACCGACCGGGGTGTTCAACGCGCCGGGGATGTGCCCGGCGGCGTACTCCTCGGGCGGGCGCACGTCGAGGACGACGATCTCGCCCGCCGCCGCACGGGCGAGCCGCCCCTCCCGGTCGACCTCCCGCACGTCGTCGGTGCCCAGGTAGGCGGTGCGGCCCGGTTCGACGGCGGCCTGGTGGGTCGAGGCGACCCGGCGCAGCAGCGCGAAGAGGGCGGCGACGTCGTCACCGGCCAGCCGGTAGTGGATGCGCACGCCCTCGCGCCTGGTGGCGACCAGGCCGGCCTGTCCGAGGGTCTGCAGATGCGCCGAGGCGGTGGTCAGGTTGAGTCCGGCCGCCCTGGCGAGGGCGTCGGTGCTGCGCTCGCCCTGGGCCGGCACATCGAGCAGTTCCAGGCGCTTTTCCGCTGCTCAGCGCCTTGCCGGTGCGGGCGAAGGCGTCGTACGGGGCCGCTTTGCGTGCGGCGTCTCGCATGGGAATCCTCCATCACTCCATGGAATGCAATTACGGGCGAGCGTGCCGGCTACCCGGCCTGTACCGTGATACTTGGAGGATCCGATGGGCTTCGCCGACGACCACCTGATCCCGCTGGTCGACCGCGGGCTGGGCAACAGTGCCTATCTCGTCGATCTCGGCGACGGCCGCGCCCTCGCGGTGGACGCGAGCCGGGACCTGCGCGCCCTGCGGACGGAGGCCGCCCGGCGCGGGCTGACCGTCGCCTTCGCCGCCGACACGCATCTGCACGCCGACTTCCTCACCGGCGCGCTGCAACTCGCGTTCGACGACGGGGCGACGGTGCTGGCCTCCGCCGCCGGGCACCGCGCCTTCCCGCACTCCGCGCTCACCGACGGCGACGAGGTGGACCTGGGCGGGCTGACCCTGCGCGCGCTGGCCACCCCCGGCCACACCGACGAGCACCTGTCCTACCTGCTCCTCGACGGCTCGCGGGAGCTGGGCGTGTTCACCGGCGGTTCACTCATCGTGGGCTCGGCCGCCCGCACCGACCTGCTGGGTGTCGACCGGGCGGAGGAGCTGGCCCGCGCCCAGTACCGGTCCCTGCACCGGCTGGCCCGGCTCCCGGACGCGACCGCGGTGTGGCCCACGCACGGCGCCGGTTCCTTCTGCTCCGCGCCGCCGGGCGCCGAACGCACCACCACCGTCGGCGCCCAGAAGCGGGCCAACGCGTTGCTCGCGGCGCCGGACGAGGACACGTTCGTACGTGAGCTGCTCGGCAGCCTCGGCTCCTATCCCGCGTACTTCGGCCGACTGGCCGAGATCAACCGGCGCGGGCCCGAGGTTCTGACGGACGTCCCGGTTCTCCCCCCGCTCACGGGATCCGAGGCGCGCGGCCTGCTCGGCCTTGGGGCGGAGGTCGTGGACGTACGGCCGGTGAAGGACTTCGCCGCCGGGCACGTCCCGGGCGCCGTCTCCATCCACCTGCGCGACCAGTTCGCCACCTGGCTGGGCTGGCTGTTCCCGGCCGGCACCCCGCTCGTCTTCGTCACCGCGCCCGGCCTGGACCTCGCCGACCTGACCTGGCAGGCCCTGAAGATCGGGTACGACCGGATGTGCGGTCACCTGACCATGGACGCCTGGACGGCCGACGGAGGCGAGCAGGAGACCGTCGAACTCGTCGCAGCCGACCGCATCGGCGACCGGCCCGTGCTCGACATCCGTCAGCAGTCGGAGTGGGAAGCCGGGCACGTCCCGGGCGCGATCGGCATCGAACTCGGTGAACTGCCCGATCACACGGATGCCGCACCGTCCGGCGCCGTCGTGCACTGCGGACGGGGCGAGCGCGCGATGACGGCCGCGAGTCTCCTGCAGCGCGCGGGGCATCAGGACCTCGCCGTCCTCGAGGGCGGTCCGGACGACTGGGCCAAGGCCACCGGGCGCCGGCTCGAGGAGGGTGCGTGACGGCCACGGCCGCCGGTCCCACATACGGCTCGGTCTGCGCGCCAACCTCGCCCAGTTCAGTCTGCTGGTCGTCGTCAACGCCCTGATCGGCGGCATGCTCGGCCAGGAGCGCACGGTCCTTCCGCTGCTCGCCGACGACGTCTTCCATCTGTCCGCCTACACGGCGGCCCTCACCTACATCCTGGCCTTCGGCACGACGAAGGCGGTCACCAACTTCTTCGCCGGCACCCTCTCCGACCGCCACGGCCGCAAGCCCGTCCTGCTCGCCGGCCAGCTGGTCGCAGTGCCCGTGCCCGCGATGCTGGCCTGGGGCCCGTCCTGGGGATGGATCGTCGCCGCGAACGTCCTGCTCGGGGTCAACCAGGGACTGACCTGGTCCACCACCGTCATCATGAAGATCGACCTGGCCGGTCCGGAGCGGCGCGGTCTGGCCATGGGCCTCAACGAGGCGGCCGGTTACGGCGCGGTCGCCGCCACGGCGATGGCCACCGGCGCCGTCGCCGAGCACGCCGGGCTGCGTCCCGAGCCCTTCCTGCTCGGCGCCGCCTACCTGGTCCTGGGCCTGTCGGCCTTCGCGGTCCGCGAGACCCGCGAACACGCCCGCGCCGAGGCCGCCCTGCACCCCGTACAGGCCCCTGCCGAGCTGGAGTTGACCACCGCGCAAGTCGCACGCCGGACCAGTCTCACCGACCGGGCGCTGTCGGCGGCCAGTCAGGCGGGCCTGGTCAACAACCTCAACGACGCCCTCGCCTAGGGCCTCTTCCCGCTGCTCTTCGCGGCCCACGGTCTGACGGTCGGGCAGATCGGGATCCTTGCCGCCCTGTACCCGGCCGTGTGGGGCGCGGGCCAGCTGGTCACCGGCTGGTGGTCCGATCACGTCGGCCGCAAGGCCCTGGTGACCGCGGGCACGCTGCTCCAGGCCGCCGCCATCGGCCTCGTCGCCGCCGCAACCACGTTCCCCGTCTGGGCGAGCGCCCAGATCCTGCTCTGCGTCGGCACCGCGCTCGTCTACCCCACCCTGCTCGCCGTCGTCGGCGACGTGGCTCACCCCGCCTGGCGCGCCCGGGCCGTCGGCGTGTACCGCCTGTGGCGCGACGGCGGCTTCGCCGTGGGTGCGCTGCTCGCCGGCCTCCTGGCCGACGCGTACAGCCTCACGACGGCGATCTGGACGGTCGCCGCACTGACGGCCCTCTCGGGCCTGCTCGTCGCGGTGCGCATGTACGAGACGCGGCCACGCACGCACAAGACACAGCCGTAGACCTCCAGTTGGACGAGCCGCTACCGGCGCCGTGCCCCATCCCGCCTGGCGCACCGGCGCCGCCGGCATCCACCGCCTGTGGCGCGACGACAGCTTCGCCGTGGGCGCGCCGCTCGTCGGCGTGGCTCGGGCCTGCCCGCCGCGATGCGCATGTACCAGACCCGGCCGCAGCCCCTGGGCACCGTCCGGCGGGCACAGACCCGGCTCCATTGACGTTCCGTGCCGAACAGGCGCCCCGCAGGGCGCGAGGCCGCGTCGGCACGCGTGCGCTGCCGGCCACAGCCGGCCCGCGGATGTCGTACCGCACCACCCGCGGAGCGCTCAGTGCAGCTCCGACCGGAACGCCGCCGGCGTCATGTCCGTGTGCTGGTGGAAGAACTTGGAGAAGTTGGCCGCGTCCGGGAAGCCGACCGCCGCGCCGATGCGGCCGATCGGCAGGTCCGTGTGGGCCAGGAGCCGCTTGGCCTCCAGGACGACGCGCTTGTCGATGAAGCCCTTGGGTGTCTCGCCGGTGGCGGCGCGGACGGCCCGGACGAGGGTGCGGCGGGAGTAGCCGAGGGCGTCGGCGTAGGCGCTGACGCTGTGGTTGGTGGCGAAGCCCTTCTCCACCGCGTCCCGGAAGAGGGTGAACGTCGTGTCCGCCTGGCTGCGCGCCGCCTCCTCCGAGCTCGCCGCCAGGTGGGCCAGGCGGAGCAGGAACGCCGTCAGCGAGTGGCGCAGGACCGCCGTGTGCAGGCTCAGGGGGAGAGTCGCGGTGTCCTCGTACTCGCGCCGGAGCTGGGCGAGCGCCGCCTGAAGGCCGGCGAGCCCGGGCTCGTCGGGGTGGAGCAGCGGCGGCAGGTCGTAGCGGTAGAGCCCGGTGGCCTCCACCGTGGCGCGGGGCAGAAAGCCGGGTTGCATGGCCAGGACGGTTCCGCGGTACTCGCTGGTTCGCGAGAAGCGGTGCACCTGGCCCGGGCGTATCCACAGGACGTCGCCGGCGTTCGCCTCGTACTCGGCGAAGTCGATCATGTGGCGTACCGGGCCGTCGTCGAAGAACATCACGACGTGGAAGTCGATGCGGTGGACGCGCTCCAGCTCCCGGGAGGAATCGGTGTGCCAGGTGTGCTCGGTGCCCATCGGGCCCACATGCATACCGACGCCGGAGACGCTCAGCTCGACGGGGAAGGGGAAGGTTCGGATCCCGTCACTCCCCGCTCCGTCTTGGGTGTGTATGTCCGCCATGTCCTCTCCCACCCGCCCAGCTGCCGCCTTCCGTGTCCCACTTTCACCACAGGCTGACACAGGGCGACCTTCCCCCTTAAAAGTCAGACTTTTACTTTTGAACGCGTCAGAGCACCGAACCCTCTCCAATCGAGGACTTCTTGAAGATGAGCACGCAGACACCGGGCAGCTTCGACTGGACCGAACTCGACCGGCGTGCCGTCGACACCGCACGCCTCCTGGCCGCGGATGCCGTACAGCGGGTCGGGAACGGTCACCCGGGCACCGCGATGAGCCTGGCACCGGCCGCCTACACGATCTTTCAGAAGGTGATGCGTCACGATCCCGCCGATCCGGAGTGGACCGGCCGTGACCGCTTCGTCCTCTCCCCCGGCCACACCTCGCTCACCCTCTACACCCAGCTCTTCCTCGCCGGCTACGAGCTGGAACTCGACGACCTGAAGGCCTTCCGGACCCATGGTTCGATGACGCCCGGCCACCCCGAGTACGGGCACACGGCCGGCGTCGAGACGACGACCGGGCCGCTCGGCCAGGGTGCCGCCAACGCCGTCGGCATGGCGATGGCCGCCCGCTTCGAGCGCGGCCTGTTCGACCCGGACGCCCCCGAGGGCGAGTCCCCGTTCGACCACACCATCTGGGCGATCGTCTCCGACGGCGACCTCGAGGAGGGCGTCTCCGCCGAGGCCTCCTCCCTCGCCGGCCACCAGAAGCTCGGCAACCTCGTCTTCCTCTACGACGACAACCACATCTCCATCGAGGGCGACACCGCGACGGCCTTCTCCGAGGACGTGCTGAAGCGATACGAGGCGTACGGCTGGCACGTGCAGCGGATCGAGCCGGAGGAGAACGGCGACGTCGACGTGCACGCGCTGTACGCGGCGCTCCGGGCGGCGCAGGCCGAGACCGCGCGCCCCTCGATCATCGCGATGCGGACGATCATCGCCTGGCCGGCTCCGAACGCGCGCAACACCGAGGCCTCCCACGGCTCGGCGCTCGGCGAGGAGGAGATCGCCGCCACCAAGCGCGTCCTCGGCTTCGACCCCGAGAAGACCTTCGAGGTCGCGGACGAAGTCCTCGCCCACACTCGCGCCGCCCTCGACCGGGGCGCCGAGGCGCACGCCGCCTGGGACAAGCAGCTCGACAAGTGGCGCGGCGCCAACTCCGAGCGCGCCCAGCTCTTCGACCGGATCGTGGCAGGTCAGCTGCCCGAGGGCTGGGAGGACGCCCTGCCGGTCTTCGAGGAGGGCAAGGCGGTCGCCACCCGCGCCGCCTCCGGCAAGGTGCTCCAGTCGCTCGGCGCCGTCATCCCCGAACTGTGGGGCGGCTCCGCCGACCTCGCCGGCTCGAACAACACCACCATCGACAAGGCGTCGTCCTTCCTGCCGAAGGGCAACCCGCTGCCCGAGGCCGACCCGTACGGCCGTACGGTCCACTTCGGTATCCGCGAGTTCTCGATGGCCGCGGAGATGAACGGCATCGCCCTGCACGGCAACACCCGCGTCTACGGCGGCACGTTCCTGGTGTTCTCCGACTACATGCGCAACGCCGTCCGCATGTCCGCGCTGATGCAGCTGCCGGTCACCTACGTCTGGACGCACGACTCCATCGGCCTCGGCGAGGACGGCCCCACCCACCAGCCCATCGAGCACCTCGCCTCGCTTCGCGCCATCCCCGGCCTGAACATCGTCCGCCCGGCCGACGCCAACGAGACGGCGATCGCCTGGGCCGAGATCCTCAGGCGGCACGCCACCGACCCGGCCCCGCACGGCCTCGCGCTCACCCGCCAGGGTGTGCCGACGTACGCGCCCAACCCGGATGCGGCGAAGGGCGGTTACGTCCTGAAGGAGTCGTCGAAGGAAACCCCTGACGTCGTCCTCATCGCCACCGGCTCCGAGGTCCGGCTCGCGGTCGCCGCGCGCGAGCAGCTCGAGGCCGAGGGGATCGGCACGCGGGTGGTGTCGATGCCGTCCGTGGAGTGGTTCGAGGAGCAGCCGCGCGAGTACCGGGAGAGCGTCCTTCCGCCGTCCGTGCGGGCGCGCGTCGCCGTGGAGGCCGGGATCGCTCTGACGTGGTACCGGTACACGGGTGACGCGGGGCGCATCGTCTCCCTCGAACGCTTCGGCGCCTCCGCCGATGCGAAGACCCTGTTCGCCGAGTTCGGCTTCACCCCCGAGAACGTCGTCGCCGTAGCCAAGGCTGCAATCAATTCAACTACGGGCCTCGCCGCCGCCCGCGGTTGATCCGATCGCCAGAAAGAAGATGATCACTGTGACCGAAGCGACCGCGACAGCGGGAGTACTCAAGCGCCTGTCCGACGAGGGCGTCTCGATCTGGCTGGACGACCTGTCGCGCAGGCGCATCGAGTCCGGCAACCTCGCCGAACTCGTGCGGAACAGGCACGTGGTGGGCGTCACCACCAACCCGTCCATCTTCCAGGCCGCCATCGGCTCCGGCGAGGGCTACGAGGAGCAACTCGCCGACCTGGCCGTGCGGGGCGTCACGGTCGACGAGGCCGTACGGATGATGACCACCGCCGACGTCCGCGCCGCCGCCGACCTCCTGCGGCCCGTGTACGACGCGACGGGCGGCCGGGACGGCCGGGTCTCCATCGAGGTGGACCCGCGGCTGGCCCACGACACCCGGGCGACCGTCGCCGAGGCCAAGCAGCTCACCTGGCTGGTCGACCGCCCCAACGTCATGATCAAGATCCCGGCGACGAAGGCCGGCCTCCCGGCGATCACCGAGGTCATCGGCCTCGGCATCAGCGTCAACGTCACGCTGATCTTCTCCCTGGAGCGCTACCGCGAGGTCATGGCGGCGTACCTGGCGGGCCTCGAGAAGGCCCTCGCAAAGGGCCTCGACCTCTCAGCCGTCCACTCCGTCGCCTCCTTCTTCGTCTCCCGCGTCGACACCGAGGTCGACAAGCGCCTGACGGTCCTCGGCACGGACGAGGCAGTGGCGCTGAAGGGCAGGGCCGCCCTGGCCAACGCGCGGCTCGCCTACGAGGCGTTCGAGGAGGTGTTCGGCTCCGCCGGCAATTCGACACGGCACGGTGAGCGCTGGACCGCCCTCGTCGCCGCCCGGGCCAACAAGCAGCGTCCGCTGTGGGCCTCCACCGGGGTGAAGGACCCGGCGTACAAGGACACGCTCTACGTCGACGACCTGGTCGCGCCCGGCACGGTCAACACGATGCCCGAGGCCACCTTGAACGCGACCGCGGACCACGGCGTCATCACCGGCGACACCGTCACCGGCGGCTACGTGCAGGCCCGCGCCGACCTCGCGGCCGTCGAACAGCTCGGCATCTCCTACGACGAGGTCGTGCAGCAGCTGGAGGACGAGGGCGTCGCCAAGTTCGAGGTGGCCTGGCAGGGCCTGCTGGACGCCGTCACGAAGGCACTGGACAGCAAGGGAGTTGATGGGGAATGAACTCGGTCCCGGAAGTGACGGCCCCTGAGGTGACGGCTGCCGGCCTCGGCTGGTCCAACCCGCTCCGCGACCCCCGCGACCGCCGCCTCCCCCGGATCGCGGGCCCGTCCGGGCTCGTCATCTTCGGCGTCACCGGCGACCTGTCCCGCAAGAAGCTGATGCCGGCCGTCTACGACCTCGCCAACCGCGGCCTGCTGCCGCCGGGCTTCTCGCTCGTCGGCTTCGCCCGGCGCGACTGGGAGGACGAGGACTTCGCGCAGATCGTGCACGACGCCGTGCGCGAGCATGCGCGCACGGAGTTCCGCGAGGAGGTCTGGCAGCAGCTCTCCGAGGGCATGCGGTTCATCCCCGGCGACTTCGACGACGACACGGCGTTCAAGCAGCTGCGCGAAGCGGTCGAGGAGCTCGACGCCTCCCGCGGCACCGGCGGCAACTTCGCCTTCTACCTCTCCGTACCGCCGAAGTTCTTCCCGAAGGTCGTCCAGCAGCTGAAGAAGCACGGCCTCGCGAACGCGCCGGTGGGTTCCTGGCGGCGCGCGGTCATCGAGAAGCCGTTCGGCCACGACCTGGCGAGCGCCCGCGAGCTGAACGCGATCGTGCACGACGTGTTCGAGCCGGACCAGGTGTTCCGCATCGACCACTACCTGGGCAAGGAGACCGTCCAGAACATACTGGCGCTGCGCTTCGCGAACCAGATGTTCGAGCCGATCTGGAACCGCTCGTACGTCGACCATGTGCAGATCACGATGGCCGAGGACATCGGCATCGGTGGCCGGGCCGGCTACTACGACGGCATCGGCTCGGCCCGGGACGTCATCCAGAACCATCTCCTTCAGCTGATGGCCCTCACCGCGATGGAGGAGCCCGCCTCCTTCGACGCGGCGTCGCTGCTGATGGAGAAGCTGAAGGTCCTCAAGGCCGTGAAGCTGCCCGACGACATCGGCAGGCACACCGTGCGCGGCCAGTACGCGGCCGCCTGGCAGGGCGGCGAGAGGGTGCGCGGCTACCTCGAGGAGGACGGCATCGACCCGGCCTCGACGACGGACACGTACGCCGCCGTCAAGCTGAACGTCGACAACCGCCGCTGGGCGGGCGTCCCCTTCTATCTGCGCACCGGCAAGCGGCTGGGCCGCCGGGTGACGGAGATCGCGGTCGTCTTCCAGCGCGCCCCGCACTCCCCCTTCGACTCCACCGCCACCGAGGAGCTCGGCCAGAACGCCGTCGTCATCCGGGTCCAGCCCGACGAGGGCATGACGGTCCGGTTCGGCTCCAAGGTGCCGGGCACCTCGATGGAGATCCGGGACGTGACGATGGACTTCGCCTACGGCGAGTCGTTCACGGAGTCCAGCCCCGAGGCGTACGAACGTCTCATTCTGGACGTACTCCTCGGCGACGCCAATTTGTTCCCCCGTCACCAGGAAGTGGAAGAGTCCTGGAAGATCCTCGACCCGATCGAGGAGCACTGGGCGACGCACGGCAGGCCCGCGCAGTACGCGTCGGGCAGCTGGGGACCCGAGGAAGCCGACGAGATGCTCGCACGAGACGGACGGAGCTGGCGCAGGCCATGAAGATCGACCTGACCGACACCACGGCAAGCAAGATCAACAAGGCTCTCGTGCAGGGTCGCCGCGCCATCGGCACTCCCGCCGTGGGCATGGTCCTGACGATGGTGATCGTCACGGACGAGGAGAACGCGTACGACTCGATCAAGGCGGCCGAGGAGGCCTCGCACGAGCACCCGGCGCGCACCCTGGTCGTCATCAAGCGGCACGCCCGCACCCCGCGCGACCGCACGCAGTCGCACCTCGACGCCGAGGTCCGGGTGGGCGCCGACGCGGGAACCGGTGAGACGGTCGTCCTGCGGACCTACGGCGAGGTGTCCGACCACGCCGACTCCGTCGTCCTGCCGCTGCTGCTGCCGGACGCGCCGGTCGTCGTGTGGTGGCCGGGGGACGCGCCCGACGTGCCTTCGAAGGACCCGCTGGGCGCGCTGGCGCAGCGCAGGATCACCGACCTGTACGCGGTGGAGCGCCCGCTCGAGATGCTCGAGACCCGGGTCCACTCCTACGCCCCCGGCGACACCGACCTCGCCTGGACCCGGCTCACCCCGTGGCGTTCGATGCTGGCCGCGGCCCTGGACCAGGCCCGCACGGACATCACCTCGGCGGCCGTGGAGGCCGAGGCCGAGAACCCGGCCGCCGAGCTCCTGGCGCGCTGGCTGGAGGCCCGGCTGAACGTGCAGGTCGACCGTGTCGTCACCGCGGGTCCCGTGGTCACCGCCGTCCGCCTCGGCACCGCGAACGGCGAGATCGTCATCGACCGCCCCGAGGGTCCGCTGGCCACGCTGACCCTGCCCGGCCAGCCGTCGCGCACCCTCGCCCTGAAGGTCCGCTCCACCTCCGAACTCATCGCCGAGGAGCTCAGGCGCCTCGATGCGGACGAGATGTACGCCGTCGCCCTGCGCGGCGAGGTCGCCCCCCTGCGCACCGAGGAGACCGTCTGACATGCCCGGCACCCCCAAGCTCACCCGGCGGCCCGAGTGGACCGCCCTGGAGGACCACCGCGCCGAGTGGCGCGCGCATCTGCGAGAGCTGTTCGCCGCGGATCCCGAACGCGCGGAGCGGTACGTCGTGCGCGTCGGCGACCTGCGCATCGACTACTCCAAGCACCTGGTCACCGACGAGACCCTCGCCCTGCTGCACGAACTGGCCGTCGCCACCGACGTTTTCGGACTGCGCGACGCCATGTTCCGCGGCGAGAAGATCAACATCACCGAGGACCGCGCCGTGCTGCACACCGCGCTGCGCGCCCCGCGCGACGCGGTGATCGAGGTCGACGGCGAGAACGTCGTGCCCAAGGTGCACGCCGTGCTGGACAAGCTGAGCGACTTCGCCCGCCGTGTCCGCACGGGCGAGTGGACCGGCCACACCGGCAGGCGGATCCGCAACGTCGTCAACATCGGCATCGGCGGCTCCGACCTCGGCCCGGCGATGGCGTACGAGGCGCTGCGCGCGTACACGGACCGCTCCCTCACCTTCCGCTTCGTCTCGAACGTCGACGGCGCCGACCTCCACGAGGCGGTACGGGACCTGGACCCGGCGGAGACGCTCTTCATCGTCGCCTCCAAGACCTTCACCACCATCGAGACGATCACCAACGCCACCTCGGCCCGCTCCTGGCTGCTCACCGGCCCCGGCGGCCTCGTCGACGAGAAGGCGGTCGCCCGGCACTTCGTCGCCCTGTCGACGAACGCCGAGAAGGTCACCGGGTTCGGCATCGACCCGGACAACATGTTCGAGTTCTGGGACTGGGTCGGCGGGCGCTACTCGTTCGACTCGGCGATCGGCCTGTCCCTGATGATCGCGATCGGCCCCGACCGCTTCCGGGAGTTGCTGGACGGCTTCCGGATCGTCGACGAGCACTTCCGCGACGCCCCAGCCGAGGCCAACGCGCCGCTCCTGCTGGGCCTGCTCGGCATCTGGTACGGCAACTTCTTCGACGCCCAGTCGCACGCCGTACTGCCCTACAGCCACTACCTGTCGAAGTTCACCGCCTACCTCCAGCAGCTGGACATGGAGTCCAACGGCAAGTCGGTGCAGCGCGACGGACTCCCCGTGGAGTGGCAGACCGGCCCGGTGGTGTGGGGCACGCCCGGCACCAACGGCCAGCACGCCTACTACCAGTTGATCCACCAGGGCACCAAGCTGATCCCGGCCGACCTGATCGGCTTCGCCCGGCCCGTCGCCGAGCTGAGCGACGAGCTCAAGGCGCAGCACGACCTGCTGATGGCCAACCTGTTCGCGCAGGGTCAGGCACTCGCCTTCGGCAAGACCGCGGACGAGGTGCGTGCGGAGGGCGTGCCGGAGGAGCAGGTCGCGCACCGCACCTTCAGGGGCAACCACCCGACGACCACGATCCTCGCGACCGAGCTGACCCCGTCGGTCCTCGGCCAGCTAATCGCGCTGTACGAGCACAAGGTGTTCGTGCAGGGCGCCGTCTGGAACATCGACTCCTTCGACCAGTGGGGCGTGGAGCTGGGCAAGGTCCTCGCCAAGCGCGTCGAGCCCGCGCTCACCGAGGGCGCCCACGTGCCCGGCCTCGACCCTTCCACCGCCGCCCTCGTGGCCGCTTATCGCTCTCTTGGGAAGTGAACTGACATGCAGCTCGGACTCATCGGTCTCGGCAAGATGGGCGGCAACATGCGCGAGCGGATCCGCCGCGCCGGCCACACCGTCGTCGGCTACGACCGCAACCCCGAAGTCTCCGACGTGGCGAGCCTCGCCGAAATGGTCGACAAGCTCGAAGCCCCGCGCGTGGTGTGGGTGATGGTCCCCGCGGGCGGTCCCACCCAGTCCGTGGTCGACGAACTGGGGGACCTCCTGTCGCCCGGCGACACGGTCGTCGACGGCGGCAACTCCCGCTGGACGGACGACGAGAAGCACGCCGAGGAGCTGGGTGCCAAGGGCATCGGCTTCGTCGACGCGGGTGTCTCCGGCGGCGTCTGGGGTCTGCAGAACGGCTACGCGCTGATGGTCGGCGGCGACAAGGAGCACGTCGACCGGCTCCAGCCCGTGTTCGAGGCGCTCAAGCCGGAGGGGCCGTACGGCTACGTCCACGCCGGCAAGGTCGGCGCCGGGCACTTCTCGAAGATGGTCCACAACGGCATCGAGTACGCGATGATGCAGGCGTACGCCGAGGGCTGGGAGCTCCTGGAGAAGGTCGACTCCGTGGACAACGTCCGCGAGGTCTTCCGCTCCTGGCAGGACGGTACGGTCATCCGCTCCTGGCTGCTCGACCTCGCGGTCAACGCCCTCGACGAGGACGAGCACCTGGAGAGGCTGAAGGGCTTCGCACAGGACTCCGGCGAGGGCCGGTGGACCGTCGAGGCGGCCGTCGACCACGCGGTGCCGCTCCCCGCCATCACCGCCTCGCTCTTCGCGCGGTTCGCGTCCCGCCAGGACGACTCCCCGCAGATGAAGCTGATCGCCGCCCTGCGCAACCAGTTCGGCGGTCACGCCGTCGAGTCGAAGGAGTAGTCCGGCCGTGGGGGACCTCCTGCTCGTCCGCCACGGCGAGACGGAGTGGAGCGTGTCGGGACAGCACACCAGCTTCACCGACCTGCCCCTCACGGGGCACGGCGAGGAACAGGCCAAGTCCCTCGCTCCACTCCTGTCCGGCCGGCCCTTCTCTCTCGCACTCACCAGCCCGCTGCACCGCGCGGTCCGCACCGCCGAACTCGCGGGTCTCACCGGGGTGGTTCCCCACCCCGACCTGCACGAGTGGGACTACGGCGGCTACGAAGGCGTCACCACCGTCGAGATCCACCGCACCCGCCCCGACTGGGACCTGTGGACCGACGGCGTACCGCCCGGCCCGGACGGCCACCTCGGCGAATCACCGGCCGAGGTGGGACTGCGCGCCGACCGGGTCCTGTCCCGGGTCGACGCGGCCCTGCCCGGCGGCGATGTGATCCTCGTGGCCCACGCCCACGTCCTCCGCGTCCTGACGGCACGCCGACTGGGCCTGACACCCGCGGACGGCCGCCTCTTCCAGCTGGCGACGGGCACGGTCAGCCGCCTGTCGACCGAGCACGGGCGGCCCGTGATCGCGGAGTGGAACACGAGGCCGTGACCGAAACCGGGTGGCGGGGAGGCCCGGCAGTGCGACGACCGCGCAGCTGTCCGTCTGTGGGCAGGACCGCCCCGACCGCCTCCGCCGCGCCCTCGGCCCCGGCAGCAGAGCAAGGGACCGTACCGTCCCGACGGCCACAGCGAGCGGCGCGCCCCCGCACCCGCACAGCCCCCGGCGGTGAAATTCTCGGTTCGAACGACGCGAACGCGCCAACCGGGCGTGCGGCTCCGCCACCACCACCATGGCCGCCGCACGCATCGCCGTGACCAGGGGCCGGGCACGGCAGCAGAGCAAGGGACCCCGTACCGTCCGTCCCGACGGCCACGGCGAGCGGCGCGCCCCCGCACCCGCACGGCCCTCGGCGGTGAAATTCTCGGTTCGAACGACGCGAACGCGCCAACCGGGCGTGCGGCTCCGCCACCACCACCATGGCCGCCGCACGCACCGCCGTGACCACGGGCCGGACACGGCAGCAGAGCAAAGGACCGTACCGTCCCGACGGCCACGGCGAGCGGCGCGCCCCCGCACCCGCACGGCCCTCGGCAGTGAAATTCTCGGTTCGAACGACGCGAACGCGCCAACCGGGCGTGCGGCTCCGCCACCACCACCATGGCCGCCGCGCGCACCGCCGTGACCACGGGCCGGACACGGCAGCAGAGCAGCCGCAGCCGCGACGAGGCGGCAACCGCGAACGGGCCGAGGTGAGTTGACACCGGCGAGCGGCCGGGTCAGAGTCGCGGCTGATGGAGATCAACGATCTGACACCGGCCGAGGAGCGGGTGTGGCGGGCGTTCGCGACGGGCGCGGCGGTGGACTTCCGTGAGAGTGCCGACGACGACGCGGCTCGGAGTGAGGCGTGGGGTCCCCGACGCAGCGTACGGGCAGCCGTGTTGCGGGCCCTGCTCCTCAACGGCCCCCGGGAACCCGGTGAGGTGGCGGCCCTCAAGATCAGAGGGGCGCGGATCACCGGAACGCTGGACCTGAGATACGCCACGGTCGAGAGCGTCGTCCACCTGAGCCACTGCCGCTTCGACGACGCCCCGGACCTCTCCGGAGCCCACCTGCCCTACCTCAACCTGCGCGACTCCGTGCTGCCCGGCCTGTCGATCGCGCGGGCCCGTGTGGACGGCAGCCTCCGGCTGACCCGCTGCCGGTTCGACGGGCCCGTGCATCTGGGCGGGTCCCAGATATCCGGCGTGCTCTTCCTCGAGCGGGCGGAGCTCACCGCGCCGCCCTCGTCCGGGCCGGTCCTGCGGCTCAACCACGTGACCATCGAGGACGACCTGTGTGCGCCCGGGCTGCGCACACACGGCGGGATACGGCTCGACGGCGCCACCGTCGCCGGATCGGTCGACCTCAACGACGCACGGCTCCACCACCCGGGCAACGCCGTCCTCGACGCACAGACCCTCGCCGTGGAGGGCGACCTCCTCATGCGGCGCCTGGAGTCGGACGGCTGGATGGGCCTGCGGGGCGCCCGTATCGCGGGCCGGTTCGACCTGTCGTACGCCCGTCTGTCGAACCCCGGCGACGCGGCGCTGAGGGCGAGCAGCTGCACCATCGGGGAACTCTGGCTGCGCGGGGGCCCGCCCTTGGAGGGCCACCTCAATCTGCGCCGGGCCCAGATCGACGTGCTGTTCCTGGACCCGGCGGTGGTGCCGGATGAGGTCCTGTTCAGCAGCCTCGTCTACACCACGCTCACCCCGCTCGAGCCCGCCGAGCGCCGGCTGCCGATGCTGGAACGGGACGGCGACGGTTATGTCCCGCACGGCTACGAGCAGTTGACCGCCGCCTACCGCCGCGTCGGCGACGACCACGCGGCGCGTCTCGTCCAGCTCGCCAAGCAGCGCCGGCACCGCTCCACGCTCCCGTGGCTCGGCCGGCTGTGGGGACACGTCCAGGACGCCACGGTCGGCTACGGCTTCCGCCCCCTGCGCGCCGCGGTCTGGCTGCTGTCGCTGCTGGCGATCGGCTCGGTCGCCTACGGTCTTCACCACCCGCCCGCGCTCAAGCCGGCCGAGGCACCGGACTTCAACCCGGTGTTCTACACCCTCGACCTGCTGCTGCCCGTGATCTCCTTCGGGCAGGAGGGCGCCTTCGATCCGCAGGGGGGATACCAGTGGCTGTCGTACGTCCTCGTCATCACCGGCTGGATCCTGGCCACGACCGTGGTCACCGGCGTGACCAGGATGGTCAGCCGCCAGTGACTCCCCGCACGGCGTGCTGCGCTGCCAGCCGCACCGGCGCGTTCTGGGCGCCGTAGCCGCGGTAGCCGTCGCGCTGGACGAGCTCGAAGAAGACCCGGCCGACCGTCCGCGTGTAGCAGTGCCGGAAGACACCGTGTGCGTCGCGGTCGTAGAGGATGCCGAGGTCGCGGTAGGTCGCCAGCTCGTCGTCGGTGAGGTCGTACCGGGCGGCCAGGTCGTCGTAGTAGTTCGCGGGCACCGGCAGCAGCCGGCCGCCTCCCTCCCGGAAGCGGCGGGCCGCGGCGACCACGTCGCCCGTGACCAGCGCGATGTGCTGGGCATGGACGGTGTCGTCGCTGGGCGCCGCGCCGACGGAGAGGGCGATACGGACGCTTCCGTCGGCGTTGGTGACGGGCCGGCTGCGCAGCAGTCCGTACGGGTCGGCCACGTCGACGCTCTCCTGTGCGTGCAGCCCGAGGACGCTGCGGTGGAAGAGGGTCGCCTCGTCGAAGTGGTGCCAGGGCTGGGTGAGGGCGAGGTGGTCGATGCGGTGGACGTCCGTGGCCGCGGGGGTGTGCGGGACGTCCACGAAGTCGGCGCGCCAGTTGGGGAGTTCGGGACGGCCGGTGGCGCAGAAGAACAGTTCCGTGCCGTCGGGGGCGGCCACGGCGTCGAGCGGGGCGTCCTCGAGGGCGCGGCGGCGCGGCAGGACGGGCGCCAGCAGCGCCTCGGCGCGGCGGGCCGCGCCGGCGGGGTCCGGTGACTCCAGCCCGATGGCGGCGAGCTGGACGCCTTCGCGGCGCGCGGCCGGCCCCGTGTTGACGAGGATCCGTGCCTCGCCCTGCTGCCACAGGTCGACGGGCTTGCTGCGGTGCCGGGCGGCACGCGTGAAGCCCAGCGCTGCGAGCAGCGCCGAGACGGGCTCGGTGTCGGGGGTGACCAGTTCGGCGAAGGCCACGCCGGTGGGGACGACGGCGGCGGGCGGGGCGACGAGACCGACGGTCTCCTGGAGCACGAGCAGCGAGCGGTGCGCGTCCACGGCGGTCGGGCCGGCCTCCGCCTGACGGAAGACGTCGTTGAAGACCTCGAGGGAGAGCGGACCGTCGTAGCCCGTGCGCAGCACGTGGCCGACGAGCCCGGCGACGTCGAAGCCGCCCTGGCCCGGGAAGCAGCGGTAGTGGCGGCTCCACTGCAGGACGTCCATCGCGAGCAGCGGGGCGTCGGCGAGCTGGAGGAAGAAGATCTTCTCGCCCGGGATCTCCTCGATGCCCTTGGGGTCGGAGCCGCGGGAGAGGATGTGGAAGCTGTCCAGGCAGGTGCCGAGCGCGGGGTGACCGGCCTGGTCGACGATGTGCCAGGCGTGGTCGTACGTGCTGACGTGCCGGCCCCAGGCGAGCGCCTCGTAGGCGACGCGGATGCCGAAGTCCTGGGCCAGGTCGGCGAGCCGGCTCAGCTGCTCGGCGGCGAGCGCGTCGTCGTCCTCGGCCAGCGGGTGGACGCTGGAGCAGACGAGGACGGTCTTGGCGCCGAGCCTGCCCATCAGCTCGAACTTGTGCCGTGCGCGACGCAGATTGCGGGCGAACTCCTCCGCGGGCACGGCCTCGATGTCCCGCATCGGCTGGTAGAGGTCGATGCCCAGGCCGAGGTCGGCGCAGCGGGTGCGGATCTCCTCGGGCGTGAGCGGGCTGGCGAGCAGGTCGTTCTCGAAGATCTCGACGCCGTCGAAGCCGGCCCGGGCGGCCGCCGTGAGCTTCTCGGTGAGCGATCCGCTGAGGGAGACGGTGGCGATGGACGTGCGCATCCGGAGGGCTCCTCTACTTCGGTGCGGGCACGGCACCGGTCAGCTCGGCGATGTCCGCGAGCATCCGGGCGCTGTCGGGCTCACGCCCGGTGAACAGGCGGAACGCGTCGACGGCCTGGAAGGCCGCCATGCCGCCACCGTCGAGGGTGGCGCAGCCCAGCGCCCGAGCCGTGCGCAGCAACTCCGTCTCCAGCGGGCGGTAGACCACCTCGGCGACCCAGAGGCCGGGGTGGAGCAGATCGGCGGGGAAGGGCAGACCGGGGTGGGCGGCCATGCCGGTCGGGGTGGCGTGCACGATGCCGTCGGTGCCGGTGAGCAGCTCCGCCAGCCGGTCCCGGGTCGCGTGGGCGGCGCGGCCCGCGCCGAAGTGGCGGTTCAGGGACGCGGCGAGGTCGGCGGCCCGGTCGGGCAGCGCGTCGACGACGGTGACCCGCTCGGCGCCGAGGGTGAGCATGGCGTGGGCGACGGCCGCGCCCGCTCCGCCAGCGCCCAGCTGCACTAGCCGCTCCAGGGGGGCGTCCGGCAGGCCGCGGGCGAAGGAGGCGGCGAAGCCGGTGACGTCGGTGTTGTGTCCCACGGCCCGGCCGTCCTCGAACACGACGGTGTTGACCGCGCCCAACGCCTCGGCCTGCGGGGCCAGCGCGTCGAGGTGCTCGAGGACGAGCTGCTTGCACGGGTGGGTGATGTTGAGCCCGTCGAAGCCCAGCTCGCGGGCGCCGCGCACCAGGTCGCCGACCGCCTCGGGCGGGACGCCGAGGGTGTCGATGTCGATGAGCCGGTACAGGTAGCGCAGGCCCTGGCGGTCGGCCTCCCGCTCGTGCAGCGCCGGGCTGAGCGACGGGCCGATGCCGGAGCCGATCAGTCCGACGAGATACGAGTCCTTGGGCACGTGCGGCCTCCCGGGCGAGAGTTAATGTACGAACTAGTACGTTAGTCATAGCAGCGAAGGCGGGCATTGGGAAGATGCGCCCCCGCGACCTCCTACAATCGCGGCACCGACACCTCGCCCGAAGGAACCCGATGACCAGCGTCGACGAACCGGCACGACCCGGCGGGCGCATCCGTGACGCAGCCCGCACCCAGGCCGAGATCCTCGACGTCGCCACGCAGGAGTTCGCCCGGGCCGGCTACGACGGAGCCCGGGTCGACGACATCGCCGCCCGCACCCGCACCACGAAGCGGATGATCTACTACTACTTCGGCGGCAAGGAGCAGCTGTTCACGGCGGTCCTGGAGCGGGCGTACGGCGTGATCCGCGAGGCCGAGCAGGAGCTCGACGTCGAGCACCTGGACCCGGTCGCGGCGATCCGGCGGCTGGCCGAGCTGACCTTCGACCACCACGAGCAGCACCCCGACTTCATCCGCCTGGTCAGCATCGAGAACATCCACGGGGCCGAGCACATCGCCGCCTCGGAGAAGCTCGGCAGGATCGGCTCGCCGGCCCTGGACGTGATCCGCCGGATCCTGGACTCGGGGCAGAAATCGGGCCTGTTCACGGCGGATGTCGACGCGGTCGACCTGCACGCGATGATCAGCTCGTTCTGCTTCTTCCGGGTGGCCAACCGGCACACCTTCGGCGCGCTGTTCGGCCGCGACCTGGTGGACCCGGCGCAGCGCGCGCACTACCGCACGATGCTCGGCGACATGGTGATCGCCTACCTGACGGCGGAGCGGGCCGCCGACTGAGGTGGCACGGCGCCACCCCTTGACACCCGGGAAACGTGGGCGCAACATCCCTACCCACCGAGACTAACTATCCAGTGGGTTAATTAGCCGAAGATCCGGCACCTCCCTCCCCATCCCCGCCCACTCCGCCTACGTTGGAGTTCCCCCGAAGGAGCACGCCGTGTCCGTCCCCGCGTCCCCCTCGTCCGCCACCGCCCCGCCCGGCCAGCCGAAGAAGGCGGCCACCGCCGCCTGGATCGGCAGCGCCCTGGAGTACTACGACTTCTTCATCTACGGCAGCGCGGCCGCTCTGATCTTCCCGAAGGTCTTCTTCGACGAGTCCGACCCCGCCACCGCGACCCTGCTGTCGCTGGCCACCTTCGGTGTGGCGTACGCGGCCCGCCCGGTCGGCGCGCTGTTCCTCGGCCACTTCGGCGACCGGGTCGGCCGGAAGAAGATCATGGTCTTCACGCTGATCCTGATGGGCCTGTCGACGTTCCTCATCGGCTGCCTGCCCATCCGGGCACAGGTCGGCGGGCTCGCGCCGGTGCTGCTGGTGGCCTGCCGGGTCCTGCAGGGCATCTCGGCGGCGGGCGAGCAGGCCAGCGCCAACTCGATGACCCTGGAACACGCGCCACCCAACCGGCGCGGCTTCTTCACCAGCTTCACCCTGAGCGGCACCCAGGGCGGGCAGCTGCTCGCCACGCTGGTCTTCATCCCGGTCGCCGCACTCCCCGAGAACCAGTTGCTCTCCTGGGGCTGGCGCATCCCCTTCTGGATGAGCGTCGCGGTCGCCGTCGTCGGTTTCGTCATCCGCCGCAAACTGGAGGAGACGCCGGCGTTCGCCCGGCAGGCCGCCTCCGAGGGCGTCGTGAAGCTGCCGCTCGTGGTGCTGCTGCGTGAGCACTGGGCGGACGTGCTGCGGGTGATCGGGGGTGCGCTGATCGCCTCCGTCTCCACGATCTTCACGGTGTGGGCGCTGGCGTACGCGACGAGCGACGCCGTCGGCATGAGCCGCTCCTCGATGCTGTGGGTGGGCGCCCTGGCCAACCTGGTCGCGCTCGCCGCCATCCCCCTGTGGGCCAGGCTGTCGGACCGCATCGGCCGCCGTCCGGTGTACCTGATCGGCGCGGCCGGCAGCGCGGTGATGATGTTCCTCTACCTGTGGTCGATCTCCACGGGCTCGTACCCCCTGACCCTGCTCCTCGGCATCATCACCTTCGGTGTCGTCTACAGCGCCGCGAACGGCGTGTGGCCCTCCTTCTACGGCGAGATGTTCTCGACCCGGGTCCGCCTGTCCGGCATGGCGATCGGCACGCAGATCGGCTTCGCGGTGGCCGGTTTCGCGGTCACCTTCGCCGCGGAGATCGCGGGCCCGAACGGCGACGACTGGTCCTCGGTGGCCCTCTTCACCGCGGCCCTCTGCCTCCCGCCGGTCGTCGCCGCCCTGTCGGCCCGCGAGACGGCCAAGGTGCCGACGGAGCGCCTGGGCGAGCGCTCGCATCGGGAGGCGGCACAGCCGGAGACGGTGACGGCCTGATCCCGTACCGGACTCCCGAGTCCCCGGACGCCATGCGGGCCCCGGGGACTCGGGCACGTCCTGCGTCCGCGGACGGCGCGGCCGGTACAGCGCCACGCCGGGTGAACTCGACCCCGGAGGCGCCGAGTTCGGCGATCGTCGCGTCGACGTCGTCACGTGAGAATCAGCCAGCCGTGCCCCGCGTCGACGTGGGACCAGCCCATGTGCCCCATTGATCACGCCCGGGGGCCAGTGCCCGCCCGGCGGAGCCACCCGGAACCCCACGCTCTGCGAGTTGGACCACGCAAGCGTGCACAGCACCAGGCGGTACCCGTCCGGGTCCTCGATCGTGACACCTCACTCGTTCCAGTAGGGGTCGGGCGACCGCACCCGCTTGCCGCCCTGCTGCTCGAGCCCGGCGACCAACTCCTCGGGCACCGGGCCGTCGAGGTGGATGACGAGCAGATCTTCCTCCGTGGGCCGGGGCTCGACGGGACGGCCGGGGTGGTGGACGAGTTCCAGGTGCCGGTCGGCGTCTGGCCGCCGAGCATCAGAAGGTCGTGTTCGCCGGGTTCGGGGCCGGCCTCGGCCCGCCGCACGACGTTCAGGCCGAGGCCCTCGGCCCCAGAAGCGCTCGGCCGCCGCGAGGTCGCGGGACGGGCGGGCGATGCGGATGCGAGGACCGGCCCCTCCGCACTCGCCCCGTTGACAGCTGACGTTTCGCGCATGAACATCGGCCGGAACGAGCAGAAGAGAACAGCACGCACGAGACCTCCGCGCACTCCGGCCGGTTTCAGGGGCGGCCGGGGTGCGCGGTCCGCATCGGTCTCCCCGGTCAGCCCCCGTTGGCGCCCTTCGGGATCCCGTACGCCCGCTCCACCCGCAACCGCACCACCAGGCGGCGGTCGCGGACCATGGCGGACCGGTAGTCGTCCCAGTCGGGGTGCTCGCCCAGGACGTCGCGGTACAGGCGGACGAGCTCCTCGACGGTCTCGTCGTACGGATCCTTTGCGACGGGCGACAGCTCGGCCGTACCCTCGGCGACCGTGTAGGCCCACCGGTCGTTGGTGGTCACGTGGTAGGACGCCCGGGGGTCGCGGCGCAGGTTCCGGGTCTTGGCACGGTCGTCCGTGACGGAGATCCGGAGGACGCCCTCCTCCGGGTAGTAGTGGTGGCTGACGTTCGACAGCTGGGGGCGACCGTCTCGCTTGAGGGTGACCAGCACCCCGCTGCGGCCGTCGGAGAGCAGCGCGAGCAGTGCGTTCTGGGTCGCGTCCTGAGTCATACCCCGATCAACTCGCCCGACCGGGCCGCGCATTCCCGTGCGGCACCACTCGGTAGACACTGTCTACTACCGCCTGGTAGACACTGTCTGTGACCGAACCCGAACTGCGAACCCGGCTGGTCGACGTGGGTGTGGAGCTGGTGGCCCGGGAGGGCGCCCAGGCGCTGACCCTGCGGGAGATCGCCCGCCGCGCCGGTGTCTCGCACGGAGCGCCCCGCCGCTACTTCCCCACCCACCTGGAACTGCTGTCGGCCATCGCCCGCCGCGGCTTCGCCGAGCTGGCCGGCCGTGCGACGGCGGCCCTCGACGCTACGGCGGCAGGTCCGCGCGCACAGCTGACGGCACTGGGCGAGGTCTATCTGACCTTCGCCCTCGGCAATCGCGGCATGTACGAGCTGATGTTCCGTCATGATCTTCTGCAAAGCGGTCACTTGGGGCTTCGGAACACGAGCCTTCCGCTCTTCGCCGTCCTCGTCGAGCTGGTCGGCCGGGTCCGCCCCGACGCGGACACCCACGCCGTGGCGGGCGCGCTCTGGGCGAACCTGCACGGCATCGCCCAGCTGTGGGGCTGGGGAAGTCTCCAACTCGCCACACGGGCCGAGGACTTCGAGCCGCTGCTGCGGGCCGCCCTGGACGCGCACCTCGGGCCCGCGGGCGACCGGTGAACCGTGCCCTCACCCTCGCCGGCAGCGTCGCCGGGGCGATGATCGTCGCGCTGGACGGCACGGTCCTCACCGTCGCCCAGCCCGCCCTCCGGCACGACCTGCACGCCTCCTTCGCACAGGTCCAGTGGACAAGCACGGCCTATCTCACAGCGGTGGCCGCCCTGTTGGTGTTCGCCGGCCGATTCGGCGACCGCTACAGCCACCGGCGCACCTTCGCGGTCGGCATGCTCGGCTTCGGAGCCGCCTCCGCGGGGATAGGGGTGTCCCCCACCGTCGGCTGGGTGATCGGACTGCGCGTCGTACAGGGCGTGTTCGGCGCGCTGTTGCAGCCGGCCACGCTCGGGATGCTGCGCGCGGAGTTCCCGCCCGACCGGCTGCGGATGCCCATCGCCGTACGGACCGCCGCCATCGGGGTGGCGGCCGCCGCGGGGCCGGTCGTCGGCGGGGCACTGGTGAACGGCTTCGGCTGGCGGGCCGTCTTCTACGTCAATGTCGTACCGGCCCTCGTGTTCGGCGCACTCGCCCTCACCGGCCGCGGGCCCCGGCGACCGCCCGCTCCCGCGACCCGGCTGGACATACCCGGCGCGCTGCTGCTCTCGGTGTCCCTGGCCTGCCTGGTGCACTCGCTCGTCACGCTGCCGGAGTCGGGGCGGCTGCCGGCCGGCGGGCTCGGACTGGCTGTGGCCGCCGTCGCCGGCGCCGCCCTCGTCCGGCACGAGCGGCGTACCGCGAGCCCGCTGCTGCCGCCGGACGTCGTCGGCTCGCCCGCGGTCGGCGCGGCGCTCGGCGTCCTGGTCGCCGCGTCGGCCGCCCTGCACGGCACCCTGTTCGCGTGCATCTACGTCCTGCAGGACGAACTCGGCCTCGACCCCTTCCACAGCGCCCTGCTCAGCCTGCCGCTCCCCGCGCTGATGGTGATCGCGGCTCCGGCGTGCGCGGTCCTGCTGCGCCGGGTCGGTGCCCGCCGTACGACCACTGCGGCGACGGTGGTCCTCACGCTCGGCGTCCTGATGCTCGCCCGGGCCTCGGGCAGGGTCGCGCTGTGCGCCGGGTTCGCGCTGCTGGGCGCCGGGTTCGGCACGGTGATGGTGGCGGCGACCCATGTCGTCGTACGGCAGGCATCCGTGGCGTCGGCCGGGGTGGCGGGCGGGCTGCAGCAGACCGCGCTGAACGTCGGTCCGGTGCTGGGGGTGGCCGCGGCCGGCACCCTCATGGGCCTGGGCGGGGCCCGCTCACCGCTGCTGGTCCTGGCCGGGGTGGCAGCGGCAGCCGTACCCGCGGCTGCCGCCCTGCCGGGTCGCGGTGTCACGGCGATCACAAATGACAGGGATGGCGGGGTCCACCTCGGTGTTCCTGCGCGACGATGATGTCTGAGGTCGTCCAGGCGGGGTATGCCGGTCGCACCTCGATGGACGCGACGGAGGATGAGCAATGGCACAGCTGCGACAGGACGTCGACCCGAGCGAGGTCGGGCTGGATGGGAAGGCGCTGGACCGCCTCGACCAGCATTTCGCGCACTATGTCGACGAAGGGCGCCTGCCGGGCTACCTCGTGGCGGTCTCCCGTGGCGGCCGGGTCGCCCATCTCACGACGCACGGCCGGCGCGACGTGGCGGCCGGGCTCCCCGTCGAGCCGGACACCCTGTGGCGCATCTACTCCATGACCAAGCCGGTCACCTCGGTCGCCGCCCTGATGCTGGTCGAGGAGGGCAGGCTGTCGCTCGACGATCCCGTAGCCCGTCATCTGCCGTCCTTCGCGGACGCCCGGGTGTACGTCGACGGCTCCGGCACCACCATGACAACCCGCCCGGCCGAGCAGCCGATCCTGGTCCGCCATCTGCTCACCCACACCGCGGGCCTGACCTTCGCCTTCTACCACTGCCATCCCGTCGACGCCGCCTACCGCGCGGCGGGTCTGGAGTCCGCGGTGCTGCCGGGCACGGACCTGGCCGAGACCGTCGAGGCGTACGCGAGGCTGCCGCTGCAGTACGAGCCGGGGACGCAGTGGAACTACTCGGTGGCGACCAACGTCCTCGGCCGGGTCATCGAGGTGGTCTCCGGGCAGCCGCTCGACGTGTTCTTCGCCGAGCGGATCTTCGGCCCGCTCGGCATGACGGACGCCGGGTTCTGTGTGACGGACGTGCAGGCCGAGCGGCTCTCCGAGCTGTACGGGGAGACCGAGGACGGCGGCATCGAGCCGATCGCCGGCCTGCCCCTGCACGGCCGCCCCCGTTTCCTGTCCGGCAGCGGCGGCATGGTGGCGAGCGCCCACGACATGCACCGCTTCATGGAGCTGCTGCGACGCCGCGGCGAACTCGACGGCACCCGCCTGCTCAGGCCCCGGACCGTGGAGCTGATGACCAGGAACCATCTCCCCGGCGGCGCCGACCTGCGGGCCTTCGGCAGCCGCCCCGCCCACGACGAACCCGGCAACGAGGGAGTCGGCTTCGGCCTGGGCGTCTCCGTGGTGATCGACCCGGAGCGCACCCAGGCCCCTTCCGGCCTCGGCACCTACGGCTGGAGCGGGGTGGCGACCACGACGTTCTGGGTGGACCCGAGCCGCGATCTGACGGTTCAGTTCATGACGCAGGTCCGGCCGAAGAGATCGCTGAAGCTGTGGCCCGAACTCAAGCAGCTCGTCCACGAGTCGGTGTCCGACTGAGCCGTCACCTGTCGACACGCAGGGTGAACGGGATGCCCTCCTTGGCGACTTCGCCGCGCCGGTCCTCCGACCGCTCCGCCGTTTCGGCGGCGCGGTTCAGCCCCGGGGGCAGGGCGCCGTCGAGGATCTCGCGGACGCCGGGGGCGAGCGTGCGGGAGACGCAGCGGGCCATCGCGCTCCCCTCCGCGTTCGCCTCGAGGTCGGCTCCTGCCCCGGCGGCGAACCGCCGCAGCAGGACGGCCACTCCGGGCTGCTGCTTGTAGGCGTGCCCGAAGTAGACGTGCCGGTCCGTGAGTTCGCCGGGCTCGGCGGGACCTTTTTCACCAGGATGACGGGGGCGTCCTCCGGCGCCGACACCCGGGAGCCGGCGGGGGCGATCCGGCAGCCCGCCGCCCGGTATTCCTCTGCGGTATTCCTCTGCGGGGAAGATCCGCTGCGGTGAGTCCTCGACGGTCAGTGCCGCTCCGGCCTCGACGAGCCGCCGGGCGTCGGACGGCACGATCGGGGTGCGCCGCTCGGGTGGTGCGGATCTCGTGGCGCAGCCACAGATGGAGCTCCGTCGTACGCAGGTGACCTCCCGAGGGCCACGGGTCACGGAGGACTCCGCCGCCTCGCAGCCCGTCGGGCCGCGAGGAGACCGGATCTGCGGTCAGGACCAGTGCGCCACCGCGTCCAGATGGGGCAGGTGGTGGTCGAGGCGCTCCCGCTTGGTCCTGAGGTAGGTGATGTTGCTCTCGCACGGCGGTATCAGCAGCGGGACCTGCTCGGCGACCTGGATGCCGTTCTGCAGCAGCGCGTCGCGCTTGCGCGGGTTGTTGGACATCAGGCGTACGGACTGAACACCCAGGTCGCGAAGGATCTCCGCGGCGACGCCGTAGTCGCGGGCGTCGACCGGCAGACCGAGGGCGAGGTTCGCCTCGACGGTGTCCAGGCCCTCCGCCTGCAGGGCCATCGCCCGCAGCTTGGCCAGCAGGCCGATGCCCCGGCCCTCGTGTCCCCTCAAGTAGACGACGATGCCGCGTCCTTCGGCGACGACCGCACGCAGCGCCGAGGCCAGCTGGTCTCCGCACTCGCAGTGCTGGGAACCGAACGCGTCACCGGTGAGGCACTCCGAGTGCAGCCGGGTCAGGACGTCGTCGGTGCCGATTTCGCCGTAGACCAGGGCCACTTGTTCGTCCCCGCGGTCATGATCGAGGTAGCCCACCGCCTGGAATTTCCCGTACACGGTGGGAAGCGGGGCATTCACCACGCGTTCCACACCGGTGCGCTGTGGTGACTTCTTGCCGAGTACGCCAATTTTTTCTGTCATGATCTGGTTCCTAAGCAGAGATGAAAGGCCGTGAAAAGATGAGTGGTACGGGAATACGGTCGGCGGCGTACGGTCTGGTGCCGACGGACACTACGGAAGACGTACGGACGCGAGGTGCGGACGTCTCAACGCAGGTCGCGGTCCTTCCCGTCGGAAGCTTCGAGCAGCACGGTCCGTTCCTTCCGCTGGCGACCGACACACTGGTCGCCTGCGCCATCGCCCGGGAGATCGCCGCAGCGTACCCGGTGCACCTCCTTCCGCCGGTGACCATCGCCTGCTCGCACGAGCACGCTGCCTGGCCGGGAACCGTCAGCATCTCCTCCGTGACCCTTCACGCGGTGGTAGGGGACATCGCGGCGTCACTGCGCCGCTCGGGCGTCGAGGCCCTGGTGCTGGTCAACGCGCACGGCGGGAACTACGTCCTGGGCAATGCCGTGCAGGAGTCGTCGGCGCGCGGCGAGCGGATGGCGCTCTTCCCGGCCCCGGAGGACTGGGAGACGGCGCGGCAGCGGGCCGGGGTGTCGACCTCGCTGCTCACCGACATGCACGCGGGGGAAATCGAGACCTCCGTCCTGCTGCACGCTCATCCCGAATTGGTCCGTCCCGGCTATGAGTCCGCCGATTTCACCGCGGACGACCGACGTCATCTGCTCACCGTGGGGATGTCCGCCTATACCGATTCGGGCGTCATCGGCCGTCCCTCCCTCGGATCCGCGGAAAAGGGGAAGGAACTCCTGGCGAGCCTCGCCGATTCCTTCGGCGCGTATTTCTCGCTGCTGACTTCGGCCGACGGCACCCCGGAAAGCGGGCGCGGATAGTCGTCCGCGGCGTCCGGTTCCCGGGCGGTCACGGCGGGCCCGGAACCGGCGCGCAGGCCCGTGTACCAGCGGGCCACCAGCACGAGTGCGCCCGGCAGGGCGGCCACGAAGCTGAGCACGCCGTAAACGACGGCGACGGCCAGTCCGCTGCTCGCGCCGAGTCCGGCGGCGCCGAACGCCCAGGCGGTGACACCCTCCCGGGGCCCCCAGCCGCCGACGTTGAGGGGCAGACCCATGGCGAGCAGGGCGAGGACCGCCATCGGCAGCAGCGCGAGGACGGAGGCGCCGGAGCCGGCGACCCGTGCGGCGACCACGAACATCGCGATGTGCCCGGCGAGGACGACGACCGACGACACCGCGACGCCCGGCCCGTTGCGACGGGACAGCAGCCCCTCGCGCGCCTCGGCGAGCCCCGCCCGCAGCGCACGCCCGCGACGGGAGGCGGAGGGCGCGCGGTTCATCCGCAGGGCGAGGACCACGGCGACCGCGCCGACCGCGGCGAGGGCTGCGAGCGGAACGAAGTGCCGTACGTCCGCCATGACGGGTGAGGGCAGGACGAGCAGGACCGTTACTCCGGCGACGGCCAGCACGATCTGCCCCGCGGTGCGCTCGAGGACCACCGCGCGCACTCCGCGCCCGAGGTCGCCCTCGCTCTGCCCGTGCCGCACCGCCCGGTGCACATCGCCGAGGACACCGCCCGGCAGGGCCGCGTTCAGGAACAGCGCGCGGTAGTAGTCGGCGACCGCCGCCCCGAACGGCAGCCGGATCCGCAGCCCCCGGGCCACGAGCGCCCAGCGCCAGGCGCTGAACACGGTGGTGACGAGCCCGATCCCGAGCCCGGCGAGCAGCGTCACCAGGTCGATCCGGCGCAGTCCGTCCAGCAGGACGCCGGTGCCCATGCGCCACAGCAGGACGGCGAGGATGACGACACCGGCGGCCGTGCCGAAGTGGGTGCGCAGGGCACGGGAGTTGAGGACGGCGCGGAGGCGGGAGGTCTTCGGGGTGGCGTCCGGCCGGGGCCGGGACACGATCACACCGATGCGGTGCCCGGAGACGGCGGCTCCCGCGCGGAGCGGCGGGCGGGCCGGCCTGGCCGGCACGAGGTGCGCGGTCCCCTCGCCCCACACGAGCGGACCTGGGACGTCGTCCCCCGTCAGCCGCGCCCGCACCGTCTCCACGCTCATGACGCCCCGCCCGTCGGCCGGGCCAGCGCCAGCAGGTCGCTGTGGTGGACGGTGACGCGCAGCTCGCCCGCGGCGCAGGCCGCCAGGCGGCCCGCCAGGTACTTCTCGGCGCGGGGCCGCAGCTCGGGCCGCTGCTCGATCGCGGCGCCGACCCAGCCGCGCAGCCACTGGGCCGTCAGCGCGGACTCGTCGGGGCCGAGCCGCCAGGGGCTCGGGTGCACCTTGACCGTCGCGCCGCGCTCGGAGAAGGCCTCGCAGGCGACCGTGATCGCGTCGGGGCCGAGGAGGCCGGTGCGCCGCTGGTGGTCGTTGAAGGCCGCGGCGATCTCCGCGTCCATCGGGTCGCCGGGGGTGAGGTCGACGCGTCCGGCCACGGACAGCGTCAGCAGCGCCGGGCAGCCCGCGCCCGCGCAGGCGGCGGCGAGGGTCTCGACCTCCTCACGGGTGAGGACGTCCAGGAGCGCAGAGGCCGTCACCAGCGAGGCACCGGCCAGGGCGTCCGGGGTGAGGCGGGCGACGTCGCCGCGCCGCGTCTCGACCGTGACCCGGCTGCCGTCGGCGGCGGAGCGCGGAGAGGCGACGGCGGCGAAGTGCAGGAGGTAGGGGTCGCGGTCGTGCAGGATCCAGTGCTGGGCGCCGTCGAGGCGGGGAGCGAGCCAGCGTCCCATCGAGCCGGTGCCGCAGCCCAGGTCGTGGACGACCAGTCCGCCGGCCTTCCCGGGCAGGTTGGCGAGCCGGATGCGCAACGGATCCAGCAGGTCCACCGCCCGCGCGCCCGCGTCGGCGCTCTCCCGCAGTTCGAGCCACTCGGGGGCGTACCGCGGCGGCTCGTCGGAACCTGTGTCCCGCAGCCGTACGGTGGGGCGCTCCCCGGGGCCGGTGACCGGTCCGGCACCGGCGATGACGTCCTTCGATCCGCTTCCGGTGATGGTCATGCCGCTCCTGGGTCCCGGCTGTGCCGGAACGCCCCCGGTCGTCCGGGCCACGTCCGCCGGGGTCACCGTCGTCTTCCTCATGCCGCACTCCGGGGTTCGCTGGGGAGCCGGCTCAGGACACCGGCCAGGCTCTGGGCGGTGGTCGCCCAGCCGTTCAGGGCCGCTCGGCGGCCGCGTGCGGCGGCCTTGAGGCGACGCCGTACGTCCGCCTCGCCGAACCAGCCGCGCAGTTCGGCGGCCAGGGCCGCCGGGTCCTCCGGCGGGACGAGGATGCCGGGGACGCCGCCGTCGGGGGCGCGCCCGACCGCCTCGGGGAGACCGCCGACGTCCGTCGCGAGGACCGGGATGCCGCGGGCGAGGGCCTCGGTCACCGCCATGCCGTACGTCTCGGCGTACGAGGTCAGGACCATCAGGTCGGCCGCGGCGTAACTGGCGTCGAGTTCGGCGCCGGCCTGCGGTCCGGCCAGCTCCAGCCGGTCCTCGAGGCCGTACTTCCTTATCAGGCCGCGCAGATGGGCGACGTACTCCGGGTCCTGCCCGAGGCCGCCCACGCACACGCAGCTCCACGGCAGGTCGGTCACCGCGGCCAGCGCCTCGACCAGCCGGTGCTGGCCCTTGCGCGGGGTCACGGCGGCGACGCACAGCAGCCGCGACACGCCGTCCGTGCCGGAGGCGAGGGGCGCGATGTCCGCGCCGGGTGCGGCCGCGTGCACCCGCTCCGGGGCGAGCCCGTGGTGGGAGACGAGGCGGCGCACGGCCCACTCGCTGGTGCCGATCACGGCGGGGACCGCCCGCAGTACGGCACGCTCCTTGGCGTCCAGTTCGGCGGCCACCTCCGGAGCGAGTCCGCGCTCGTCGCCCAGCGGGAGGTGGACCAGGACGGCGAGCCGCAGCCGGTCCGCCTCCGGGACGACGATCTCGGGAACGCCGCAGGCGACGAGCCCGTCGAGGAGGACGACGGTGCCGTCCGGCAACTCGCGCAGGGTGCGCGCGAGTTCCGCACGGGCGGCGGCTCCCGGGCGGGGCCACGCTCCGTCCACGAGGTGCTTGTGCACCTGCCAGCCGAAGCCGGGCAGGTCCAGGCAGACACGCCGGTCGTAGGCGTTGCCGCCGCTCGGCGCGGCCGGGTCGTCGACGCCGCCCGGCATGACGAAGTGCACGGAGCGCAGGGACATGGGGATGATCTCGGCGTTCTTGAGCGCGGAGTGCTGCACGGGCACGTAGGCGAGGGACGCCTTCGGCACCGTCGGGACGTGCTGCACGGTCGGGGCCTTCTCCAGGGTCACGTCGGTCACAGCGCACGCTCGTAACTCGCCCAGGCGACGTGCGACTCGTGCAGGGTGACGGTGATGCCCGCGATGCCCCTGGCGCCCTCGCCCAGAGCGCCCTTGTGGATCCGCTCGGCGAGCCGGTCGGCGATCACCTTCGCCAGGAACTCCGTCGAGGTGTTGATCCCGGCGAAGTCGGGCTCGTTGTCGAGGTTTCTGTAGTTCAGCTCGCTGACCACGGCGCCGAGTTCCTGGGTGGCCAGCCCGATGTCCACGACGATGTTGTCGTCGTCCAGCTGTTCACGCCGGAACGTGGCGTCCACCAGGAACGTCGCTCCGTGCAGGCGCTGCGCGGGTCCGAAGACCTCGCCGCGGAAGCTGTGGGCGATCATGATGTGATCGCGGACGGTGACACTGAACAACGGACGACCCTCCAGGTGCGGCGCGTCTGGTCCTCCGGCTGAACCCTGCCGGGGGATGCCGTGTAGTACGGCTCTCCGCTTCCCCGTGTTCAGCCGTCCCTCACTCTTTTCTCAGGTCAGGCGCTCTTGTCGTACGGGATTGAACTGCTGCGTCGGTTGTTGTCTCCGTACCTGACGCGGTGACAGAGCGCGGGGATCTCCCCGGAGGCGAGTTTCGGCATCACCTCGGGCAGTTCCTCGAAGGCGCTCTCCCCCGTGACCAGGGCGTCGAGCGCCGGGTCGGCGAGCAGGTCGAGGGCGAGGGCGAGCCGGTCGGCGTAGGTACGGCTGGAGCGGCGGGCCGGGGAGACGGTGCCGACCTGGCTGCTGCGGATGACGAGCCGCCGCGAGTGGAACGCCTCCCCCAGCGGCAGGCTGACCTGCCGGTCGCCGTACCAGCTCAGTTCGAGGACCGTGCCTTCGGCGCTGAGCAGCTCCAGGGACCGGGCGAGGCCCTGCTCGGTGGCGCTGGCGTGCACGACGAGGTCGCACTCGCCCAGGGCGTCCTCCGGCAGGGCGAAGCCGACGCCGAGCGCCTCGGCGGTCTTGGCCCGTCCGGGATCGGCGTCGACCAGTTGCACGCGCACGCCGGGGAAGCGGGCCAGCAGGGCGGCCACCGAGCAGCCGACCATGCCGCCGCCGACCACGGCGATCCGGTCGCCGACCAGGGGTGCCGCGTCCCACAGCGCGTTGACGGCGGTCTCCACGGTGCCGGCGAGGACCGCCCGCTCGGCGGGCACGCTCGCGGGGACGGGCGTCACGGCGCTCACGGGGACGACGTAACGGGTCTGGTGCGGGTAGAGGCAGAAGACCGTACGTCCGACGAGATCGTCCGGCCCCTCCTCCACCACTCCCACGCTCAGGTAGCCGTACTTCACGGGCGCCGGAAAGTCGCCCTCCTGGAACGGCGCCCGCATGGCCGCGTGCTGGCTCTCCGGTACACCGCCGCGGAAGACGAGGGTCTCCGTCCCGCGGCTGACCCCGGACCACAGGGCGCGGACCAGCACCTCGCCCTCGGACGGGTCCGGAAGGGCGACCTCACGTATCTCGCCCTCACCCGGAGAGTTGAGCCAGAACGCACGTGCGGTGCGGTTCATCGGCGTCCTCCTGAACGATCCGGAAGTTGTTCACGTACCGAGGTGTGCACAGGCCGCGCACAGTACGCGGCGTTGATCGACTCTGTCACACGGCCGGAGGATCTGCGGTGGCCCTGAACAACACTTACGACGCAAGGCTGGTCCAGCAGGAGACCGCTGTGGGAGCGGGCGTGCAGATCCTGTTGCTGGCCCTGCTCGGCACGGCGATCGGCATGGGGCCGGCGGGCTGGCTGACCGGCCTCGTCTTCGCCATCGCCACCTGGGCCGTCCTCTCCCGGGCACTGCACCGCTCTCGGCTGCGCTCCTTCGGCCCGGCCAACCGGGTGACCCTCGGACGGGCGACGCTGGTCGGCGGGGTGACGGCACTGGTCGCGGACTCCTTCGAGAGCTCACCGCCGGTGACCCTGTTCGTCGTCCTGACGGCCGTGGCCCTGATCCTCGACGGCGTCGACGGCAAGGTCGCCCGCCGCACGGGCACCTCCACGGCCCTGGGCGCCCGGTTCGACATGGAGGTCGACGCCTTCCTGATCCTCGTGCTCAGCGTGTACGTCTCCATGCAGCTCGGCCCCTGGGTCCTGCTGATCGGCGGCATGCGCTACGCCTTCGTCGCCGCGGCCCGCGTGTGGCCGTGGCTCAACGCCCCGCTCCCGCCGAGCACGGCCCGCAAGACGGTGGCCGCGATGCAGGGCATCTGCCTGCTGCTGGCGGCGTCGAGCCTGCTGCCGTGGGTGGCGGGCTTCGGGGTGACGCTGCTGGCGCTGGGCCTGCTGGTGTGGTCGTTCGGACGGGACGTGCTGTGGCTGCTGCGGACATCCCGCGTCACCGAGGAGGCTCAGGCCCCGGTGGAGGAGCAGGCGGAGGAGCAGGTGCTGGAGCTGGTCGGGCGGTAGGCGGTCGGTCTACGGCGAAGGGTCCGGATCATCAGCGATCCGGGCCCTTCGTTTTCTTGTTCGGCTACGAGCGTGCGGCCCGCGTCCGTACGACGGCGAAGGCCGCGGCGGCCGGGCCGATCACGCACCCGTTCCAGACGATGTTGCAGACGTAGACGCACTCGTGTCGAGGGACCGCGAGGAACTGGATGAAGCCGCGTCCACCGAAGATGGGGAAATTCCTCAAGCCGCCAGGCTTGTCCTCCGGCCTGCTGCCCGCCGTTTCCGCGTCGATCCCAGGTGCGGCGAGTTCGGTCGCGATCCGCTCCACTTCAGCGATCACGCCGACAGGGAGCCCAGCGGTCAGCTACTCCTCGCTCGGGTTGTAGTCCCACTTCCAGTCGGTCACAGCCCGGACTCGGCCTCCGCGTCTGCGTGGATCTTCCTGATCTCTGCGATGGCGTCCGCCGGGTCCTCGACACCGGCGCTCACGACCTCCTCCAGGTGCCGCAGGCGTGCGGCCCGTGAGGGGTACCGCTGGATCGCGACGAACACACCCCACGTGTGGGCGAAGGTGCGCAGCGGCGCGAGGGACTGGCCTTGCTGAGCGCTGGTGGTCGCGTCGACGAGATCACGGACGAATGCCTGCATACGGCTCGGCGTCAGTCGTTCGACCGCGGCACGCAGTGCATCGGGGGTGAGGGCGGGCATGGGAATGAGTGGCTCACCGGCATGCGGCTCCACATGCGGTGCGGTCACGGTCGCGCTCCCGGTTCGGTCGTTGTCCGGCGGGTATCCGCGAGCCGGCTGTCCCGTTGGGCTCGACTCGAACGCCGCCCTGCACGGCCGCGACTTCCGCCTCACCGACGAGTGGGAACATCCCCAACTTCCCCATGGTACGAACCCACTTCCGTGCGCGGAAGCTTGCCTTCAGTCAACTCCCCGCAGATAAACGCGGCTGTTGCTGTCGTCCAGCCTGTGCACCGCGATGGCCAGAGAGTTCAAGTCACCGCTGCACGGGGCACAAACCTGCCCCTCCCGAACATTCGGCAGCGACTCGGGTTCGGGGAGTCCAAGGTGGGAGAAGGGCGTCATGGGCTTGACGAAGTTCTCGCGGGGCTTGTCGCGCTGCCTCAACTCTCTTTCAGGTCGTAGCTGTTCCACGAACGCGTCTGTCTCCGAGGAGGGGAGCGTGAAGGTGAGCAGCAACCCGTCGTCCTGGAACCCGTTTTGAAGTGCGGCACGGAGGTCGGTGGCCTTGACCGGGAGCTCGATGTTCATCTGCCGGCTGACGGTGGCGGGTGTGGCCTCGTCGTCCCATTGCGCAACATTCCCCGTCCTGTCGGCCGCGCCGGACTCGGCGGCTGAGCAGGCGGCGAGGGCCAGGCCGATCAAGCAGAGCACCGACACGCCGAGGGCCGGAATGACGCGCTTCGGGCGAGGCCGATGATGTGTCTCTGTCATCGGGCGTCCCCATTGCGCCCGGGATCGGTACGTGTTCCGTCGCGCCCCGGGTCCACGGGGTCGGGAAGGCTGCCGTTGGAACTGAGGTCGTGGTGTTGCACCGATCCGCTGCCTCGCATGTCGAACTCTCTGGCCAGACCCGTGGTGTGCAGCCGGGCCATGTCGGCGTCGGTCACCTCGGTCGGACCGATGGGGGTCTTCTTGCCTGGATCCCAGTTGTACCGGTCCCACACATTCACCTGGTAATCGAGACTGACCCGGGGCTCACCGTTCTCGCCGGGCACGACAGTGACCAGGCCTGTTGTGTTCGTCATGCCGCTTCCGACTGCCAAATACCAGTTGCGGTCACTGTGGGTGTAGCTCTGGGGCGGGGTTTCCACCGGGATGGACACTGGATTGCCCCCCGATTTCTCGAACGCGTCGAGAGCCTGCCGGCGCCACCTCTCCTTCTCGTCCGCGATGGAGTACTCCGCGGCCTGTCTGAGTGTCTCGTCGTCCGTGAGCATCCGGTCGACATCCAGGTTCACGGGGGTTCCGAGGCCACGGAGGTAGTGATCCATGTGGTACGCGGCATCGGTGTTCCCGACGAAGTCGCCCGCGTTGGACATGGCCGTGGCCTGCGCTTGGATCCAGTGGTCGTGTGCGGTGGGGGACTCGATGTCGTACGCGCCCGCTCCTCGGTCCGCGGCCATGCGCTTCGACTGAGGCGTGAGAATCCCGGCAGCGAGGAGATCGTCCTTCTGGTTCGCCCACATCTCACCGCGCGCCCGAGGGCTCAGCGACTGCCACAGCCGGCGCAGCTCGGCCCGCTGCTTGTCGTTCGCGTCCTCGCCGAGTGAGGCAAGCTTCATCGCACGCGGCAGCTGGTCCTCGTCGAGCGAGGTGTACGAGGCGTGGCCGGCGTTGTGCGAGTCGCCGCCATGTGACTTCCTCAAGGCCCGGGTGACCGCGGCGTCGATCTCGGCGGCATGGGCGACCAGGCCGGTGAGGGTGTCGGCGTACCACTGCATCCTGTCCTTGGTCCGCTGTGAGGTTCCCTTCGCATCGCACACCGTCTCGATCACCTTCACCGTCCCGTTCTCACCGTCCATCACCAGCAGGCCGTGGTCCGGGTCGGGGGTACGGTCCGGATTCCCTCTGCGGGCCTCCTCGGTCAGGTGCTTCGCCCGTTTCTGGACCTGCAAGAGCTCGGTGTACGCGTCGGCGAGCACGTTACAGATGCTTTGTGCCTCCGTGTGGAGATCCTCGCACTCCTTGGCGGTGCTGCGTACGAAGTCCCTTGTGACGGTGGCGTTGACACCCTGCCAGCGGGCGCCCTCGGACTTCTTCAGGAGTCCGTCTCTGACGTCGGTCTGGAGCTTTGCGAGCTGGCTGACCATCGTCTTCCAGTCGGTGGTCGCGGTCTCCAGCCTGGCGAGGTCCAGTGCGACGAGATCGGAATAGGTGAAAGTGCCCATGGGATGCCCCGCCTCCCTGTCACTTCACGTACTTGGAGATCTCGGAAACCGGCATGGCGGTTCCGTCCCGACCGCGCATGGTGGCCGCGATCGCCGCGTCTTCGCTGGCGTGCATCTTCTTCGAGTAGTCCAGGTGGTTCGAGATGTGTGCGCACATCTGCAGGACGGTCTTGACCTGCGAGTCCCAGACCGACAGCGTGGTGTACAGCTCGCCGCCCATGGTCAGGTTGCGGTCCGAGAATTCTTTGGCCGCCCGCGCAGTCGAGCCCTCCCCGTTCTTGTCGGCGCCCGCGCTCACCATGTCGGCCTTCCTGCGCAGCTCGGCATGGAGCAGGAATGCCTCATGGCCGACCGCCCCGAGGTCGTCCTGCGTGACGACGAGGTCCGGACCGGCCGCACCACCCGACCCACCGGATCCCGCTTCGAGCTGATTGAGCCGCATCCCCGTGGACTGCCGCTGCCTGGCCTCCGAGACCAGCTGCACCCATTCCTCGTTGAACGTCATCGTCCCCCCACTCCGATCAGCAACGTTGCGCGCAACGTTAGCAACAGGGTTGAGTGCCAACAGAGTTGCTGCAGGCCGCTGCATCCAGCGCTCCCGGTGCTCCCAGGGTCTTCACAGGGCGTGTATCGGAATCGGAGTACCGTCCGCCTCGAGTGCCCGTACGCTGACGCGGCGTAACCCGGCTACAAGGCATTGCAGCGTACGCCGAGGTATCAGCCGGGGCTGCTTCTCGTCACGCCCTCACCAGCTGTGGGCACTGGTGAAGTCCGGATCAGGCCGGTGCCGGCTCCCAGCCTGGACGGCATGCCGGTCACGATAGCCAGGGGTGCGGCCGCTCAGCGCACTGGCGGCTCCACCGCCGTATGACGCACGGTGACCTGGTCACCGTGGGCACTGGTGAAGTCCGGATCAGGCCGGTGCCGGCTCCCAGCCTGGACGGCATGCCGGTCACGATAGCCAGGGGTGCGGCCGCTCAGCGCACTGGCGGCTCCACCGCCGTATGACGCACGGTGACCTGGTCACGCGAACCGCGGGCGGGGCTCCGGGCCGGGCGAAGCCGCCGGGCCGAAGCCCCCGCACCGTCAGCCGTCCCACAGACCGGCCCGCGCCAGCAGGACGCGTAGCGCCTCCGGCTTCACCTTCTGCACCGACCGCACCTGGCCGAGCCAGGTGCCTGGAGCGCCTGCCGGGGCTCCCGGTGCTTCCGCCGGTGCGCCGGCCGGTGCGGGGCAGCCCTGGCCGAGCCTCAAGTCATCCCGACCCACGGGATTGCGATACAGCGCGTCTGTCGCCTTGGGAAGCAGGGTCACGTCGACTCGGTGGGAGAAGTCCGGGTCATCGGGATCCACATGTTGCCGGCCGCCCAAGCCGCATGCAGGCACTTGCTCAACCTTTCTACTGACATGGGCCGTTGTCGCCAGGTCGGGCATCATGGTCTGCATGACGGGTGGGGTGGATGTGCATGCGACGGCGAAGGAGTTCGACCGGAAGGCCGTGGCCGAGGTCGAGTTGACCGCCGAAAACGAACGCAAGCAGGTGCTGGAACTTTTTCCGCTCGAGGAGTGGGCGAAGCTGCCACTGGAGCGCTACGCACTCGGGCAGGCCGCACCGGCCGGGTCAGGGCCGACATACTGCCGGCTGCTGGAGTTCCTCACCCCCAACCTGGGCAGTATCAGGGGCGGTAGCGCCGCAAAGCACATCATGTACCACCACGTCTCCGGCGAGTGGCGGCTGGCCGCTCCCCTGCGCGGGATGGACCCGCAGGACGCCTGGGGAGAGCTGCGCGCGCAGTTCGTGCGGGCGTTCGACGTCGTGGCGGCAGGCGACTTCGACGCCGTGGACGACCTCGAGCTGCTGCGTTTCGGGCCGACGTTGGTAACGAAGTCCCTCGCGACCTACTTCCCCCAGCACTTCCTGCCCATCTACGCAGCAGAGCATCTGCGCAGGTTCGTCACCCTGCTCGGGGGCTCGGTGGGGGCCGACGCACCCGCCTGGCGCAGCAACCGCCGGCTGCTCGAACTCGTGTGGTCCCGCGAGGAGTTCGACGGCTGGACGGGGCAGGAGGTGATGCACTTCCTGTACGCGCACTTCGATCCGCGCCCCCGGCAGCGCACCATCTGGAAGATCGCCCCGGGTGAACGCGGCCGCCTGTGGGAGGAGTGCCGGGACCGCGGGTTGATCTGCGTCGGGTGGGACGAGCTCGGCGACCTCGGCCTGTACCAGAGCGACACGGATCTGAAGCAGGCCCTGGATACGTACTGGCCCCGCGGCAGCGGGGGCAGTCTGACCGTCGCCCGTCGACTGCTGGCCTTCCGTGACCTGGAAGAGGGCGATCGGGTCGTGGCCAACCGCGGAGTGGACGAGGTCCTGGCCACCGGCACGGTCAGCGGAAGCTACCGCTTCGATGCCGACCGTCCGGAGTTCCAGCATGTCGTTCCGGTGGCCTGGGACGTCTCCCACGCGCAGAAACTGTCGAAGCCCCAGCACGGCTGGCGGACAACCTTCGCCAAGGTCGACCCGTCCCTCTTCGCCAAGTTCGCCGCGCACCAGGCCGATTCCGACCCGGGCTCGGACCAGGCGCGGGAGGCCGCGCCGGTCGCGCTCCCCGAGGACGTACAAGCTGTACTGGACGCGCTTGACCGCAAGGGTCAGGTGATCCTGCACGGCCCGCCCGGCACCGGCAAGACCCGGCTCGCGCTCGGCGCCGCCCTCGCCCTGGCCGGCCGTGCGGACGTGCTCGGCGCCGACTCCAGCCGACGAGCCGAGTTCCAGGCCGAGTTGCTGCGCGGCGACTGTTTCCGGCTGGTCACCTTCCACCCCTCGTACGGGTACGAGGACTTCGTCGAAGGCTTCAAACCGGACCTGAGCACCACCGGCCCCGGGCTCACCCTCGCCCTCTCGGACGGCCTGTTCCACGCGCTGTGCAGCCACGCCTCCGCCCGGCCCGAGCAGACGTTCCTGCTGATCATCGACGAGATCAACCGCGGCGACCTGCCGCGGATCTTCGGCGAGCTGATCACCCTTCTCGAACTCGACAAGCGGAACCTTCCGGTCTCGCTGCCCATCAGCAAGCGATCCTTCTCCGTGCCGCCGAACATCCGGATCATCGGCACGATGAACACCGCCGACCGCAGCATCAGCCACCTGGACGCCGCGGTCCGCCGCCGCTTCGCCTTCCTGCCCGTCGGCCCCGACCCGGACGCCGTCTCCGGAACGGTCGGCCCGCTGGACCTGGCGGCGTTCTTCGAGTCCCTCAACACCCGTATCACCCGCCACCTCGACGCCGACCACCAGATCGGGCACGCCTACCTACTGCGCGACGGGGAGCCGATCGCCGCCGAGGAGGACCTCGCCGCGGCCTTCCACCACGAGGTGATCCCTCTCCTGGAGGACTACTGCCTCGGCCGGGCCGACCTGCTGCACCGCATCCTCGGCAGCCTGGTCGACAAGGACACGGGACGACCCGTGCTCATGTCGGCCCAGGATCTCGCGAACGCGCTGGCGACCGAGTTCACCAGCGGCACTCCGGGCCCCGATGCCTGACCCCACCGATATCCGGCTCGGCGAGTACGAGTCGGCCCGGCTGGGCAGCGAACAGCTCACCTCCCGGGACCTCGACCGCCTGCACGCCCTCCAGGCTCGCGGCTGCCTCACCCTGCACCCGGACCGCACCGGATGGCGTCTCAAGGCGGACGCGACCGTCGGCGTGCTGGTCCTGGACCGGGTCCGGCTGGTCATCACGCCCAAGTTCGCCATCCCGGGAGAGCAGCTGATGAGCTGGCTCGCCTACGCGCTCGGCTCCCCCGTCCCGACGACGGCCAGGCGCTGGAGCACGGGCCCCGACGGTTACGCCGGCCTCGTGGCCGCCGCCCTGCTCGAAGAGTGCGAGAAGCTCGTCCGGGAAGGCCTGCGCCGTGACTACGTCCGCCGCCAGAGCCTCGAACCGGTTCTGCGAGGACGCCTGGACGTCGCCGCGCAGGCCACCCGCCGCTACGGCCAGCTGGACCAGCTGCATGTCCGCACCTTCGACCGGGAGACGGACATCTGGGACAACCGCGTCCTCGGGACCGCGCTGAAGGCCGCGCTCACCATGACCACCGACTCCGAGCTGGCCCGCGACCTGCACGGGAACGTAGGCGCGTTCCCACAGGCCACCACCCCGGCCGCCGCCCTGCGCACCCTCGACCGCACCCGGTACACACGCCTCAACGCCCGTTACCGCCCGGCCCACGCCTGGGCCCGCCTGCTACTGCGCGGCGGAGGCGTGACCGACCTGCTCACCGACCACGGCGCCACCGCGGGCGGGCTCCTGCTGACCATGCCCGCGCTCTGGGAAGCCGTGGTCCGGCGCCTCACCACCGAGGCCGCAGCCCCGCACGGCGGCCACCCCGTCACCAGCAGCGGCGGGACCGGCATCACCGTCCGCGGGGATCTCGGCAACACCTCCACGTTCCGGCCGGACGTCCTGCTCAGCCTGCCCGGCCGGGTCACGACACACCGCGTACTGCTGCCGATCGATGCCAAGTACAAGCGCTACGACCGCCACGGCGTCAGCGCAGGAGATGTCCACCAACTCCTCACCTACAGCACCGGATACACCCCCGCCGACGCCCTGAGCGCGGTGATCGTCCATCCCCGGCCCGGCGGGTACGCCCAACGCACCCTCCGGGTCCACAGCCCTCAGGGCGGCCTTGGCGTCATACACGTTCTCGGCATCGACACCCATGCCCCTCCGGAGCGAGCGACCGCGTGGATCGGGTCGGCGCTGTGGTGAACCGCCACGCGAGGATCCCTCGAAGGGCCGCGTCAGAGTGCATGCGCAGTGCGGCCGATGCGGGGTCGGTGACGGAGCGAGTGCTCGGCGGGCTGCCGTGCCGCATGAGCAAGCCAGATGATGCGAAAGCCACACCGCGCACGTACCGTACGTGCTGCGGAACTTGTCCAACCTCGACCGCAGCGCCCGCCGCGCAGCCTGGCGGATGATCCGCCGGGAGGAGGGGCTGGACGACGTATGACCGACTCGGGGCCCGGCACTACGCCGGGCCCCCGACCGGCGAACGTCCCTCAGTACGAGGCTGGCCAGGATGACCGCGTAAGGCGCTCTCAGCCGGAGAACCTCTTCGCGAGGCCCCGGTGCCGTTCCGCGTCCTTGGCCACCTGGTCGCTGGTGATGTTCATGCCGGGCATCCAGCCCAGGCGGTCGACGTACCGAAAAATCGCGAGCCCGCCGCTCGGGCGGTGGGCTCGCGATCATCCAATCCACATGAGACAGGCCGTTTTAGTAGTGATACCGGGCCTGGGCGATCTCTACGGCCTCATCCTTCACGCGGTAGACGAGGCGGTGTTCGTCCGTGATCCTCCGGGACCACCATCCAGAGAGGTTCTCTTTGAGCGGTTCCGGCTTACCCGCTCCCTCGAACGGCGTCCGCTGGATTTCCTTGATCAGCCGGTTGATCCTCTTGAGGATTTTCGGATCGGCCGTCGCCCAGAACGTGTACTGGTCCCACGCACGGCCGGAGAACACGACCTTCACGCGGCGGGCCCCTCTTCGTTCTCCGTCTCGATCAGTTCTCGGGCCTGCCCGTGGCCGGCGTCGAGTTCCGCGATGGACTCCATGAGGATCTGCGCGTTACGCGGCGACCGGAGCAAGTAGACGGTCTCCTGCCAAGACCGGAAGTCCTCGGCCGACATGATCACAATGTCGCCGTGTTCGCGAGAGGTGACCTCTATCGGTTCGTGATCTTCGTTGACCTGCCGGATCAGCGGGTAGAAGCGCTGCCGGGCCTCGTTCGCCGAGATGGACACGTTGACCTCCGAGTGACAGCGCAGCCAGTCGTACGGCAATACCGTACCAGTCTGATGCATGCTGAGCGCGGTCAGCGCCCGGCCGCCCCTGTGGAGCCCGTCGGCGCGGCTCGTTGTCACGGGCGCGGAGCGGGTCGACGGAAGGAATCCGGCCGTCGCTGTCCGTCGAGTAGGCGCTCGGGCGACGGTGGTACAGCGCGAGCGGCGGACACGTCGGCCGTGCGGTCCCCGATCGTGAGCCGTCCACCCATCCACCCGCCCCCTCCGAGCGGCGAACTGGACCCCAAGCAGCACGCGACGGACATGACGTCCGAACGCTGCCTACTGTTCGTCGCCCGCACGAGGGCCCGCGACAGCCTGTACGTCTCCTGGTCCGGCAAGCCCAGCTCGTTCCTCGTGGAGGCGGGCGTGTGAGCAACGGACAGTGGGACGGTGAACGTCCCTGAATCACTTTGAACGGCAGAGCGAAGGCAGCGGCGATCCCGTTACGCGCGCCCGACTGGGACGTGATCGTCGCCGTCGGCACGCGTGACGGGGACGGCGACGCCCGGCTGCCCGACCGGAGACATGTCGGCTGGGGCGTCCGGGGCGACTGATGCATCCGACGGATAGAACTGGGCGTACCAGCGGCGCAGCGCCCTGATGCCCTTTTCGTGCGGGAGCAGTACGGGGCGCGGCTGGTGGATCTTGTGGTCCCAGATCCGCACCTCCTCGCGGACCTCGGCCAGGGCCTCCGCCCGGAAGACGAGTTTGAGGAAGGGGGCCAGGAACGGGAGTCGGGCCGGTTTGCGGATGTAGTACAGCATCCGCATCTCGCTCGTGCGGTCGTCGACAGGCGTGGTGAGGGCGACGGCGGTCAGGGACAGCAACACCCCGTGGACACGCACCACCATCACACCCGGCCCGTACATGAACACGTCGAAGCTGTTGTCGATGAACCGGCCGAGAACTCGGCGACGGAAACGGCTGCGGACCTCCGCGAAGGGGCCGTCCGGCCGCAGGTCCAGGACGGGCGGTTCGTCCTGGCCGTGGATGAAGGTGAAATGGGACTCGTCCACGATGTTCTCGCGCATCTCCTGGATGTGGATACGCGCACGGCACACGTCGTCGACGGGTGAGGCGAAGTCGCGTGACGTCGTCTCCGGGATCTCCGGGACCTCCCACTCCGGCGTGGCCGGTCCGGTGTGGACGAAGACGAGCCCGCTGTGCTCACGGACAGGGAACCCGCCGATGGACACCTTCGGGGTCCTGACCGCGTACGGGGCGTGGGTGCAGCGGCCGTCGGCGCCGAACCGCCATCCGTGGAACGGGCACTCCACGGTGCCGTCCACCACCTTGCCGCCGACGCCCAGGTGTGCGCCGTAGTGGGGACAGTGGGCGTCGCGCACGGCCGCCCGGCCGTCGGCTCCGCGGAAGGCGATGAGTGCGCGTCCGAAGTAGTGGAGGCTGACCACCTTGCCCGGCCGCAGCTCAGCGCTGCGCAGCACGGCGTACCACCCGTGCGGAACGAACGGCATGGGGTAGTCGTCGGCGCGCGGATCACGCGGCAGATCGGCGATCTTGTCATGTCTACGACCGAACAGCATCCGCTGATCCTAGTCAGGCAGAAGACTCGGCCTCCAGGAAGGAGGCGACAGCCTCCACGAACCGCCGCGCATCATCCCGCCACGGAAAATGCCCTGCCCCCGGCTGCACCACGAACTCGCTGTTCGGAACCAACCCCGCATACTCCCGCAACGCGCGAGGAGGACCCGCCACGTCGAACTCACCGGCGAGCACGAACACTGGGGACGGGTAGGCGGCGAAGGCCTCGCGAGTGGTCTCCGGGGCGAAGGCGCCATCCGCGGCGTAGACAGCTGCCGCCTCCTGGTTCTTCTGCTTCTCGCCGGTCTCCTGGAAGGACCGGGCCTCCTCGTCCCAACGGGCGTACCAGAAGGGCGCGATCGCCTTCCATGAGTCCGGCGCGGGCCGGCCCTCGGTGATCGCCTCCAGCGCCGCGAAAGCCTCCGCGAACCACGGCTCGTCCCGCCGAAGTCGCGCCGTCCCGAGCCGGTCCTCGGCCGTGATCTCGACGCCGACCGCGAAAACGCTCGGCGTGATCAGCGCCAGTCGGGCGACCCGGTGCGGGTGGCGGGCTGTGTAGAGCGCGGCCAGGTTCGCGCCGGCCGAGTGGCCGAGGAGGTCGACGCTGTCGAGGTTCAGGTGTTCGCGCAGGGCATCGATGTCGGCGACCAGGCGGTCGCAGCGGTACGAGGTCGTGTCCCGCGGTGTCGCGGACTCGCCCGTTCCTCGCAGGTCCAGGCGGATCAGACGGCGGTGGGCGGTCAGGCCGCCGAGGTCGCCCAGGTAGGCGGACGCCTGCATGGGGCCGCCGGGCAGGCAGATCAGGGGTGGGCCGTCGCCGGTGGCGTGGTAGGCGAGGGTCGTTCCGTCGGGGGCGGTGAAGGTGGGCATGAGAGCCGAGCCTCTCAGCGGGACCACGGCGAGGCAAACACATTTTCAGGGGACCGGCCCCGCCCGCGTACGGGCGGGGCCGGTCCGTCGGCTACCGCGTCAGCGCCGTCGCGGCCGGCGCCGGGGCGTACCCCGTCGGCCGGGTCGTGAACGTGCCGCGGCCCTGGGTGCGGCTGCGCAGGCGCGTCGCGTAGCCGAACAGTTCGGCCAGCGGGACGGTGGCGGTGACGACCGCCGTGCCCGGGCGCGTGGCCGAACCCGTCACACGGCCGCGGCGCGCCGCCAGGTCGCCGAGGACGCCGCCGACGGCGTCCTCGGGCACGGTGACCGTGACCTCGACGACCGGCTCCAGCAGGACCATCGCGCAGGAACGCAGGGCCTCCCGCAGCCCGAGGCGGCCCGCGGTGCGGAAGGCCGTCTCGGAGGAGTCCTTCACATGGGTCGCCCCGTCGGTCAACGTGACGCGCAGCCCGGTCACCGGGTGACCGCCGAGCGGCCCCTCGGCGAGGGCGTCCCGGCACCCGGCCTCGACCGCGCGGACGTACTCCTGCGGCACGCGACCGCCGACGACGGTCGAGCGGAACTCGAAGCCGGAGCCGCCCTCCAGTGGCTCGACGTCGAGCACGACATGCGCGAACTGACCTGCGCCTCCGTCCTGTTTGACATGGCGGAAGACATGTCCGGTCACGCCACGGGCGACCGTCTCGCGGTAAGTCACTCTCGGGCGGCCCACGTTGACCTCCAGGCCGAGGGCGCGGCGGATCTTCTCCACCGCGACCTCGAGGTGCAGTTCACCCATGCCCGACAGGACCGTCTGCCCGGTCTCGGGGTCGGTCCGGACGACCAGCGACGGATCCTCCTCGGCCAGCCGCGCGAGCGCCGAGGCCAGCCGGTCGGTTTCGGTGCTCCGGACCGCCTCGACGGCCACCGAGACGACCGGGGCGGCGACGCCCGGCGGTTCGAGGACCAGTGGAGCGCCGGGCGCGCACAGGCTCGAGCCGGCGCGGGCGGACTTCAGCCCGACCACGGCGACGATGTCCCCGGCGACCGCCCGGTCCAGCGGGGCGTGGCGGTCGGCCTGAACGCGCAGGATCCGGCCGATCCGCTCGGTGCGCCGCGCACCCGCGTCCCACACCGCGTCTCCCTTCCCGATCGTTCCCGAGTACACCCGCAGGTACGTCAGCCGTCCCGTCGGGGTCGCGCTCACCTTGAACGCGAGTGCCGCGAAAGGCGCCTCAGGGTCGGCGGGCCGCTCCTGCTCGGCGCCCTCGTGCGTGCCGCGTACGGCGGGCACGTCGAGCGGCGAGGGCAGGTACGCCACGACCGCGTCGAGCAGCGGCTCGACACCGCGGTTGCGGTAGGCCGAGCCGCACAGCACGACCACACCGTCGCCGCTGCGGGTGATGTCGCGCAGGGCGGAGGCGAGGGTCTCGGCGGAGAGCGTCTCCCGTTCGCAGAACTCCTCCAGGGCGGCCGGGTGGCGTTCCGCCACGGCCTCCTCCAGGAGCCGGCGCCGTCGTAGGGCCTCCTCGCGCAGGGCGTCCGGCACCGGGCCCTGCACGCCGGCCTCGCTGCCGTCGGCCCAGGTCAGTGCCCGCATGCGCAGCAGGTCCACCACGCCGGTGAAACCCTCCTCCGCACCGATCGGCAACTGCACGACCAGCGGGGCCGGATGCAGCCGCTCCCGGATGGACGCCACCGCCCTGTCGAGGTCCGCGCCCGCCCGGTCCAGCTTGTTGACGAACGCGATCCTCGGTACGCCGTGCCGGTCGGCCTGCCGCCACACCGACTCGCTCTGCGGCTCCACGCCCGCCACGGCGTCGAACACCGCGACCGCGCCGTCGAGCACGCGCAGCGAGCGCTCCACCTCGTCGGCGAAGTCGACGTGGCCCGGCGTGTCGATCAGGTTGATGCGGTGACCGTCCCAGGCGCAGCTGACGGCCGCCGCGAAGATGGTGATCCCACGGTCGCGCTCCTGGGGGTCGAAGTCGGTGACGGTCGTGCCGTCGTGGACCTCGCCGCGTTTGTGCGTGGTCCCGGTGGCGTACAGGATCCGCTCGGTGACGGTGGTCTTGCCCGCGTCGACGTGGGCGAGGATGCCCAGGTTGCGGACGGCGGTGAGGTGACGGTTCGGGTTCGTGCGCACGGCCCTCGGCCTTTCAGGTGATCCTGGTGACGGGCAGCGCGATTCCCGGGACGAAGACATGCCTTGCTGTCAGTGAGTGGACAGCGAAAGGGAGTTGACGTGCTCAGGCGTTCGTCACGGGCGTCCGGTGCCGGCCGCGCAGCGGGCACCGGGCGGACGAGGACACCAGGATCACGTCGTACCGGGAGCGGGGAACAGCGACAGCGGTGCGGTCACGCACGGCCCGGCTCCCCTCACTCGTCACGGCGACGCGCCGCCACGGTGTCCGGCGGCGCGTGATTGCGTGGTGAGTGTAGGGGGGAGCCGATCGGTGGCGCGCGGGATTTATTCCGGCTGTCCCGCCGGTCCGCGTGGCACGTGCGCCGGTAGCCGGCATCCCCGCGGTCGGTGGGTCTCAGTGGCCACGGAGGGACGAGCTGCGGCGGCGGACCGCAGCAGGGCCCTGGTCTCCCGGTGGGCGGCGGTTGGGTCCGGCGGCGAGGGAACGGGCGAACTCCAGTACTTCAGCCGCGGCCGAGCCGTCCGGTACGCCACGGTGGACCAGGCCCCACTTCTCGGCGTCCCGCGCGGAGAAGCCGTCCTCGAGGAGCATGAGTCAGGCGGTCCGCAGGAAACGCGTCATGCGTGTGAGGTGCCGATGGGCGTGCTCATACGCGCTCCAGCAGCATCGACACGCCCAGCCCGACCCCCACGCACATGGTCGCCAGGCCCCGTCGGCCGTCCTCGCGTTCCATCCGCCCGAGCAGCGTGAGCACGATACGGCGCCGGAACAGCCCAGCGGATGGCCGAGGGCGATGGCGCCGTCGGCGTTGACGCGGTCCTCGTCGAGCTTCAGCCTGCGGACCACCGCCAGCGCCTGGCAGGCGAACGCCTCGTTCAGCTCGACCGTGTCCAGGTCGTCGACGCTCCATCCCGCCCGGTCCAGCGCCTTGGTCGTGGCCGGCACGGGGCCGAGCCCCATGAGACGGGGCTCGACCCCGGCCGAGGCGGAGGTGACGACACGGGCGCGGGGAGTCAGCCCGTACCGTTCGACCGCCGCCCCGCTCGCCACCACCAGGGCCGCCGCCCGTCGGACAGAGGCGAGGAGTTGCCCGCGGTGACGATCCCTCCCCTGCGGAAGGAGGTGCGCCGCGCGCTCAGCCGCTCCAGCGAGGTGGACGGGCGAGGTCCCTCGTCCTCGGTCACTTCGCCGTCCTTCACCGGGACCGCGACGATCTCCCGGTCGAACCGGCCCGCCTGCCGGGCGGCGGCCCGGCGGTGGCTGCGCAGCGCGAAGGCGTCCGACTCCAGGCGGGTGATGCCGTCCAGGGCGGCGAGTTCCTCGGCGGTCTCGCCCATCGACAGGGTGGTCTCGGCGTTGAAGCGGGAGTTGGTGAAACGCCAGCCGAGGGGGTGTCGTGCACCTCGCCGGGCCGGGCCCAGGGCGTGGCGGGCTTGGCCATCACCCACGGGGCGCGGGTCATCGACTCGACTCCGCCCGCCACGACGAGGTCGGCCTCGCCCGCCCGTATCGTCTGGGCGGCGGACGCGACGGCCGTCAGCCCGGACGCGCACAGCCGGTTGACGGTGTATCCGGGCACGGTGTGCGGCAGGCCGGCCAGCAGTGGTCAGCAGTGCCGCCATCCGGGCCACGCTGCGGTTGTCCTCGCCGGCCTGGTTGGCGGCGCCGAGGATCACCTCGTCGACGGCGTCGGAGGGGATTCCCGAGCGCCGTACCGCCTCACCCACGACGAGGGCCGCAAGGTCGTCCGGGCGTACGGAGGCCAGGGCTCCGCCGTAACGGCCCTGCGGAGTGCGGGCCCCGTCTATCAGGTAGACGTCGTCGGACATCGGTTGTGCTCCTCGCGGGGAAGGCGGGCGGGGCGGGATCAGACATCGGCGAGCAGGATCGCGGGGCGCTCCACGCAGTCGGCCACGAAGCGCAGGAAGCCGCCGGCCACTCCGCCGTCGCAGACCCGGTGGTCGAAACTGAGGGAGAGCTGCATGACCTTGCGGACGGCGAGGCTGCCGTCCACCACCCAGGGTTTGTCGACGATGCGGCCCGCGCCGAGGAGGGCGGCCTCCGGGTGGTTGATGATGGGCGTGGAGCCGTCCACGCCGAACACGCCGTAGTTGTTGAGGGTGAAGGTCCCGCCGGTCAGCGTCTGCGGCGGCAGGCTTCCGCTGCGCGCCAGCTCGGTCAACCGGGCGAGTTCCGCAGCCAGTTGGACGGTCGTCAGGCGGTGGGCGTCGCGTACGACGGGGACGACCAGGCCGCGCTCCGTCTGTGCGGCGAAGCCGAGGTGGACCTCGTCGTAGCGCAGGATCTCCCGGCGCTCGGTGTCGACGGTGGAGTTGAGCTCCGGGAAGCGGCGCAGTCCGGCGACACAGATACGGGCCAGCAGGGCGAGCAGGCCGATACGGCGGCCGGGGTCGGCGGCCTCCAGTGCCTTCTTGGCCTGCAGCAGTCCCGTGGCGTCGACGTCGACCCAGGTGGTGGCGTCGGGGATCTCGGTACGGCTGCGGGAGAGCTTGTCGGCGACGGCACGGCGGACACCGCGCAGGGGGATGCGCTCGGGGCCGGCCGGCGTCGACCGCACCTCGTCCTCGTGCGGGGCGGGGGTCGGGTACGACGCCGTCTGCCGGGCACGCTCGAGAGCCTGCTCCACGTCACGGCGCAGCACGATCCCGGCCGGTCCGGAGGGTGACAGCGTGGCGAGGTCGATCCCGTTGTCGCGGGCCATCCTGCGGACGAGGGGGGAGATGACCCTGGGGGCGTGCGGGGTGACGGGCGGCGGAGCCGGGGTCGCGCTCGCGGTGTGCACGGCCGCGGCCCCGGTTCGTCTGCGCCGCCGCGGGGCCGGGCCGTGCCCGGTGCCGTAACCGATCAGAACGTTGCCGGATCCGGCCTGTTCCTCCTGCCGGTAGCGCTCCGCCGCGGGGTCGTCCGACCCCGGGCCGGCCACGGACCCGGCGGGCGGCAGGACACCGGAGGCCCGGGCTGCTCCACACCCCGACGGATCTCCCGAGCCGCCACCCGCACCGCGGTCCGGCCCACCCACCGGGCCGGACCGCCCGGCCCGGTCGGCAGACCCACCGGCCGGCCCGTCGACCGAACCCGCACCCGGCCCACCGACCGCCCCCGTCCCGTCGCCCCCACCGAGGGCCCCCGCCTCCCCCACCGTGATGAGCGGCTCCCCCACCCCGAGCGCCGTGCCCGCCTCCGCATGCAGGTGCAGGACCGTGCCCGCGTACGGGACCGGTACCTCCACCGCCGCCTTGGCGGTCTCGACCTCGACCACGATCTGGTCGATCGTCACCGTGTCGCCGACCGCGACCTTCCACTCGACGATCTCCGCGTCGGTGAGGCCTTCACCGAGGTCGGGCAGCCGGAACAGCTGCTCCCTGAGCGTTGCGGTGGTCATGCGGCCGTTCCCTTCAGCAGGTGCCGGGTGTCGGGCTCGTCGGCGAACTGGAGACGGTCGACGGCGTCGAGGATCCGGTCGACGCCGGGCAGGTGCGCGTGCTCCAGCTTCGGCGGCGGGTAGGGGATGTCGAAGCCGGTCACCCGCAGGACGGGCGCGGCCAGTGAGTGGAAGCAGCGCTCCTGGACCCGGGCCGCGATCTCCGCGCCCACGCCGGCGAACCCCTGCGCCTCCTGGACGACCAGACACCGCCCGGTCCGTCGTACGGACGCCGTCACCGTCTCGTCGTCGAAGGGGACGAGGGTGCGCAGGTCGACGACCTCCAGCTCGATCCCCTCGGCAGCCGCCGCTTCGGCCGCGGCCAGGGCGACGGGGACCGAAGGGCCGTAGGCGACGAGCGTCGCGTCCCGGCCCTCCCGGCGGATCGCCGCCCGCCCGAACGGCAGCGCTCCGCGCCGCCCGAGATCGGTGTCCTCCTTCGACCAGTACAGCTTCTTCGGCTCCAGGAAGACCACCGGGTCGGGGTCGTCCACCGCGTCCCGCAGCAGCCAGTACGCGTCCTCGGCCGTCGCCGGGGTGACGACCTTCAGTCCCGGGGTGTGCGCGTAGTACGCCTCGCTGGAGTCGCAGTGGTGCTCGACCCCGCCGATGCCGCCCGCGTACGGGACGCGGATCACCATCGGCAGGTTCAGCCGTCCCCGTGTGCGGTTGCGCAGCTTGGCGACGTGCGAGGCGATCTGCTCGAACGCCGGGTAGGCGAAGGCGTCGAACTGCATCTCCACCACGGGCCGGAAGCCGCCCATCGCCATGCCGACGGCCAGGCCCACGATGCCGGCCTCGGCCAGCGGGGTGTCGAAGCAGCGCTCCTCCCCGAAGTCGCGGGTCAGTCCGTCGGTGATGCGGAAGACGCCGCCGAGCGGGCCGACGTCCTCGCCGAAGACGAGCACGCGCTCGTCGTCGCGCAGGGCGTCGCGCAGGGCGGTGTTCAGCGCCTGCGCCATCGTCACTTTGGCCATGGTCGTCAGCCCTCCTGAGCCTGAACGGGTTCGGCGGTTTCGGCGTCCGCGGCCAGCTCCGCCGCCAACAGGGCGCGTTGCTCGCGCAGTTGCGGAGTCGGCTCGGCGTAGACGTGGTCGAACAGCTCCAGTGGGTCGGGGACGGTCTCGGCGTTCATCCCGGCGCGCAGCTTCGCGGCCAGGGCCTCCGCCTCCTCCCGTACGCCCTCGATGTCCTCGTCGGTGAGCACGCCGCGGGCCCGCAGATACGTCTCCAGCCGGGCGAGCGGGTCGGCCGCGCTCCACCGCTCGACCTCGTCGGACTCGCGGTAGCGGGTGGCGTCGTCGGCGTTGGTGTGGGCCTCCATGCGGTAGGTGTGCGCCTCGACGAGGAAGGGGCCGTGCCCGGCGCGGGCGTGTTCGGCGGCCGCGGTCAGCACCGCGAGGACGGCGACCGGGTCGTTGCCGTCGACCTGTTCGGAGCGCACCCCGTAGCCGACGCCCTTGTAGGCGAGGGCGGGTGCCGCGGTCTGCCGGGCGAGCGGCACGGAGATCGCGTACTTGTTGTTCTGCACGAAGAAGACGACGGGCGCGCGGAAGACGGCCGCGAAGTTCAGCGCCTCGTGGAAGTCGCCCTCGCTGGTCGCCCCGTCCCCGACGAGCGCCATGGCCACGCCGTCCTCGCCCTTGCGGCGCAGGGACTCCGCCATGCCGGTGGCGTGCAGCACCTGGGTGGCCAGCGGGGTGCACTGCGGTGCGGTACGGGTGGCGGCCGGGTCGTAGCCGCAGTGCCAGTCGCCGCGCAGCAGCGTCAGCACCTCGACGGGGTCGATGCCGCGAGTGACCAGGGCGACGGAGTCCCGGTAGGTCGGGAAGAGCCAGTCGTCCGGCCGCAGCGCGAGCACGGCGCCGACCTGGCAGGCCTCCTGGCCGCGGCTGGACGGGTACACCGCGAGCCGCCCCTGCTTGGTGAGCGCGGTCGCCTGGGTGTCGAACCGGCGTCCGAGCACCATCTGCCGATGGGCCTCACGCAGGGTCTCGACCGGTGGCTCGGTGTAGCCGGCGGGCGGCTTGGGCACGGGGGTGCCGTCCTCGGCCACGAACCGAACCGGCGTCAGCGACGGCAGCAGACCCTGGACCGTCTGTCGGAGGCTCTTCACAGACATGGAGGGCGCTCGCTTTCTCTGGACACTTGACAGGAGAATGGTGACCACTGCGGAATATGTGTTCAATACTTCGACTGAACCGGCGATGAACTGCCGGACTGAGCGCTCCGGGAGAGCAAAGTGTCCGAGGAATTCTCACCGCCGGCGTCGGCGTCCGGACGAACTGCCGCCGTCCCGCTCGACGACATCGACCGGCAGATCCTGGCGCAGCTCCTGAAGGACGGCCGGGTGTCGGTCCGGGCGCTGGCCGAGCAGGTGCACATCTCGCGCGCCAACGCGTACACGCGCATCGGAAGGCTGGTGGCCGAGGAGGTCATCACCGGTTTCACCGCCCGGCTGAACCCGCAGCGGGCCGGCCTCGGCACCAGCGCGTACGTGACGCTGTCGATCGAGCAGAACGCCTGGCGGGACATCTCGCGCGCACTGCGCGAGATCCCGTACGTCGAACATGTCGCCCTCGTCACGGGCGACTTCGACGTCCTGGTGCTGGTGCGCGCGCCGGACAACTCGGCGCTGCGCCGCGTGGTGCTGGAGAGCGTCCATGCCATCCCCGGGGTGCGCGGAACCCGCACCTGGCTGGTCTTCGACGAGGTGCGGGGTCGCGGCGCGGAGTGGACCGCGTGACACGGGCTCCGAGCGTACGACCGCCGGGGCCGGGCCCGCTCACACGTCGACCAGTGCGGCGACGTCCGGCACCGGCACCGGGACCTCGGCCGCGACCGGGGGCGCGGCATGCCGCCGGGACCGTACGACCGTGAACCGCCCGGTGACGAAGTGGGCGCCCGCCGCGGGCAGTTCCGCGTCGGCCGAGGAGGGGTCGGCGGGGAGGTCGTCCGCGAGGTTCTGCGCCAGATGCACCCCCGCGTCCAGCGCGGCCGTCTCGGCGGCCGCCAGCACCAGCGGATCGGTCGAGTGCACCGCCGTGTACAGGGCGCCGTGCCGGCCCACGGTGGCACGGAAGAGTGCCAGGCTCTGCGCGGTCGAGTCGGTACCCACCAGGAACGACACGGGTCCCGGCCACTCCCGGGCGTAGACCCGCTCGTCGCGGGCCCCCAGCCGGACGAGCAGGGGGCTGCGCAGATCGGCGCCGGGATGGTCCGGGTGGGGCAGCGACCGGGACGCGTGCAGCACCGGCCCGTACCGCGCGGCCTCCGCGAGTCCCGTCCGCACGCCGTCGTCGGTGATCGCTCCCAGGAGCCGCGCCACCCGCGCCGGGTGCGCGAGCAGCCGGTCCACGGTCTCGCCGAGGTCTGCGCCGAGGTCCCGGAGGGTCTTGCGGCCCTCGTCGGTCGCGAACCCCGTGGCCGGTACGAGGATGTTCTGCGGTGTGGTGCGGACCGTGCCGCTGCACAGGCACAGGGCGTGGGCGAGGCCCCGCACCAGCCCCCGGTAGTCGTCGGTGGAGTCGACGACGACGGTGTTCAGGCCGGTCCGGTGGGCGAACACGGTGGCCTGCCGGGCGTGTTGCTCAAGCCAGTCGGCGAACCGTCCCGAGCCGGTGAAGTCGACGATGCGCACCGCGGGATCCGTGGCCAGCCTCCGGTGCAGCCCTTCCCGGGGTTCCGCGACCGCCAGGGTCACGATGTCGGGCTCGTACCCGGCCTCGGCCAGGACCTGCCGTGCGACGCGCACGGTGATGGCCAGCGGCAGTACGCAGCGCGGATGCGGGGCGACGATCACGGGGTTGCCGGTCACCAGGCTGGCGAACAGGCCCGGATAGCCGCTCCACAGCGGGTAGTCGGGGCAGCCCACGAGCAGGGACACCCCGCGGGGCACCAGGGTGCGGGTACCCCGCACAGACATCGGTGTCCCCCTGCGGCGGCTGCTCTCCCAGTGCAGGTCGGCGGGTACGCGTTCCGACTCGGCGAAGGCCTGGGCCACGGCCTGAAGCGCACGGTCCTGGGCGCGCGGCCCGGCGGCCCGGAACGCCGACGGGAGTGGCTGGCCGGTGGTGTGGTGCACCGCGAGGGCCAGTTCGTGGCTGCGGACGTTCAGCCGGCGCAGTATCTCCACCGCGATCCCGGCGCGCTCGTACGGTCCCGCGGCGCGCCAGCCTGCCGTCGCCCACCCGGCCGCCGACACCAGGGCCGCGGGATCGCAGTGCGGGTAGCCGATGCCCAGGCCGATGCCGTACGGCGAGAACTCGGTGACCACCCGGCGGAGCTCACCGGGCTGGTCGAGATCGAAGGGGCGGCCCAGCAGGGAGCCGAAGACCTTCCCCGCGGTCCGGGTCGACCGCATGCCGGCGTCGGCGGCGGCCTGCCCGGCCGCGTTCGAGAACGGCGTACAGAACTCACCGGTCGCGAGGGCGCGGACCGCCTGCTGAAGCAGCTCTCGGTGCCGCTCGTAGGGACCGGGGCGCACGGCCTTCAGCCTCTCCAGGTCGCCGCGAGGGCGAGCAGGGCGTCGTTCTCCTCCGGCAGGCCGATCGTCACCCGGACACCCTCGCGGGGGAACGGGCGGACCACCACCTTCCCGTCGAGGCAGTGCAGGGCGAAGCCCGCGCTGTCGTCGGCGAGGGGCAGCCATACGAAGTTGGCCTGGGAGTCCGGTACTTCGAAGCCGAGGGTGCGCAACCGTCCGGTCACCCGTTCCCGTTCGGCGACGGTGAGCGCCGCGCGGCGGGCGACCTCGGCGCGCTCGCCGAGGGCGACGACGGCGGCCTCCTGGGCGAGGGCGCTGACGCTGAACGGCACCTGGGTCTTGCGCACATGGGCGGCGATCTCCGGCTGGGCCACGCAGTAGCCGACGCGCAGTCCCGCCAGGCCGTACGCCTTGGAGAAGGTCCGCAGCACCACGACGTTCGGCCGGTCGCCGAGCAGGTCGAGTCCGTCGGGGACCAGCGCCGGGTCGGCGTACTCCCGGTAGGCCTCGTCCACGACGATCAGCACGTGCTCCGGCACCCGGTCCGCGAAGTCGCGCAGCGCGCGCTCGCCGACCGCGGTCGAGGTGGGGTTGTTCGGGTTGCAGACGAAGACCAGCCGGGTCCGGTCGGTGACCGCCGCCGCCATGGCGTCGAGGTCCAGCGCGTGATCACGCAACGGGACCCTGACCGCCGTACCGCCCGCGACCGCCGTGAGGATCGGGTACGCCTCGAAGGACCGCCAGCCGAAGACGGCCTCGTCTCCCGGTCCGACGACCGCGTGCAGCAGTTGACCGCAGACCTCGGAGGATCCGGCGCCCACCGCGATCCGCTCCGGTTCGACGCCGTGGTGCCGGGCGATGGCACGGACGAGCGAATCGGCGCTCATGTCGGGGTACCGGGACACACCACCGGCCAGCTCGGCGAGCCGGCCGGCGACGCCCGGCAGCAGCCCGTACGGGGATTCGTTGCTGGCCAGGGCGGCCGCGCCGGGCAGCTTGCGGCCCGGGACGTAGGCGGGCAGCTCCGCCAGGGAGGAACGGACACGCACCATGCTCGACTCGCTTCTCAAGCGGTGGGCGCCCGGGGCCGTGCCTCCGGGCACTTTGACAGTGAAATCGTGAAGAGTGGACGACAAATGCTCAACCATTTGGAGAATTCGGCGACGGATCGCCGAGATCCTCCCATTCGGGCGGCAAGTCGTCTCCCTACTGGTGAGTCCGGTACCCCTGGGCGAGACGGACTGCGCGACCACCGGCGGACCCGTACTCGCAGTCGATGATCACAAATCGGCGACATGGCGCTTCCGGCGCCCCGGCCACCCGCCCGATCCCCGAAGACTGCTCTCCGCCCACTCGCCGAGGCATCCGCGCCTCGCCCGCTCCGATCGAGGGAGATCATGTCCAGGACGCCCATCGCACATCTGTCGCTGACGACGCTGGCAGTGGCTCTCGCGCTGCTGGCGGCCGGATGTGCGGGAACGGCCGACGGCGCGGAGACCGGCGGCTGCCGCGACAACGGCGGCTGGTCTGCTCCGGAACGGGCGCAGTGGCTGCGCCCGGCCGTGTCGTTCGACGACGCGGCGACCGGCGAGGACGCGGCCGTCAGGATCCGCCCCCGAACCTCGGACCACGGTGAGCCGCTGTGCCGACCCGTCACCGTGCAGGTCGAGTTCTGGCGGCTCACCGCCACGGGGGCGGATGCCGAACTGAGCGCCGCGCAGCGCCTCCGGCTGGGCACCGACGGAACCGAGGACCAGCGCATCGGCTTCCCTCCGGGCCTCTCCGCGGACAGGCGCGGGGCCTGCACCGGCGTCCTCATGGCGGCGTACGTGGACGATCCCCTCACGGACGCCGAACTGCCCGGGGAATCAGGCCACTTGGCGGCCGCCGGGACCAAGGACGTCGAGTTCGGGACCGACCGGATCACCGCGTATCGGCTCGTCCCGCCGTCGGCGCCGGAAACGTGCGGCGTGGACGGGGACGGCGAGGCCGATGCGGAGACCACGACCGCCCCACCCGCGACATCGAACCCGTGGGGTGCCTACCATCCGTGACCGGGCCCGGCCGCCCGGCCGGGGGTGATGGGGAAGGGCCGGTTGGCCGAGGGCGGCTCAGCAGCGTGGAACGGGCTTGCTGTACGTGGTGTTGCTGGGCGTGGCCACATAGTAGTCCGACACGTAGTGACCGTTGTCGAGCCTGTCCCAGACCTTGGTCGTGCCCACCGCCGAACCGGCGCGCTGGCAGGTGACCCACGCCAGCGCCCCGCCCGGCGAGGTGCCGACGGCGGCGTACCCGGTGCCGGGACCGCTGCGTTCGGTCAGGCCGCCCGCGGAGGTCACCTGGTAGGGATAGGTACAGCGGGGCAGGGGCGCGCTGTAACCCGTCTTGGACGGTGTGCCGACGTAGTAGTCCGAGACGTAGGTGCCGGTGCTGAGTTTGTCCCAGACGGACGTGGTGCCGACCTTGGATCCGGCCGTCTGGCAGACGATCTTCACCGACGAGCCCGGCGCGTACGTCGCGGCCACGGGGTAACTCGTCGAGGGGCCGGTGCGCCCGTTGAGCGTCGTGGAGCTGGTCACCTTGTAGGGGTACGCGACCGTGGCGACGGGAGCGTCGAGCCGGTCGGTGTCGATGTTCAGGGTGACTCCGCCGTAGGTCTCGTCATGGCCGCCGCGATACTGCTTGGCACGCTGGTGGACGGCCCACTTGGAGTCGGCGATGCCGGTCCAGCCCTTGAGGGAGTCGACGCCGTCGTAACGCGCGATCCACAAGGCGTCCGGCCGTGCGTACGCCGTCGAGGTGTAGACGTCGGCGAGCTGCTTGGCGCCGAGGTTGAGGTTCATGTAGACGCCGGAGACGTAGCCGAGCCGGTGCAGTTCCTTCGTCCAGGCGGAGACGTAGGTCAGCACGGCTGTGCGGCACACGCTGTCGGTCTGGCTGTAGTGCTCGATGTCGTTGTAGAGGGCGCTGCCGGGCAGCATGCCCAGGGCCTTGGCCGCCGTGACCGCCTGGGTGGCCGCGGCGGTGCCCTGGGAGCGGGCGGTCGCCGGACTCGTGCTGATCTTGGCGTCGGTCGGGCGGGCTCCACAGGGAGGTTGCAGGCCCTTGTGGATGGGCAGCAGGCGCCACTTCAGCCGCGACGCGGAGGCCACCCACGCCGCGGTCAACTGCGGCTGGGCGCAGGTGCGGTTGACGCCGGAGACGTAGACGCCGAGGGCGCGGTACGGCGAGGCGTTCCAGGCCGTCAGCGTGGCCAGTGGCGGGGCCGTACACGCGTCGAAGGCGAGTCCGGAATACCGGGTGGCACTCGCGCCGGCCGGATAGCCGACCGGCGTGGCCGGCTCGGCGGCGGCGACGGGGGCGAAGGCCAGGGCGACGGTGCCGCCGAGCACGCAGGCGGACGAGGCGGCGAGGAATCTTCGCAGGACAGGGTGCGGGTGCGGCATGGCAACCCCCTGGGCGGATCGGTGGAGTTGCCGTCAGACTCCGCATGTGTGCCGCTCGCGGCCAGGGGCCGACCGGCCCCATCCGTGGCCCGCTGGGCCCTGCCTCCCCTGCGGGGGACGGAGTGTGACCCGGGGTCAGGGGTGCTGCGCGAGCGGTGGGAGCCGGGGCGGGCTCAGCCGCCCGCCGTCGCATGCGCCGACGGCGGCGGACATCGTGAGCGAGCACACCCCCGCTGAGGCAGCTCAGACGAGTGCACGCTCCGGTGTGCAGAAGTGACGGCGCACCCGCCGCAGCCACGCCTCGGCGGCGGCCTCGTTCGGCCGCTCGGGCAGCACGCTGCGCGTCTCGGCGAAGGCGTCCTCGAACCGGCGCAGCAGCGGAAGCGCGGCTTCCGGATCGGCGGCGACCTCCTCGCCGAATCGGTGGTAGCCGTCGGGGTCCTCCACCCGCACGGTCAACCGCCCGGTCGCGTAGAGCTCGTAGCCCTGCGTGCACAGGCGCCTGAGGTGGCGAGCGTGTTTTGCCGCGCGTCGACGACGCCGTTCATCTTCGGACCCCGTACCCGAGGACGACCCGGCACCACGGTCGTACAGCCGCCTGAACTGCTGGGTGGCGTAACCGAGGTAGGCGTCGCGCACCCGCCGGGCGCTGAGGAGGGACGTGCGGATGCCGATCAGCTCGTCACCGAGCGGGGTGCGCACCTCGTACATCTCGTCGGGCAGCCACACCAGTTCCATGACGGTCGGGTTGCCGCCGAGGGCGAGCCGGCACCACTTGCCGGCCTCGTGCAGCGTACGGTCCGGTGCGGTGGTGACGTGGGACTCCTTCGGTGCGTGCAGGCCGTGCAGTTCCTCGGTGGGCGCCGCGAACAGGCCGAGCCGGTCGATGTCGGAGCCCTCGCGGGCCAGGCCGTACGCGGTCGAGCCGACGACGCCGGACAGCAGGATGTTCTTGACGGTCACGGTTGCCCCCCGGTGGTGTTCTCGCACCCCCGTACGCGGGGGCGGGACCGCCATGATGCCGCGCCCCGCTCCCCGGCCACCTCGTATTTTTCGGCGCGTGCGCGGCACCTCCGAGTTGCAGGGGCCCGGAGGCCGGTGTGCGGTGGAGGCCCGGCGCCGGCAGGAGAGGATGCCCACCATGGCCGAGGAACAGCCGGGCGCGGTGTCCGAGACCTTCACCTTCGCCTGCCGAAGCTGCGGGCACGCCTGGCAGGCCGCGTTCCAGGTCGTGTTCTTCACCGACCCCCTGGACGCCACGGGGCTCACGACGCAGGAGTACGTCGACGAGGCGGGCCGGGCGATCAGGTCGCCGCTGGCGGACGCGGTGTGCCCCGAGTGCGGTGGACGGAGGGTCCGGGTGTCCGCGTGACGAACGGCGTTCGCGCACTCGCCGCGAGGAACGGGCCGGGCTCACCCGTACGGCCGCGTGCGCTGGTCCGCCGCCCGGCCCGGTGGTGCCGTGGGAGAGAGACCCGGGAGCAGCACCACGTCCTCTGGAGGCATCCGCGATGACCCCTCGTCCGTCCCGCCGGCCCGCCCGTCTCTTCGCCACGGCGCTGGCCGCGGGCACGCTGTTGACCACGGGGGCCTGCTCCGACGGGGACGGCGGTGACACGGGCGCGTCCGACGTCGCGGCCTCCCCCGTGGCCGAGCAGACCGGCACCGCGTCGCCCGACACTCCCCTCACCGCGCAGGGCGCACAGACGGCGCTGGTCACCGAGGGCGACCTGGAGGACGACTGGAACCAGGTGAAGGACGCGGCCACCTGGCGGGACTCGCTGCTGATCGGCAAGGTGGACACGGCCGACTTCCTCACCGGCAAGGCGCAGGCCGCCGACTGCCAGCGCCTGCTCGACTCGCTGTACGACGACGACCTCCTCGGCAAGCCGTCCGGGGCGTCGGCGCTCACCGGCTTCCAGCAGGGCGACGCCCGCCTTCTCTACCAGGTCGCCGCATACAGCGGGGACGACCTGGACGACTCGTGGTCCTGGCTGAAGTCGCTGCCGACCGAGTGCGACCAGTTCACCGCGACCGGCGACGGGGGCGAGCGGACCGTCCAGGTGGTGACGGCCTCTCTGCCGAAGGAGGGCGACGCCCGGCAGGGCCTGACGGTGACGGTGAAGGGCACGTCGGACGGCTCCCCCGTCACCCTGACCCTGGACGTCGCGGCCGTACGCGTCGGCGACGACGCGATCACGGTCACCAACGGCGGCCTCGGCGGAGCCGACCACGACAGCACCGAGACGGCGGTGCAACAGGGCACCCAGCGGCTGAAGGACGTACTCGCCGGCAAGACGCCCGCCTCCGAGCCCAGTGAATTCGACTGATGTCCCGCCGCGTCGCTACCAGGTACGCCCGGCACTCAGCAGCAGCTCGCGCACCCGGGCCACATCCGGGTTCTCCGAGGCGCCGGGCCGCTGGACGAGGAACGACGTGTTGATCGGCGGGTCCTCGGGCTCGTGGAGCGGCACGAGGGCGCCGGACGCCAGCTCGTCGAGGCAGAGGTAGCGGGGCAGCACGGTGAAGCCCGCGCCCGCGACCACGGCGGACAGGACCCCGCGCAGATCGGGCACGGTCATGGCGGCGGGGCACGAGAGCCGGCGGCCGAAGACGTGCCGCCAGTAGCGGCGGGCGATGGGAAGGTCCTCGGCGTACGAGACCAGCGGCACGGAGTGCAGCACAGCGGGCGCGTCGGCGGGCGGCCGCTCCTTCAGCCGCTCCGCCCACACGGGCGCGGCGACCAGCACGAACTCCTCGTCGGCCAGAGGGACGGCGGTGAGTGTGCGGCCGCGCGGGCGGATGGTGGAGATCACCAGGTCGTGGCGGCCCGAGCGCAGTTCGTCGAGGAGCGGCTCGGTCAGCCCCATGGCCACACGCAGCCGGACGCCCTCCGCCACCAGGGGCGCCAGGGCGGGCAGGGCCCGGGTGCACAGGACCTCGGCGGGCCCGGCGAGGTGGACCGGATCCGCGGGGCGGCCCGCGACCGGGTCCGGTCCCGCCACCGTTGCGAGCTCGTCGAGCGGGGCCGCGACACGGGCCGCCAGTTCGTCGGCGACGGCCGTCGGTGCGACGCCCCGCGGGAGCCGCTCGAACAGTTCCCGGCCGGCCTGCCGCTCCAGCGTCCGCATCTGCGTCGTCACCGTGGGCTGCGAGAGCCCGAGGAGCTGGGCGGCGCCGGTGAAGGAACCGGACCGGTAGACCGCGAGGAAGGTGCGCAGCAGGTTCAGGTCCAGCTGGTGCACGGTGCCGGCGGCGGCCGGTGGCACGGGGGCGTTGCTCTCCACCCGTCCGAGTATTCCCCGAGACCCATAGAGGATCCAATGCCGGACATTGGATCCTTCATTGGCTACCTATGGCTCTTCGTCCTACGGTCGATCACATCGGACCACAACCCCTCGGAGAAACAACGATGTCGAAGATCCTGTTCGTGATGACCGGCGCCGACCACTGGACGCTCGCCGACGGCACCAAGCACCCCACCGGCTTCTGGGCCGAGGAGGCGGTCACCCCGTACGAGGCGTTCAAGGCCGCCGGGCACGAGATCGTCGTCGCCACCCCGGGCGGGGTCGTGCCGCCCGTCGACAAGGGCAGCCTCGCCGCCGAGTACAACGGCGGCCAGGAGAACGCCGACCGGGTGGCGGGCACACTCGCCGGGATGACCGAGCTGCAGCACCCGGTCCGCCTCGAGGACGTGCACCTCGACGACTACGCGGCCGTCTTCTACCCCGGTGGTCACGGCCCCATGGAGGACCTGGCCGTCGACGCCACCTCCGGCAGGCTGCTCGTCGACGCCCTGGACTCCGGCAGGCCGCTCGGCGTGGTCTGCCACGGCCCCGCCGCGCTGCTCGCGGCCGAGAAGGACGGCGCGAACGCGTTCGCGGGCTACCGGGTGGCCGCGTTCACCAACGCGGAGGAGATCCAGGGCGGCCTCGCCGGCAAGGCGCGGTGGCTCCTGCAGGACCGCCTCACCGAGGCGGGCGTCGAGGTCCAGGTGGGCGAGCCGTGGTCCCCGCACGTGATCGTCGACCGCAACCTCGTGACGGGCCAGAACCCGGCCTCGTCGGCCGCGCTCGCCGAGGAGCTGCTGAAGAAGCTGGCCTGACGGCTGCCTGTGAGCTTGGTCCCAACCGGTGTGGAAGGAGAGCCGGTTGGGCAGCCCCATGCGGGAAACTTCAGAAGGGGCGTTCTGTGGGGGGAGCATTGGGCAAGTCAGCCGCTGCGTCGGTGTGTGTCATAGGTGCGGGCCTGTCGGGGCTTGCGGTAGCGCACGCTCTCTCGGACCGGGGGATCGACTTCGTCTGCCTGGAGAAGGCACCGGACGTCGGGGGGATCTGGCGCCAGCCGGGCGCCGGTGAGCGGGGTCCGGCCTATCTGTCGCTGCATCTGAACAGCGCCAAGCAGCTCACCGGTTACGCCGACTTCCCGATGGCGGCCGAACTGCCCCTCTACCCCAGGCACAGTGACGTCGCCGCCTATCTGCGGTCCTTCGCCGAGTGGGCCGGACTGCTGTCCCGTATCGAGCTGCGCACCGAAGTGGTCTCCGTACGGCAGGACGGCGACGGGGCGTGGACGGTCACCAGCCGGGACGCACGAGGCGAGGTGACGGCGCGGCGTTTCGAGCAGGTGATCGTCGCGTCGGGTCACAACACGGAGGCCGCTCTGCCGGATTCGCTGCCGCCGGGCTCCGACTCCTTCGCGGGAACGATTCTCCACTCGATGGACTACCACGACGGCAGCGATTTCGCCGGTCAGCGCGTCGTCGTCGTGGGGCTGGGGGCCTCCGCGGTGGACATCGCCGCGGACCTCTCCCGGCATGCCGCGCAGACGGTGATCTCCGTCCGCCGGGGGCTGCACATCGTGCCCAAGCAGCTCTTCGGCATGTCCGTCGACCTGATCGCCGACGCGCCGTGGTGGAACAGCATGTCCTTCCCCGAGCAGCGGCGCTTCGTCGAGCGGGCGCTGCTCGTGGCGCGGGGCAGGCTCTCGGACTACGGCCTGCCCGAGCCGGACCACCCGATCTTCTCCTCGGCGGTGACCATCTCGGACGAGATCCTCAGCCGGATACGGCACGGGGCGGTGGTCCCGAGGCCCGCGATCGAGTCCGTGGACGGCAGCCGTGTGATCTTCACCGACGGAACCTCGGTGGAGGCGGACGCGATCGTCTACTGCACCGGCTACCGCATGGACTTCCCCTTCCTTCCCGACGGATGCCCGGCGGGCCCGCGGGGCGCGGTCGAGCTGTTCAAGCGGATCGTCGCACCGGACCGGCCCGGCCTGCACTTCGTCGGCCTCATCCGTCCCGTGGGCTCGATCACCCGTCTCGTGGAGGCCCAGTCGCGATGGGTGGCACGGATCGTCGACGGCGACGTCACCCTGCCCTCGGCGGAGGTCATGCGCGAGGAGATCAGCACATATCTGACCGGCATCGAGGAACGCTACGGAAGGACCGAGGGCGCGTCCATCCAGGTGGACGTCGGCCCGTATCTGCGGGATCTACGCGAGTTGCAGGACGCCTAGGTCCTGTCGGCCGACGCCGTACGGCCTGGTCTGAGCGAAGCTCCCGGGGCGGCCTCAGGGAGCTTCGCTGATCGGCGGGCAGCCTCAGTGCACGGCTTCCGGCTGCGGGACCGGCGTGGCGACCGGTGGCCTGACCTCGTACGCCTCCGAGGAGATGTAGACGGTCACCCGCGGGGGCCGGCCCTGCTGGTGGGCGAGCCCGAGATAGGCGATGAGCCCGACGCCGTCCTGCAGCTGACGCGAGGTCACGGCGGACAGTGACCGGACGAGCGGTGCGGCGTCCATGCCGTACCGGCCGAGTACGGTCACCGCTCGGTCGAGCGCCTCGCCGTCGTGCCGGGCGTAGTCCCGGACCGGGACATACAGCGTGAAGCCGCTCGGCATGCCGGTCGCCGTCTCGGTGAAGGCGTGGCAGGACTGGACGGGACGGCGGTCGAGTCGCGGATCCTGCCCCGCCTCGACGTCGGCGGCGTCGGTGCCGTGCCCGGCCGCCGCGCGGAAGAAGGTCTGGGTCTCCGCGCCCGGCGGTCCGCCGTCCATGCGGGACAGACCGGCCGCCTCCGGGGCCGACAGGTCGTGGTGGGCGAGGTAGATCTTCACCCGGGGTTCTTCCCAGTCGCCCAGGTCCAGAGCGAAGAACAGGTGGCGGTCGCCCTCCGGCAGCGCCGCGAACGCCTGCCGGTGGCCGAGGCGCCGCAGCGCCTCGCGCACCGTTTCGGCGGAACGTTCCGGACCGGACGCCGCCGGGTTCAGATACACCTTGATTTTGGGGACGCCGCCGGGGCGCAGCTCCAGCGCGCACCACAGTGCCAGGGGGCCCTGCGGGGCCGAGGGGAAGAACAGGTCCTCGAGCGCGTCGAGCCGATGGGTGTCGAAGCCCCAGCGTTTCGCCATCTCACGGACGGCCTGCAGTCCGGTGTGCCCGTTCTGAGCCAGGGTGTCTGCGCCGCACCCAGGTTCCAGCAGCACCCGCAGGGTCGGGGCCGCGTTCGGCACGAAGGAGAGCGAGAACTCCACCGGCGTGTGGTCGTCGGAGAGGAACGAGTGGTCGGGGGGCGGCAGGTGGAGCGGCCGCTCGGCGACGGGGCCGAGCGCCGTGAGCAGTGTCCGTGCGTAGGCCGCGGAGTCGGCCCCGCCCAATCCAGCGGCTTCGCACAGCCGCAGCAGCTGTCTCGCCGTGTGACCGCCGAGCGTTTCCGCGTCGGGGGTCTTCGGCGCACCGGGCCGGAACTTGGTCACCGGCCCTCCCGGCACAGGAAGTCCACAAGAAGATACCCGCCTGTCAGGGCGGGTATCGGGGGGTGCAACTCGGTGGGGTGTTGCATGAAAGCGGCGTCGGCGGATATGTGGTCCACGACACCTCCTTTGCCTCGTAAGCAGGACGCAATGCCGCGTTGCTCACTACCCCGGAGGTTGAACCGTCATGCAATTGTGGGGAGTTGGCGAGTGTTGCGTGAGTCACCTTGTCAGCCAGTTGAGGAACTGGCTCCACATTCCGGTGCGTTCGGACCTGCGAGCCGCCTGGACCGGCTCGGGACGAGCGGGTGCCTGGGGGCGTGCCTGCGGGGCCGGACGGCGTACGGTCTCGACCGGGGTGAACCGGGTGGGCAGCGTGGCGAGGCCCCGGTTGAAGGGGCCGGGGCGCCAGGTCAGGCTGTCCTCGGGTACGGCGAGTTCGACGTCGGGGAGCTGGTTGAGCAGGTTCTCGATGGCGGTGACGGTGACCTGCCGGGCCACCTCCTTGGACGGGCAGGCGTGCGGACCCGCGCTCCACGCCAGGTGGGCCCTGTTGCTGCCGGCCTGGCGCGCGGCCGTGAGGGCCGGTCCCGTGTTGGCGGCCGCGAAACTCACCAGGACGAGATCGCCCGCCTGGAGCTTCTGCCCTGCGAACTCCATGTCGGACGCCGGATAGTGCGGCGCCAGGTTCTGCATGGGCGGGTTCTCCCACAACGTGTCGTCGATGGCCTCGTCGATCAGGCCGCCCTTGTAGGCGTAGTCGTCGTGGGTGAGCAGCCGGTGCAGCGTGTTGCCTATGAGGTTGCGCAGCGGTTCGTTGCCCCCCACCATCAGAAGGGCGAGCTGATGAACCATCTCCTCGTCGGTCAGCCTCGACTGATGCTGCATCAGCCATGAGGTGACATCGTCGCCTGGCCTGGCGCGCTTGAGCGCCACCAGTTCGCCGATGGCCCCGAACAGCACCCCCATCGCCTTCTCGGCGTTGACTCCGTCGAACATCCCGCTGATGCCGAACACGATGCGGTCACCGATGTCGGCGGAGCAGCCGAACAGTTCGTTGAACACGAACAGCGGCAGCTGCTTGGCGTAGTCACCGAGCAGATCGGCCGAGCCACGCGAACTGAACTGGGCGATGAGGTAGTTGGAGACCTGCTCGGTGGTCTGACTCAGCTTGCGCGTGTCGACGCGGGCCATGCTGTCGGTAATCGCCTGACGCAGCCTCAGATGCTCGGCACCGTCGCTGAACATGGCGTTGGGCCGGTGCGCCAGGACGGGCGCGACGGGGCTGTCCGGGGGGATCTTGCCCTCGTTCAGGTGCCGCCAGCGGCGCGCGTCCTTGCGGAACGAGCCGGAGTCCTGCAGGAGTTGCAGTGCCGTGGCGTAGTCGGTGACGAGAGTCGCCTCCACCCCTGGAGCGAGCTCCACGGGTGCGGTCGGTCCGTAGTGGCGCAGGTAGGCGTAGTAGGCCTGCGGGTCGGCCGCGAACTCCGGTCCGTGCAGCGGCACCCGGCCGCCGGTGTGGTGGGCCGGGCACCCGGGCGGGGGCACGGGGACGGTGGGTTGAGCGTCCATGTCTGCTCCTAGTGAGCGCGGTCCAGCAAAAAGCGGACGAGTGTGATCAGTGCTTCGGCGGACGATCTCTCGTCGCGCGCGTCGCAGGTGACGACGGGGGTGTCGTCGAGCAGGTCCAGTGCCTCGCGCAGCGCCCGCTCCTCGCGATCCGCCGTGCCGTCGAAGCGGTTGACCGCGATCGCGTAGTCGAGCCCGTACTGCTCGATCAGGTCGATCACGCCGAAGGAGTCCGCCAGCCGCTCGGGGTCGACCAGCACCAGCGCTCCGAGCGCGCCGCGCGCCATGTCCTCCCACATCTGCACGAAGCGCTGCTGACCGGGCGTTCCGAACAGGTACAGCACGACGTGTTCGCTGATGGTCAGACGGCCGAAGTCCATGGCCACCGTGGTGGTGGTCTTGCCCCGGACTCCCTTGAGGTCGTCGAAGGACTCGCCGGCCCGTGTCATGGTCTCCTCGGTGGACAGCGGAGGGATCTCCGATATCGCACCGATGAACGTGGTCTTGCCCACCGCGAAGTGACCGACGACGAGGATCTTGACGGCGGTCTGCGTCGCCCCGCCGCGGACGTACGCCTCCTCATCCAAACTTGGCGCGGAGTCCATTCAGCACCTCCTCGAGGATCTGTTTGTCCGCGAGCGGGGCACGCTGCACGGGCGGGCGCGTGATGAGGTAGCCGCCCTCGGTCAGGGCGGAGAGGAGGATCTTCACCACGCCCAGCGGCAGCCGCGTGTGCCCCGCGATCTCGGCGACCGAGAGGTAGCCGGCGGTGCACAGGTCCAGCAGCGCCTGCTCCTCGGGGGAGAGCCGGGTCGGCCGCTGCTGATGGTCACTCACCGCGGTGACGAGCGTGATCAGTGACAGCTGCGCCTCGTCGGGCAGGCCGCGGCCCTTGGTGATGACGTACGGACGTACTAATTCCGCGGCCTCGGGCTCCAGTTCGTCGAAACCGGTCATGAGCGGGCGCCGAGGTTCTCGCGCGGCGGCGTCGTCAGGGCCTTGCCCAGCTGGCCCACGAGCTGCTGCATCCGGAAGGTGATGTCCGCCATGTCGACGTCGGGCGAGGCCGAGACGCCGAGGTACGCGCCCTCGCCGGCGGATATCAGGAAGACCCACCCGCCGTCGAACTCGACGAGCGTCTGCCGCCACCTCAGATGGGCTCCCTCGACGAAGAAGCCGAGCGAGCGGCTGAGCGACTGCACACCGCTCATGGCGGCGGCGACCCTGTCGGCGTTGTCCTTGTCGAAGTCCTTCGTCCGGGCCATCAGCAGACCGTCGGCCGAGATCAGGACCGCGTGCAGCGCACCGGGAATCTCCAAGGCGCTGTCAAGCATCCATGACAGATCGTCGTTCACGAGACCTCATGCCCTTCGCTGCTGGCTTCACGTGTGCCGCTCGTCTGATCCGCCACGTCCGGGCGCGTGGCCCGGCCGGACTGCGTGCCTCGCTGGAAGGCCCCCATGATCGCTGCGGTTTCCGCACCCGAGCGGATCGGTGTGGGTACCGTCGGCGCGCTGCCGGGCACGACGGCCATCGGCCGCTTGCGACGGCGCTTCGGCAGACCGTCGACCGTCGTCGACCCCCCGGTCACCGTGGGTTCGGGCCCGCTGGGGTCCGCCACGGCGGCAGCGGGAACGGCCGGCGCCTGGACCCTCTTCTCCGGCATGCCGGTGAGCAGCTCGTGCGGCAGGAGGAGCACCGCGCGGACGCCACCGTACGGCGAGCTGGAGTCCACGGACACCTCGAAGCCGAAGCGCTCGCAGAGCACACCGATCACCGCGAAACCGAACTGCGGGGGATTGCCGAGCGCCGAGACACCCGAGACCCGCTCGGACGCCAGGAGTCTCTCGGCCCTGGCCCGCTCCTCGTCGTTCATACCGACACCCGCGTCGTCGACGACGATGCAAATACCCTTGGGCACGGTACGAATGTTGATTTCCACCACGGTGTCCGGGCTGGAATAACTGGTCGCATTGTCGAGGAGCTCGGCGAGAGCGAGTGCCACCGGTTCCACGGCCCGGCTGGTGATGCCGAAGTCGACCTGCGAAAGAATTTCCACCCGACGGTAGTGACGGACCCTGCCCTGGGCGCTGCGGACCACGTCGTAAACGGAGGCGACGTCACGCTGACGCCCCAGCCAGCCGTCGCACAGCACCGCGATGGACTGGGCGCGCCGGCCGAACTGGGAGTTCGTGTGGTCGATCTCCAGGAGGTCCTGGAGAATCACCGACTCCCCGTATTTGTTCTGCAGCTGGGAAACGATCAGCTGCTGTTCGGCGGCGAGACCTTGAAGTGTCCGCATCGCGGACTTGAGGACGGTCTTCGTCGCTTCCTCGGCGCGCTCCTGCGCTGCCTCGACGGATTGTGAGTAATGGTTCTCCAGCTCGGAGTAATGCGTCCTGAGCCCTGCGATCTCCTGCCTTAAAGCCCGTACCGCCCGGCGTTGGCGGACGATGAGGGCGACTGCGGCGAGGATGACGACGAGGAGAGCCCAGAGTACCGGGTTCTGTATGTATTGCGTCATAAGACTCTCTTCAGGCGACTGACGGCCAGCTGCTGAATTCCCGTCAATGCGGGTGGAGTGGTCGTCTTGTGCCCATCCGCCCGCTCTGTAAAGCGCGGCGATCGTATCATCGTAAGGAGCGGTGACTGACCGTCAACATGTAGATGCTGAGGGACATTGACGATCCGTCAGCCTTCACCCTCTCTCGACATCCGATAAATGAGGTTCCGCGGCATTTCCCCCCGTCAGGACTCCCCCGGTGTTCGTCCCCTCGGACACCGTCGACGCCGCCACCCTCGACGACCTGCTCCACGACGAACGCCGAGCGGCCCTGCTCAAGTGGAGCTCGCCGCCGTGGCTGCTGTGGGCGGTCTCCAAGTCCTGGTGCCGGCCGTCCTGGGCCGGGTGCCCCGGTCACTGAGGGAGTTCCTGCGGGACTCCCACGGCCAGGGACTGCTCCAGCGCTACGGCGGCACCTCCCGTCCGCTCCAGGAGCACCTGGCGGGATGCGAACGGCACGACGCGGCCGGCGGCGGCGCTCCCGCACCCGCCGTCCCGGCCCCCCGGCACCAGCCCCCGTGGCGCGGCCTGTTCGCGGTCGTCGCGATGCGGCGCCTGGCCGCGACGGGCACCCGGGACACCTTCTCGGGCTGGATCAGCGTGCTGTTCTGGCCCGGCTTCGCGCTGCTCGTCAACATCGTCGCGTTCCTGCTCCCGAAGACCACACGGGAGCTGTGCATCGACACAGACGGGGTGCAGTCCCGCACGGGCCGCAACCAGCGCGTCCACGGCCCGCACGTCCGGCTCGGACCCGGCGCACCGGAGCCGAATCGGGAGGCCGGTGGCCGGGGTGACACGAACCTGCCGGTGCTCCTGCCCTCACACGAGGTGCCCGAAGACCACCAGGTTCTCGGTGTAGTCCTTGGCCTTGTGGTCGTAGCTGCCCGCGCAGGTGATGAGGCGCACCTGGGCCTGCCGGGTGTCGGCGTACACACGCTGGTCGGGGAAGTGGTCCTTGTCGAAGGTCTCGGCGCTGTCGACGACGAAGTGCGCGGTGTGGCCGTCGGTTCTCGTGATGTGGAACCGGTCCCCCTTCTTCAGCTCGCGGAGGTTGGCGAAGACGGCCGCGGACGTGGCGGTGTCCACGTGCCCGGCGATGATCGCCGTACCGGCCTCACCGGGCGAGGCTCCGCCGGCGTACCAGCCGACGAGGTTGGTGTCGGCGGGCGGCGGAGGTTCGAGCCGGCCCGAACCGTTGACGACGAGATCCGTGAAGGGAGCGTCGACCCAGATCTTCGGGATGACCAGACGGGTCGGCTTGGACCGCGGCAGATGCTTTCCCGCTCCCTTCGGGGCGGACAGGGAGGACGTGGGGCCCGGCGCGGCACCGTCCACGCGGGACCCGTCGGACGAGTCGTCGTGACCGCCGGCCAGAAACAGGGCGAGGGCCAGCAGGGCCACGCCCCAGAACATCGTCACGTCCATACGGGACGACCGCCCTGACGGCGTGTCATGGGTACCGGGGGAGGAGGGAGGGTTGGCTGCCATCGGAGACCACCTCGCTCGGACACGGCAGCGGAGCGAAGACAACACGGGAGAGGTCAGCCGGGCCGCCGCCGGACGGGCGTGGGTGCGGCGGCCCCGGCTGCTATGACGTCAGGCATGGTCAGGCCGGACTTGCGGCGGCCTTCTTGCGCCGCACCACGTACAGGCCGGTGCCGGCCACGGCCAGGACGGCCAGCCCGCCGGCCGTGACCCCCGACGAGGCGAGCGCACCGCCACCCGTGTGCATCCCGCCGCGCGGCTTGTGGTGGTCCTTGTCCCGGTAGGTCTCCGGGTCGTACTTCGGGTCCTTCGCCACGCCCCAGTCGTCCTGGTTGACTGCGGCAAGCGCCCCGCCACCGGTGTGCACGCCACCGTGCGGCCGGCCGTGCCCGTCCTTCTTGTCGTGTTCCTTGCCCCAGTCGTCCTGAGTGACCGCGGCCAGCGCGCCGCCCCCGGTGTGCACACCACCGTGCGGCCAGTCGTGCCCGTCCTTCTTGTCGTGTTCCTTGCTGTGGGAAGAGCCGTCGCCGCTCCAGTCGGTCACCGCGTCGGCGTAGGCGGCGGGCGCGGCGACCGCGAGGGCGGCAGAAGCGGTTGCTGCGGCGAGCAGCATCCGAGCAGAACGCATCTGAGAGTCCTTCCGCCTCAGCAGGGCAGCCGACACTGCGTCGGCTCATGTGACCCGGCCTTGGCGTGATCCACCGTCAGGCACTCGGCGCGATGGCACCATTCGGGGCGTTCACTCGGGTTACGACCACACTCTGACGGCTGCAGGCGCGGCCCGGATCCGACCCCCGGACGGCGGATGAGCGAGCGGCGCCACAGGAGGAGGGCCGCGCCGGTGGCGAGGGCCGCGGCGCCCAGGACGAGGAAGTAGCCGGGGCCGGGCACTCGGTCGCCGAAGATCTTCAGGGCGTTGCCCCCGAAGCCGCCGCCGAGCGCGCCGGCCGGCCAGAACAGGGCGACCATCCGGCTGACGAAGGTGGCCGGCGCGATCGCGGTGGAAGCGCTCATCCCGACAGGGGCGAAGGAGACCTCGCCGACGGCCGGCAGCAGGTAGGCGATCAGCAGCCACAGTGGCGAGACGCGGTCGCCGCCGTCGGCGAGCGTGGCGGCCGTGGCCATGACCAGGTACGCGGCGGCGGCACAGTCCGGTGCACGCCTGGTCGGCGTGATCGACCGCAGTGGTGGACTCATCAACCCTTCCGGATACAGCGCCGACGAGGTCCGCGAACTGTTCCTCGCCAAGCAGGGCAACACGTTGCAGGTCGACGACCTCGTGCCCTTCGACCAGGTCAACGACGCCATCTGGGACACCGGCGCGGAGGTCTTTCTCCCCTGCGCGGCGTGACGTCCGGTCACACGCGAACACGTCGACCGTCTGACAGCGAACGGCCTCGAAGTCATCGCCAGCGGCGCCAACCGGCCGTTTGCCGACCCCGAGATCTTCTACGGCCCCGTCTACGAACACGCGGACCACAGCGTCGCCGTCGTTCCGGACTTCATCGCCAACTGCGGCATGGCTCGTACCTTCGCCTTCCTGACGCAGGGCAACCTGAAGATCTCCGATGAGTCGATCTTCGAGGACGTCTCGTCCACCATCGAATCCGCACTGAAGCACTGCCACGCACGCTCACAAGCCCCCACGCGAGTGGCGAGCACCGCTTTCGCCATCGCCCTCGACCAGTTCCTGTGCACTCCGGTCCGGCCACCCGCCTCGGCCCCCGGCACACGGCTCGCGGACGGCCTCGATGATGGCTGGTTCGACCCGCCCCGCTTCTCCACGACCAGGCGATGACGGTGACCACAAGGTCTGAGGAACGCCCCGGATCTCACGAGTCCGAGCTGCGCGGCATGGCCGTCGCGGCCCGGGAAATGAGCTGGTCGAGGAGCGCCAGCAGGACGGCGCGGACCGAGTCCTTGCGCCGGGCGTCGACCATCAGCACGGAGGTCTGCGGGTCCTGCAGGTCCAGGGCCGTGCGGATCTGGTCGGGGGTGTGGTGCTGGGAGCCGTGGAAACAGTTCACGGCGATGACGAACGGGGTGCCGCGGCTCTCGAAGAAGTCGACGGCGGCGAAACTGACATCGAGGCGGCGGGTGTCGACCAGGACGACGGCACCGATGGCGCCTCTGAGGAGGTCGTCCCACATGAACCAGAAGCGTTCTTGGCCCGGGGTGCCGAACAGCAGGAGCGTGGCGGCCTCAAGGGTGATCCGACCGAAGTCCAGGGCCACCGTGGTGGTGGTCTTGCCGTCTGCCGGGCCGAGGTGGTCGATGCCGGCACTGGCGACCGTGAGCCGCTCCTCCGTGCTCAGCGGGGTGATCTCACTGACGGCTCCGACCAACGTCGTCTTCCCGACCCCGAATCCACCGGCGATGAGAATCTTCGCTTGAGGAGGCGTGCTAGAGGTTTTCAAGGCCCTTCCTGATTCTGCGGAGAAGATCGAAGTCCGCCGCCTGGCGTTCTGTCAGCGGCGGTTGGTGGTGGACCAGGCCGCGCGCGACGAGCTCGGTCAACATCTCGAGGACCGCGGTCAGCGGCATGTGCAGCACCGCGGCGACCTCGGCGACCGCGCGTGAGGCGGTGCACACGCGCATCGCCGTCTGCCATTCCTCCGGCAGGCCAACCGTATGTTCGAGGGCCACAGCCGCTGTGACGGCGGAGTGCATGGACAGGGACTCCCCGGACTGGCCGGGGCGCGCGGCTGTCCGGCCTGCGGGGGCCAGAGCGAACAGGCGGGTCCGGCGAGCGTTGTCGCCGGGCTTCACCGCGCGGGCAGTTCCGCGCGCGCCAGGGTGCCCATCTGCGCGGCGTACGCCTTCGCCTTGCGGATGATCTCCCCCAGTGCCAGGCCGATCTGGGCGGACGCACCGACGACCACGAGCAAGGTGCTGCCGTCTCCGCAGGCGGTGACAATCACGTTGCGCGCTTTCATGGTCACCACTGTGTGGAGGACATCGCCGCCGTCGACGGCCTGCGAGATGGAGGCCGACAGGCTGGCCATGCCGGAACAGGCGGCGGCGATCAGTTGTGCGTCGTCCGTGGGGAGCCCGTACGCCGCCTTGGCTATGCCTTCGTTGGACAGCAGGACCATCCCGATGATGCCGTCGACGCGCCGCAGACTGTTGCGGAGCATGTCGAAAGTGCCGGGGTCCTCGTAGTGTCCCGTCGACTCGATGGTGTTCTGCAAGCTCTCGAACGTGCTGGTCATGGGTACGTCTCCGCATCGGGATCGGCGTAACTGGGGAAACCGGCGAACTGGGCCGCGATCTGCTCGGGGGTGCGCTCATGGGTGTCGTCGGTGGACACGGGGCCCGGCACGTTGTCGGCGCTGTCACGCAGCTGTGCGGCGACATGAGCACCGGGCCTGCGCCGCGGCAGTCCGTCCGCGGTGAACGGCGGAGGGGCCTCGGGTTCTGCACGAGTGTCCGAGGTTCCCGCAGGCAGGGCCGGCGTTGCCGAAGGGGCGGGACCGGTGTCCGTGCCGGCCGCGACGGATTCCGGGCTGTTGCCGGTCTTGTCGCTGAGCCGCCCGGTCATGCGAGCACCAGGCGTGCGCCTTGGCAGACCATCGACGGTGACCGAAGGAGCGGCCGTGTCGGCCGAGTGGGCACTCCCGGTGACCGGAGGAACGGTCCCGGTCCCCGAAGGAACGTCCATGGGGCGTGCCGGCACCGCGGGAGGAGCCTTCGGGCGGGCCTGCATGCCTGACAGCGCCTCGCGGGGGGAAGGCGATGCGGGGGCGGTCGCGCGTGGTTGTACCGAAGTCCGCGGGGCCTCGGCGAGGAGTGCGCGGGGCACCATGACCACGGCGGACAGACCGCCATAGGCCGACGGCCGCAGGGTGACGGCGATGTTGCACTGTGCCGCGAGGCGGCCCACGACGAAGAGGCCCAGCTGGTCGGTGTCCGCGATCTCCGCGAACAACGGCGTGACTCTCAGGCGACCGTTCATCTCGGTCAGCAGCCCGGTGGACAGACCGTTGCCCCGGTCCTCGACCTCGAAGGCGATACCGCTTGCCGTGGGAACGGAGCGCACGACGACTTCGAGGTGGGGTGCGGAGTAGGCGAGGGCGTTGTCGATGAGTTCCGCGAGCAGATGGGTCAGGGCCCCGGCCGCTTCGGGAACGATCCAGCCCTCCGCCCCGAACTCGGTCTGCACGCGCTGCAGGCTCGGCGATTCACCAACTGCGTCGATCACGATGTTGCCGGCCGTTACCGGCGAGGTATGAGGATGGGGCACGGTACCGCCGACGAGCAGCAGCAGGTTCTCCAGTCGGCGACGGAGCTGTACGACTTCGTGGTCCAGTGCGTAGAGCGCGTCCCTGAACTCGGTGTCCTGGTCGGAGCGGCTCTGCATGTCGTCCAGCTCCCGCAGCAGGGCGGCAACCGCGACCAACGCGTGTTCGGCGGCTCCGACGCAGAAGCGGTTGAAGCCCTCGCGTTCCCGGTGGACGGCGTAGGCCGAATCCAGGGTCTGCAGGGCGAGCCGGGCCACGGCATCGCTGATCACACCGAACTCGTCGTGGCGCCCGGTGGGTTTGGGCAGGTCGTGGGCGTTCACGTCCTCTCCGTGTCTGAGGCGCGCGACCAGATCGGGAAGGTGTTGCTGAGCGACCGTCAGGGCCATGGTCCGGGCATGATCGGCCCGCCGGATCACAGTGCGGCAGATGACGAGGGTCAGCCCGGTCACCGCGAGGCCGACGAAGGCACCGGCTCCGGCGAGTGCATACGTCTCGCGTCGCAGCTGCCGTCCGGCTTCCTCACCGCTGACGGAGCTGGCGACCAGGACATCCGACTTCTGGAGCATCCAGGTCGTGCGAGCGACGACCAGGCCGGTCATGGCGACCGGGACAGTGATCGCGAGAAGACGAAGGAGGCTGCGCACGGAGAGCTGACCGGGCCAGGCATCGTGTCGGCGGGGCGGCAGGGATGGTGCCGAAGTGGGCGGAGAAAGCATCGATCCTCACGGAGGTGGCAAGGAGGTGAAGCAGGGGTGGAAGGGACCGCCGGGCCGCGCGTCGGCTTCGGGAGGCGTGAGCGAAGCCGAGGCGCGGCCCGGCGGCCGATCTGGGCGAGCGGTCGGGGTGCTGTGAACCCCTAGGCCCGGGCGAACCCCCGCTGCCGGTCGACATCGGTCACGTGCGTGTGTACGACGTCCAGCTCGATCTCGGCGGCCCGGGAGTAGTGCTCGACCACGGTGGGGCCGAGCATGCGGCACGCCGACTCGCTTTTCCGGAACGCCTCCAGTGCCTCGAGCAGGGTGGCCGGGACCGGCCGGTTCCCGGTTGCCTGGTACGCGTTGCCGGCCTGCGGCGGCGGCAAGGGCAGCTCATGATCGATCCCGTGCTGTGCGGCGGCCAGAACCGCCGTGAGGGCCAGATAGGGGTTGACGTCCGCCCCTGGCAGCCGGACCTCCAAGTGGAGACCTTCGTCGTGGCCGACCACACGCACGGCGCACGTGCGGTTGTCCCGGCCCCAGGTGAAGGCGGTCGGGGCGAATGAACCGGCACGGTATCGCTTGTAGGAGTTGGGGTGGTGAGCGTAGAGGGGCGCGAGGTCGGGCAGAGCGTCGAGCAGGCCGGCGACGACCTTGCGCGCCGTCTCCGGCAGGCGCCCGTCCCTCTCGGCGAAGACCGGCTCATCTTCCCGCCACAGGGACAGATGCACATGGCATCCGCTGGCTACGCCCGTATCGGGGGCCGCCATGAACGTCGGCGCCATTCCGGCGCGCTCAGCGGTGTGCCGTACGGCGTGCTTGAAGACCAGGTGGCCATCACATGCCCGTAGCGGATCCCCGTACGGAAAGGTCACCTCCACCTGGCCGGGGCTGCCTTCGCCCTTCACCGCTTCGACGGGGAGACCGGCACCCGCGAGGGCGGCCTGCAGCCTGCGCAGAAAGGTGTCCGTTCGCCGGGGGATGTCAAGGGAGTAGTCCAGATTGGTCATGACGACGGGCCGCAGATCCCGGTGGCCGGACTGTTCAAGATCGTGATGGGTCCCCTGGTAGAGGACGAACTCGCTCTCCAGGCCCACCTTGGCGCTCAGACCATGCCCGCGGAGCCCTTCCAGCTGGCGGCGTAGCATACGGCGGGGAGCCACCTCCACGGGCCGGTCGGCGGTGTCCAGCGCATCGGCGAACACGAGAGCAGCGCCGGGAATCCAGGGAAGCATCCGAACGGTGCCCGGATCGGGGAGCAGGCGTACGTCCCCGTACCCGCTCCCCCATGAGGTCAGCGCGTAGCCGTCGAGGGGACGCATGTCGACGTCCGTGGCGAAGACATAGGCGCACATCTCCGCACCGCCGGAGAGAACCCGGTCCACGAAATGGCGTGCGCCGTGACGCTTGCCCTTCAGCCGGCCCTGCATGTCGGGTGCGGCGAGCAGCACGGTGTCGATGTGTCCGGCGGTCACGCGGTCGACAAGCTGGTCGAGGGTGAGCAGCCCGGGGGGCCGCTGCGTCCTGGAGCGGCGCGCGGACGGCGCAGTGGCCTGGCCGGCCTGGCCGGCGAGTGGCCCGGGGGTGACAGCCTGTTGCTCGGGCGCCATCAGACGACGTCCCTCTGGATCGCGGCCATTTCGGGGGTGCCGCTGTACAGGGGGGTGGAATAGGACCGGTGAGCCACCCACCACCAGACACTGGCCAGCAGCAGCACCACGGCCAGTGCCACCGACGCGTAGTTGAAGGAGTCGACTGTGACGGGATTGCTCTGCGGCAGGCAGAACAGAACGGTCACGACCGCCACCCACACCACTGCCACCCAGCCGATCGGCTTGCTCCAGGCTCCGAGGTTCCACGGCCCCACGGGGAACCGGTGGCCGGCGCGCAGCCGCAGATAGATGGGGATGGCGTAGGCCGGAGTGATGCCGATGACGTTGATCGCCGTCACCGCCGCGTAGGCCGTCGCGGAGTACAGGGACGGAAGGGCCAGGACCAGGGCCACTCCGACCGAGAGCCACACAGCCCGGGTGGGTGTCCCGGTCCGGGTGGAGACGCGCCGCCACTGCCCGGATCCGGGCAGCGCACCGTCCCGGGAAAAAGCGAACACCATCCGGCTCGCCGCCGCGACCTCGGCGTTTCCGCAGAACAACTGGGCCACGATGACGATCAGCAGCAGTGCCTTGGCCCCGGCCAGTCCGACGGCGTCAAGGAAGATCTGCGCCGGCGGCACCCCGGTCGCCGTGCTCTGAGTGGCGGCGTAGTCCTGAATCGCCCAGGTCAGCCCGGTCAGCAGGATGAAGCCGGCGATCCACGAGACCCAGATCGAGCGCACGATGCCACGAGCGGCGGACACCTGGGCCCGGGTCGTCTCCTCGGACAGGTGCGCGGACGCGTCGTAGCCGGAGAACGTGTACTGCGCCAGCAACAGCCCTATCGCCGCGACATAGAACGGGCTCTCCCAACCGGTGCCGTTGGCGTAGTGCCCGAACACGAAGTCCGCGGACCGGTGGTGCGACGGCACGATCGCGAGGACACCGACGATGACGGCCACGCCCCCCAGATGCCACCACACGCTGACCGAATTGAGGATGCTCACCAGGCGTACGCCGAACAGGTTCAGCGCGGCGTGAAGGACGAGGATGCAGGCGTAAATGACCAGGATCGATCCCGGTGTGGGCTCGAAACCCCACTGAAGGTTCAGCAGAGCGCCGGTGAACAGCGCGGCACCGTAGTCGATCCCGGCGATCGCCCCGAGCAGGCCCAGCAGGTTCAGCCAGCCGGTGTACCAGCCCCATCGGGGACCGCCCAGCTGATGAGCCATGTAGTACAGCGCCCCCGACGTGGGATAGGCGCTGGTGACCTCTGCCAGTGCCATGCCGACGCACAGGACGAACAGACCCACTGCGACCCAGCCCCAGAGCATCACGGCCGGACCGCCCGTGTTCAGCCCGAAGCCGTAGAGAGTCATGCAGCCGGACAGCACCGAGATGACCGAGAAGCTGATGGCGAAATTCCCGAAGGGGCCCATACGCCGGGCTAGTTGTGGTCTGTAACCGAGCTGGGAAAGCAGCTCGTCGTCCTTTACGGACGGCGAACCTGCGGATCGTGCCGAGTGCGACACCGAACTACCTCCATCAAGAAAATCGGTAAGGACGCGCGGAAACAGGCGCGGAGGGGAGCGGCCGCCGGAGACGCGCTACCTGTACCGGGAACCACGTGCCAGTTCGGCTTGGGCCGCGGCAAGGCACTGCGCACGTGCCCACACGAACTCGCCCTCGGCCAGGTCTGCGCGGCCGGAGAGATCGGCGGTGTACTCCCACGGCTGGTGCGTGGCGTACTGACCGATCGCACGGAAGACCTCGGCGGCTTCTGAGAACCGGTGGCCGGCCCACAGGGCATGGGCGAGGTGGTTGAGATCCAGCGGTGGGCGAAGAACCTCTCCCGGATGCCTGAACCACCGGTGCAGGGCACGGTCCACGTCGCGGACGATGTGTATGCGCTGCCATTGCTGGCGCGCAAGTGGATCCGCCGCCCGAAGCCGCTCGCGTTGCAGCCGGTAGTGGGCCGCGTACGCGTACAGCGGCAGTACGAGGACCGCCGATCCGTCCGGCGCCGGCGCAACCGCCCACTGCACGAAGTGCAGCGCGTCCGCGAGCGAGCCCCCGGCGCGGGCGTAGAAGAACCGCAGCATCCGGTGGTACGCCTCGCGGTTGAACGGATCCCGTACGTGAGCCTCCCGCAGGAGCTGCCACGGACCGTGGGGCAGGGTCGGCTCCGGCGGCGCCACCTGCTGTTCCTGCCGCAGTTGCTGCTCGTCGAGTTGCGCCAGCGCCAGCAGACACACCCAGGGGACGGGGTCGTCGGGGCCGCTGTGAGCCGCGAGCCGTACCGCCTCACGGGCCGACTCGGCCAGCTCCTTCTCCCTGGGATGCCCCCGGCGCCGGGCCTGCAGCGCCCGCTCCACCGCGACCCGGGCCCGCATCATCATCGCGTCCGCGTTGCCGGGGTCCTCGGCCCGCCATGCCTGCACCACGTCCGAAGCCGCGGCGGCCGCGGCCAGCACCTGACTGCGCGACGTCCTGAGCGCCCAGTTCCCTTCGGCACGGGCCAGCACGGTCCGCATCGCCATCCAGCGCCCGGTCCGGAGGTCCTCCAGTGCCACGCGCAGTTCCTGGTCGTGACCGGCCGGGTGGTACACAGGCCGGAAGCCGTCACGTCCCACTGGTTCCCCTCTGCGCGTCGGCTCGCGTATCCCCGCACTGTGAGGAACAGGGCCGGCGTGAAGCCCCGCTCGGACTGTTCGTTTCCTCTTTTTGTTTCATCTGAGCCTCGTGGGTGGGCAGTTGTCGGCGTTGTGGGGGCAGGGCGTTCACCCAGTGGCATGTGTTGAGCGGTCTTGTGAGGGCGGCGGGAAGGACGGATGTGGCTCCGGATGGTGTTCAAGGCCGTCGAAGACGAAGAACCCGGTCCGGTCCCGTGTCGAAAGACGCGGTCGCCACCGCGATCGGCGGTCGGGCACCACACCCCACACCGGGATGGGACTCGCCTCGCCCGGTGATGTCGTGATCAGAATGCACCAGCTGACGGGCCGTCGGAATCGGTGGAAGCACGCATCCGTAGAACTACCTATAGAGCGCATCGCTCGCCGCGATCGCCGCCCAGCCCCGGGACTGCCATGTGACGACTGCCCCAGAAGTGCTGTACGAATCTTGGTCAACGCAGTTCGGCATCCGCCCTCGGTACGAAGCCGCGGGGAACGATGCGGACGGCAGCACCGGGCGGCAGGTGAGCGCGTACTTTGGCCGAATTCCACGACAGGCCCGGCAGACTCGCGGAGCGTGTGCCGTTCGTCAGCGGAGAAGCGGAACTCAGCCGGCTCGGCGCGGTCCTGGAACGCGTGGGAAAGGACGGGCCGGCAGTGAGGAGGTGGCCACGCCGGCAGGTCCGGGGCCCGTCGCTGCAACCCGCGCCCGGCCTTTCCGCCGACCTCTACAGCCTGTGCGCCACCGTCTTCCACCTCGTGACGGGCACCGACCCACTGCGATCCTCGGAAGCACACCGTCATCCGGCATGATTGCAGGCATGATCACTGTTCATCTGAAGTACGAGATCGACCCCGACAAGCTCGAGGACTTCGAGGAATACGGTCGCCGCTGGGTCCGGCTCGTCGACCGTTTCGGCGGGACGCACCACGGCTACTTCCTGCCGAGTGAGGGCGACAGCGACATCGCCTACGCCCTGTTCTCCTTTCCCAGCCTGGCCGCGTACGAGCAGTACCGCACGGACAGCATGTCCGACCCGGAGTGCCGGGAAGCGTTCGAACTCGCCCGTGAGACCCGCTGCATCAGACGGTACGAGCGCCGCTTCCTGCGACCGCTCGACGGCGTGTCCTAGGCCGGCCGAGGGCGCGGGGTGCGGTCCTGCCGCGTGGCTGTGCGCAGCGCTGCGATGACGGCCGTGGTCGTCGGGTTCGCGGTCTCGGTGTGACGCGTCGCGGCGAACAGCAGGCGCAGGATCGGGAGATCCTCGATGGGCGCCGTGCGGATTCCGGGCGTGGCCGGGTCGATGGCGGTCCGGGGGACGAGCGCGGTGGCGAGGCCGGCCCGACGCCCGTGCAGGCGGCGGCACTTGAGGCGACCCTGCATGCCTGCAACGAGGCCGCCACTGCCGCCCACGTCGCCTTCGAGGAGAAGGCGGCCAAACCCCCGGCCCTGCGCAAGCACACCTATCAGCAGATCAAGACCCGGTGGAATCTGGGTGCGCAGGCCGCCCAGCACGCGATCAAGAAGACCTGCGACGCCTACACCACGCTGCGCGCCAACCTCCGTAACGGAAACTACGGCAAGCCCGGCTCCAAGCGTTACGAGAGGGCGGCCGGCAAGCCGGTCACCTTCCGCGCGGACGCCGCGCAGCCTTATGACGACCGGATGCTGTCCTGGCAGCACAAGCAGCGCACGGTGTCGATCTGGACCACGGCCGGGCGGATGAAGAACGTCGCGTTCACCGGCGAGCCGGGGCAGCTGGCGGTGGTGGCTGCGCACCGCAAAGGTGAGTCCGATCTGCTGTGCCGGGGCGGGCAGTGGTATCTGCTGGTGACCTGCGACATCGCCGAGGCCGAGGGGAACGCACACCCGGTGGGGTTCGTCGGGGTGGACTTGGGCATCGTCAACATCGCCACCACCTCCACCGGCAAGCGGCACAGCGGACGCCGCCTGAACCGGCGCCGTGAAGCAGACCGGGAGCTGCGCACCAAGCTGCAGCAGCAGAACACCAAGTCCGCCAAGCGGCGGGCGAGGAAGCACGCGGGCAAGGAGAAACGCCGGGCCCGCGACATCAACCACAAGATCAGCAAGCGCATCGTGGTGGAGGCGAATGGGGGTACCTCCCGCGCGAGCGAAGCCGAGCGTGGGGGAGCACCGGTCGCGGAATCGCCCTGGAAGACCTGACGGGCATCCGCGAACGGGCACGGCTGAGAAAGCCCCAGCGCGTCACGCTGCACTCCTGGTCGTTTCACCAGCTCGACGCGTTCATCGCCTACAAGGCGAAACGCGCCGGGGTCCCGGTGGTGTACGTAGATCCGGCGTACACCAGCCGGGAATGCTCCCGCTGTCACCACATCGAGAAGGCCAACCGGCCCTCCCAGGCCGTGTTCGTCTGCCGGTCGTGCGGCTTCGCTGAGCACGCCGACCGTAACGCGTCCCACAACATCAGCCACCGCGGCTGGTGCGCGTGGGTCCGCGGGGCCGAGTCACAGGCCCCTGCCCTCACCCTCATCGCCTGACCGGCGACACCATCGAGTGTGAGAGCTGGACGCAGCCGGGACCACCGAAGCCATCGGTGAACCCGAGCAGCAAGCCCGTCGTTCTAGCGACGGGTAGTTGACAGAAACGTCGCCCTGCCAGGGCCTTCCTCGACGAAGCTGCGCATCCCCCGCTCGCGGTCCTCCGTCGCGAACAGGCCCGCGAACCAGTTGCGTTCGATGGTGAGACCGGTGTCGATGTCGGCCTCCAGGCCCTGGTCGATCGACTCCTTGGCGGCTCGCAAGGCGAGTGCCGGGCCCCTCGCCAGCCGGGCGGCCCAGGCGTGCGCCTGCTCGTACACCTCGGCGGCCGGGACCACGAGGTCGACCAGGCCGATCCGAAGGGCCTCGTCGGCCTTGACCATCCGGCCGGTGAAGACGAGGTCCTTGGCCTTGGAGGGGCCCACGAGCCGGGACAGGCGCTGGGTGCCGCCCGCGCCGGGGATCAGGCCGAGCAGGATCTCGGGCTGGCCGAGCCTGGAGTTGTCGGCGGCGATCCGGTAGTCGGCGCACAGGGCCAGTTCGCAGCCGCCGCCGAGCGCGTAACCGGTGATCGCGGCGACGACCGGCTTGGGGATGCGGGCGACGGCGGTGAACGCTTCCTGAAGCGGGCGCGAGCGCCTGACCATTCCCGCGTGGTCGAGGAGTTGCATCTCCTTGATGTCCGCGCCGGCCGCGAACACTTTCTCGCCGCCGTACAGGATCACCGCTCGGACGTCGTCGCGCTCGGTCACCTCCGCGGCGAGCTCGCCGAGCCGGTCCTGGGTGGCGATGTCGAGGGCGTTCATCGGCGGGCGGTCGAGGCGGATCGTGCCGACGCCCTCGGCGACTTCCAGGTGCACGGACATGGGCTTCCTCAGCTGTCGAAGTCGACGGTCAGCGTCTTGGAGACGGGGAAGGTCTGGCAGGTCAGCACATAGCCGGCCTCGACCTCGGCGGCTTCGAGGGCGAAGTTGCGGCGCATGTCGGCCTCGCCCTCGGTGACCAGGGCGCGGCAGGTACCGCACACGCCGCCCTTGCAGGCGAAGGGCAGGTCGGGGCGCATCTTCTGGGCACCGTCCAGCACCGTGGCCGCGCGTGGCAGCGCGGCGGTGGTGGACCGGCCGTCGAGCGTGATGGTGACCTGGCTGACCGGGCCCTCGGCAGCGGCTTCCTCGTGCCGCCGCGTCTGCCGCACCGGCGCGTCGTCCGCGTAGAACAGCTCCTGGTGGACACGAGTGTCGGGCACCCCCAGGCCGGCCAGGACCCGCTGGGCGTCGCGGACCATGCCGTGGGGCCCGCACAGCCACCAGTGGTCCGCGGCGCTGACGTCGACCAGCCCGCCGATGAGGGCGGAGAGGCGGTCGGCGTCCAGGCGGCCGGAGAGCACCTCGGCCTCGCGGGGCTCGCGGGAGAGGACGTGGGCGAGCTGGAAGCGCCCCGCGTGGAGGTCCTTCAGGTCGGCGAGTTCGTCGGCGAACATGACCGAGCCGGTACGGCGGTTGCCGTACAACAGCGTGACCCGCGAGCGGTCGTCGGCGGCGAGGACCGACTCGGCGATGGAGAGCATGGGGGTGATGCCGGACCCCGCGGCGACGAGGACGTGATGGCCGGGTGCGGTGAGGTCGGGAGTGAAGGCACCGGTCGGGGCCATCACCTCCAGGGTGTCGCCGGGCCGTACGTCGTGGACCAGCCAGGAGGAGAACAGCCCGCCGGGCACTTCGCGCACCCCGATGCGCGGCCGTGCGCCCACCGGGGAGCAGATCGAGTAGGTACGCCGCTCGTCCCGCCCGTCGACCTCGCGGCGCAGGGTGAGCGACTGGCCCGGGGTGAAGGCGAACTCCTCGGCCAGGTGGGCGGGGATGTCGAAGCCGACCGCGACCGCGTCCGCGCACAGCCGCTGCACGGCGGTCACGCGCAGGTGGTGGAAGGCCGGGCGGCGTCGCCGCACGGATGTGGGGGCGGAGGTGCCGGGTGGCAGCAGGTCCTCCATCAGATCTCCTTGACGTACTCGAAGGGTTCGCGGCAGGCGCGGCAGCGCCACAGCGCCTTGCAGGAGGTGGCGCCGAAGCGGGAGGTCTCCTCCGTGTCCCCCGAGCCGCACCGGGGGCACGGAACCGCGGGGCGGGTGGGGGACAGTGTCAGCGGCACCGGGCCGGGGGCGGTCCGCGGCGCCGGTCCGGGCGGCGCGATGCCGTGCTCGGCGAGGGTGCGGCGGCCGCTGGGTGTGATCCAGTCCGTGGTCCAGGGCGGATCGAGCACCGTGCGCACCCGGACATGCGCGTATCCGGCGGCTGTGAGGCGCGCGGCCACTTCGGCGCGCATCTCGGCCATGGCCGGGCAGCCGGAGTAGGTCGGGGTGAGGCTGACGACGACCGTCCCGTCCTCACCGACCTCGACACCCCGCAGCACGCCGAGGTCCGCCAGGGTGAGCATGGGCAACTCGGGATCCGGCACGCACTCGGCGATGTGCCGGGCGCGGCGCACGTCCGTCAGTACGGTCACCATGCCGCCTCCGGGTGGGCGCGGGCCACGCTCTGCAGCTCGGCCAGCAGTGGAGCGAGGTGCTCGGTGTGCTCGCCGTCGCGGCCGGCGCCGGGCAGCGGCCGGTACACCGGCAGGGGCACTGCGGCCGCCTTCGTGACCTGCTCCAGCACCGCCCCGACTTCGTCCCGGACGTCGTATGCGGTGAACAGCTCGTCCAGGTACGGCGCGACCTGCTCCAGCGCGTCCCGCATCCGGCGATGGGACTCGGCGGTGCCGTCGCCGAGGCGGACGACCCATTCGGCGGCGTACTGCCGGTGATACGTGAGTTCCTTGACCCCCTTGGCGGCGATCGCGGCGAGCACCGGGTCGTCGGAGGCGGTGAGCCGCTCGAAGTGAGCGAGCCTCCATGCGGAGAGCACCAGCAGGCGTGCGACGCAGAACGCGAAGTCGCCGCCCGGGAGTTCGGCGAGGCGTACGTTGCGGAAGTCGTCGGCGTCGCGGAAGTAGGCGTAGGCGTCCTCGTCGCGGCCGGTGCCGTCGACCTGGCCGGCGCGGGAGTACAGCAGGCGGGCCTGGCCGAGCAGGTCGAGTCCGATGTTCGCCAGGGCCACCTCCTCCTCCAGTTCCGGGGCGCGGGTGGTCCACTCGGCCAGCCGTTGCGCCAGGACGAGGGCGTCGTCGGCCAACGCGACACAGACGGCGGCCAGTTCGCCGGTGTCGATGCCGTCGGGCACCGCGCTGTCCACGCCGTACAGCGGGTGCTCGAAGCCGGTGCCGTACGCCCAGCGGGTGTCGTCCTCGTGTCCCTCGGCCAGGATCGAGTGGACGTGGTCGTCGCTCATGCCCTGCTCCTCAGATGTGCGGGACGTCGTCGGGGATGTCGTAGAAGGTGGGGTGGCGGTACACCTTGTCGGCGCTGGGGGCGAAGAAGGGGTCCTTCTCGTCGCGGGTGGAGGCGGCGATGTGGTCGCTGCGCACCGCCCAGACGGACACGCCCTCGTTGCGCCGGGTGTACAGGTCACGTGCGTGGGTGAGGGCCATCCGGTCGTCGGCCGCGTGCAGCGAGCCCACGTGGACGTGGTTGAGCCCGCGCTTGCCGCGTACGAACACCTCGTACAGCGGCCAGTCGTTCCTCTCGGTGGTCATGCCACCGCTCCCTTCTCCGTACGGGCGGCCTGCTTGGCCGCGTGGGCGATGGCGGCCTCCCTGACCCAGGCGCCCTCTTCGTGTGCGGTCCGGCGTCGGGCGACGCGCTCGGCGTTGCAGGGCCCGTCGCCGGAGATCACCCTGGTCAACTCGGCCCAGTCGGGGGTGCCGAAGTCGTGGTGACCGCGCTCCTCGTTCCAGCGCAGTTCGGGGTCGGGCAGGGTGACGCCGAGCTTCTCGGCCTGCGGCACCGTCATGTCCACGAACCGCTGACGCAGCTCGTCGTTGCTGTGCCGCTTGATCTTCCAGGCCATGGACTGCGCGGAGTTGGGCGAGTTGTCGTCCGGCGGTCCGAACATCATCAGCGACGGCCACCACCAGCGGTTCACGGCGTCCTGGACCATCTCCCGCTGGGCGTCGGTGCCACGCATCATCGTCATCAGCAGCTCGTAGCCCTGCCGCTGGTGGAACGACTCCTCCTTGCAGATCCGTACCATCGAGCGCGCGTACGGCCCGTACGAACTGCGGCACAGCGGCACCTGGTTGCAGATGGCCGCGCCGTCCACGAACCAGCCGATCACCCCGACGTCGGCGAAGCTCAGCGTCGGGTAGTTGAAGATCGAGGAGTACTTCTGGCGGCCCTCGATCAGCCGGTTCGTCAGGTCCGCGCGATCGGCGCCCAGGGTCTCCGCCGCCGAGTACAGGTAGAGCCCGTGCCCGGCCTCGTCCTGGACCTTGGCGAACAGGATGGCCTTGCGGCGCAGCGACGGGGCCTTGGTGATCCACTCCCCCTCGGGCTGCATCCCGATGATCTCCGAGTGGGCGTGCTGCGCGATCTGCCGGATCAGCGTCCGGCGATAGCCGTCCGGCATCCAGTCGCGCGGCTCGATGCGCTGGTCGCGGGCGATCGTCGCGTCGAAGTGCTCCTGCAGCTCCGGCCCTGCGCAGCCCGCCGCCGACACGTTGACGTGTGACGCGGTCATCTGTCCCTACCTTCCCGACCGACCGACCGTTCGTTCGGTCGACATCATGGCTGAGCGTTCGTGTTCCGGCAAGTGCGGCAGCCGGGTCAGTGTCCGGTGAAGGACGGCTGCCGGCCCTCGAGGAAGGCCCGCACAGCAGCGCGGTGGTCCTCGGTCGTGCCCAGCCGCTCCTGGGTCGCCGCCTCGCGTTCCAGCACGACGGGCAAGGGTGCTCCGTTGGACCGCAGCAGTGCCTTGACCTCGGCATACGCGGCCGTGGGACCGGCGGCGAGACGCTGGGCGAGGGCCAGGCCCTCCGCGGCGGCGCCGCCGTCCGGCACGACGCTGTGGACGAGGCCCCACTGCTGCGCCGCTGCGGCGTCGAAGCGGTCGCCCAGCAGCATCAGGGCGGCGGCCCGCGACGGACCGACCGCCTGTGCCAGAGCCCCGCTCAGACCACTGTCGGCGGCCAGGCCGATCCCGGTGAACGCGGTCGAGAAGCGGGCACCGGCTCCCGCGACCCGCATATCGGCGCAGAGGGCGAGCCCGAGGCCGGCACCGACGCAGGCGCCCTCGACGGCCGCGACCACGGGCTGCGGCAGCGCGTGCAGTTCCTCGACGAGCGGGTTGTACTCGTCCCGCACGATGGCGAAGGCGGAGGCGGGCGCGCTCTCCAGGGCTCGGGCGTGCTCCTTGAGGTCCTGGCCGACGCAGAAGTGCCGGCCCTCGGCGGTCAGCAGCACCGCCCGGACGACGTCGCCTTCGCCGCGCACCCGGCGTACCGCGGCGATCAGCCCGGCGCGCAACGACACGTCCAGGGCGTTTCCCGCGGAGGGCCTTCGGAGTTCGATGACGGCAACGCCGCCGTCCAGGGTGTAGCCGACGCCGGGCCGCGTCTCGTCGGCCGGAGGCCGGCTCGTAGCGCTCATTCCCACGTGTAGAACCCCTTTCCGGTCTTGCGGCCGAGCTCGCCACGGGCAACCTTCTCGCGCAGCAGCCGGGGCGGGGCAAAGCGTTCGCCGAGCGTGGCGTGCAGGTGCTCCGCGATGGCGAGGCGTACGTCGAGCCCGACCAGGTCGGTCAGGCGCAGGGGCCCCATGGGGTGCTTGTAGCCGAGCCGCATGGCGTCGTCGATCGCATCCGGTTCCGCGACGCCCTCCTCGACCATGCGGATCGCCTCCAGGCCCAGGGCCAGGCCGAGGCGGCTGCTGGCGAAGCCGGGCGAGTCCTTGACGACGACGTCCTTCTTGCCGAGGCAGCGGGTCCAGCCGAGGGCCGCCTCGACGGTGTCGGCCCCGGTGCCGGGTGCGACGACGATCTCGACCAGTTCGGAGGCAGGCACGGGGTTGAAGAAGTGCATGCCCAGGAAGCGGTCGGGCCGGGTGAGGGCGGCGGCGAGATCGGTGACCGACAGGGAACTGGTGTTGCTGGCCAGTACCGTGCCGGGGCTCACCGCCTGCTCGGCGGCGGCGAGCAGCCGGGCCTTGAGCGCGGCGTCCTCGGGGACGGCCTCGACGACCAGGTCGGCGTGCGAGGGCAGGGCGTCGACGGACCGAACCGTCGTCACCCGGGCCAGCACCTCCTCCGTGGGCTCGGCGAGTGCGCCGCGTTCGGCCGCTCTTTTCAGCCCGGTGGCGACGCGGTCGAGTGCCGCGGTCGCGGCCTGCTCGCCGCTCTCCACGACGGTCACGGCCGAACCGGCCGTCGCGAAGGACAGTGCGATACCGGCGCCCATGCGGCCGCCGCCGATCACCCCGACGACTGCGGGTGCTGAGGTCATGCCCGGCTCCTCTTCTCCAGGAAGCGTGTCATGCGGTCCTTCTTGTCCTGTCCCTCGAACAGCACGGCCTGCGCCAGGTCGTCGGCGACCGGGTGGGCACCGGGTGAGTCGACGACGAGCTTCGTCAGCCGCAGGGCGGTGGCGGAGGAGCGGGCCATGCGGTCGAGCAGGGCATGCGCCTCCGCCAGCAGCTTGTCCGCCGGTACGACGTCGATGACCAGGCCCGCCGCCAGTGCCGCGGCCGCGTCGAGGTTCCGCCCGGCGAGCAGCACCTGCTTGGCGATCGACTCGCCGACCAGCTCGGGCAGCCGCCAGCAGGCCCCGGCCGCGGCGAGGATGCCGAGCCCCGGCTCGGGGTTGCCGAAGACGGCGTCCGGACCGGCGATGCGCAGGTCGCAGGCGTACGAGAGTTCGGCGCCGCCACCCAGCGCCCAGCCGTCGACGGCGGCGAGCGTGGGCATGGGGAGCCTGCGAATCCGCTCGAACAGGCGGCTGTTGATGCCCTGGAGGGCTTCGTCGCGGCCGCGTCGCAGCAGTTCGGCGATGTCGGCGCCGCCCGCGAAGACCCGGCCGTGACCGGTGAGCAGCAGCAGCTTCGGATCGGCTTCCAGCAGACCGCACACCTCGTGCAGTTCGGCGATCATGCGGCCGCTGATGGCGTTGCGGGCGTCGGGCCGGTGCAGGGTGACGACGACCCGGTCTTCTCGCTCCTCGACGAGCAGCGTCTCGTAGGCGGTGCTCACACCCGCTCCACGAGCATGGCGACGCCCTGGCCGACGCCCACGCACAGCGTCGCAAGGCCCCGGCGGGCATCCTCGCGCTCCAGCCGGCCGAGCAGCGTCAGCAGGATGCGGGCACCGGAGCAGCCGAGGGGATGCCCCAGCGCGATGGCGCCACCGTCGGCGTTGACCCTCTCCTCGTCGAGCTTGAGACGGCGCATGACCGCCAGCGCCTGGGCGGCGAACGCCTCGTTCAGCTCGACCGCGTCCACGTCCCCGGCCTGCCATCCGGCACGGGCCAGGGCCTTCTGCGTGGCCGGGACCGGGCCGAGGCCCATGACGTGGGGCTGGACGCCGGCCGAGGCGGAGGTGACGATCCGTGCCCGTGGGGTGAGCCCGTACCGCTGCACCGCCTCGGCGCTCGCGACCACCAGCGCGGCGGCGCCGTCCGACAGCGGCGAGGAGGAACCGGCGGTGACGATGCCGTCCTTGCGGAAGATGGTCCTCAGAGCACCGAGCTTCTCCAGCGTCGTGCCGGGGCGCGGCCCCTCGTCGCGGGTGACCTCGCCGTCCTTCACCGGGACCGGCACGATCTCGCGGTCGAAGCGTCCCGCTTCCTGTGCCGCCACGGCCCGCCGGTGACTTCGCAGGGCGAACGCGTCGGACTCGATGCGGGTGATGCCGTCCAGGGCCGCGACCTCCTCGGCCGTCTCCCCCATCGACAGGGTGACCTTGCCCGTCTCCAGACCCGTCCCCGCGGGCACTGCCCCGTCGGCGGCGGTGAAGCGCGGGTTGGTGAAGCGCCAGCCCAGCGAGGTGTCGTGTACCTCCCCCGGCTTGGCCCAGGGGGTGCCGGGCTTGGCCATCACCCAGGGCGCGCGGGTCATGGACTCCGCCCCGCCCGCGACCACCACGTCCGCCTCCCCGGACCGGATCGCCTGGGCGGCGCTCGCGACCGCCGTCAGGCCGGACGCGCAGAGCCGGTTGACCGTGTAGCCGGGGACGGTGTGCGGCAGCCCCGCCAGCAGCACGGCCATGCGCGCCACGTCCCGGTTGTCCTCGCCGGCCTGGTTGGCCGCCCCGAGGATCACTTCGTCCACGGCCTCGGACGGGATCCCCGCGCGGCGCACGGCCTCGCCCACCACCAGGGCGGCCAGGTCGTCGGGACGCACGGAGGCCAGTGCGCCACCGTAGCGGCCTTGCGGGGTGCGGGCCCCGTCGATCAGGAAGACGTCGTCAGGCATGGGTGGACTCCTCAGCGGGAACGGGCCGGCGCGACTGCAGCGTCGCGAAGCGGCCGGTGACGAAGGCGGGGTCGGACAGGGTGGCGCTGGCCGCCGGATTGGCGGCGCTGCCGTGGAAGTCGCTGAAGGCGGCGGACTGGTTGACGAAGACCCCGCCGGTCAGGTTCTCCGACAGGTGCACACCGGCGTCCAGGGCGGCCGACTCGGCGGCGGCCAGCACGTCTTCGCTCGTGGAGTGGACGGCGGCGGTCAGCGCGCCGTGTTCCCGCACGGTTTCCCTGAAGACCGAGAGGCTGTGCTCGGTGGAATCGGTGCCGATGACGAAGGAGACGGGCCCGAACCACTCACTGGTGTAGGTCTCCCGGTCGGCAGTGGCATCCAGCCGCGCCACCAACGGCGTACGGACGACCGCCTCCGGGTACTCCGGATGCTCGACCGCCGCCGACGCGCGCACCGTACGGCCGAGGCCGGCGGCCCGCTCCAGGCGCTCACGCACACTGTCGTTGACGACGGCGCCCAGGGTGCCGGCCGCGCGGGCCGGGTCGCCGAGCAGCCGGTCAAGGGCGGCGCCGAGGTCGGCGGCGAACTCGTCGGCGCTCTTGACGCCCTGGTCCGTGGCGATGCCGTCGCGCGGGATCAGCAGGTTCTGCGGGGTGGTGCACATCTGACCGCTGTAGAGGGACAGCGAGAAGGCCAGGTTGCCCAGCAGCCCGCGGTAGTCGTCGGTGGAGTCCAGCACCACCGTGTTCAAACCCGACTTCTCGGTGTACACGGCGGCCTGGCGGGCGTGTGTCTCCAGCCAGTCGCCGAACTCGGTGGATCCGGTGAAGTCGATGATCCGTACGTCCGGGTGGAGGGCGTACACCGACGCCGTACGGTCCTCGGGGCTCTCGGCGGCCAGGATCACCACGTTCGGGTCGAAGCCCGCCTCGGCCAGCACCTCGCGGGCGATGCGCACGGTGATCGCGAGCGGCAGGACGGCACCCGGGTGCGGCTTGACTACGACCGGATTGCCGGTGACCAGGGAGGCGAACAGGCCCGGATAGCCGTTCCAGGTGGGGAAGGTGTTGCAGGCGATCAACAGCGCCACCCCGCGCCCGACGGGCGTGAACTTCTTGTCCATCACCAGCGGCCCGCCCTTGCGCTGCGGCTTGCTCCAGCGAGCCGCAGCCGGGTGCCGTTTCTGCTCCGCCCAGGCGTAGGCGACCGCCTCCAGGCCACGGTCCTGGGCGTGCGGACCGCCGGCCTGAAAAGCCATCACGAAGGCCTGGCCGGTGGTGTGTTGCACGGCGTGCGCGATCTCGAAGCTCGCCGCGTTCAGACGGGCGAGGATCTCCGCGGCCACGCCGGCGCGGATATCCGGCCCCGCGTCACGCCACGGGCCGATGGCGGCCTGCGCGGCGGCCACCGCCTCGTCCGGGGCGACGCGGGGGTAGGTCACATCCAGCGGGAAACCGTACGGAGACATCTCGGTCGCCGGTACCGCTCCGTTGCCCGGATGGCCGGGGAGCTCGAAGTGGCCCCCGAGCCGGTCCCGGAAGGCGGCTTCTCCGTTCTTCGCGGCGTCCTCGCCGTACACCGACCTGCTCGGCGACTCCGGATACGGCGTCCAGTGGTCCCGGCTCGCGGTGGCGGCGACCGCCTGTTCCAGCAGCGTGCGATGGCGCGCGAAGAAATCAGGGCCGTTCGGCCTCTTGTGCGGCATGTGGTCCACCTCTTGACAGGCATTGGTCCGACTGGATTACTAAGCCGTGCTGCACGCTAACCGAATGTTCGGTCGGGAGACAAGGTGGCATAAATAGTGATACAAACCACTGAGGCGACTCCTACGGAGGCGATGTTCTCCGCGGACGAGGCGTCCCGAGGACTGGGAATCGAGCTGCTCGAACACGGCGCAGGGACCGCCGTGCTCCGCATGACGGTGACCCCGGCGATGGTGAACGGACACAAGATCGCCCACGGCGGCTATGTGTTCCTGCTCGCCGACACCGCCTTCGCCTGCGCCTGCAACAGCCACGGTCCCGTGACCGTCGCGGCGGGCGCCGACGTCACCTTCGTCGCCCCCGCGTACGAGGGCGACGTGCTCGTGGCGACCGCCGAGGAGCGCACCCGGTTCGGCCGCAGCGGCATCTACGACGTGAGCGTCCGGCGCGGCGAAGTGGTGATCGCGGAGTTCCGCGGACGCAGCCGCAGCATCACCGGCACGCCACCGGGCTCGACCAGGGACACGACGGCGCACAGGACGCCGGGCACGACCACGAAGGAGTCGCGATGAGCAGCGAGACGACGGCCATGGCGGCCCCCGCATCCCGTCTGGGAGAACCCCTCCCCCACGACCTGCTGGACGGCGGCGAGCGCCTGACGCGGGAGCAGCTGAGAGAACTCCAGCTCGACCGTCTGCGATCGACGCTGCGGCACGCCTACGACAACGTGGAGCTGTACCGCAGGAAGTTCGATGAGGCCGGTGTGAGGCCCGACGACTGCGAGTCGCTGGAGGACCTGGCCCGGTTCCCCTTCACCACCAAGGCCGACCTGCGGGACACCTACCCCTTCGGCATGTTCGCCGTGCCGATGGCGGACGTGCGGCGCATCCACGCCTCCAGCGGCACCACCGGCCGCCCCACGGTCGTCGGCTACACCGACAACGACCTCTCCATGTGGGCGGACATGGTCGCCCGCTCGATCCGCGCCGCCGGCGGCCGCCCCGGCCACAAGGTCCACATCTCCTACGGCTACGGCCTCTTCACCGGCGGCCTCGGCGCCCACTACGGGGCCGAGCGGGCCGGCTGTACGGTGATCCCGGCCTCCGGCGGCATGACCGCTCGTCAGGTTCAGATCATCCAGGACTTCGCACCTGAGATCATCATGGTCACCCCGTCCTACATGCTCACCCTGCTCGACGAGTTCGAGCGGCAGGGCATCGACCCGCGCACCAGCTCGCTGAAGGTGGGCATCTTCGGAGCCGAGCCGTGGACGGAGGAGATGCGCCGTGAGATCGAGGAGCGCATGGACATCCACGCCGTCGACATCTACGGCCTGTCGGAGGTGATCGGCCCCGGCGTCGCCCAGGAGTGCGTGGAGACCAAGGACGGCCTGCACGTGTGGGAGGACCACTTCTACCCCGAGGTGGTCGACCCGGTCACGGACACCGTGCTCGCGGATGGCGAGGAGGGCGAGGTGGTCTTCACCTCGCTCACCAAGGAAGCCCTGCCGATCATCCGCTACCGCACCCGCGACCTGACCCGGCTGCTGCCCGGCACGGCCCGGCCCGCCTTCCGCCGGATCCAGAAGATCACCGGTCGCTGCGACGACATGATCATCCTGCGCGGCGTGAACGTCTTCCCCAGCCAGATCGAGGAGATCGTCCTACGCACGCCCGCAGTCGCCCCGCATTTCCAGATCCAGCTCACCCAGCGCGGCCGCATGGATCACATGGTCGTGCGGGTCGAGGCCCGCCCTGGCACCGGCCCCGAACAGCGCGAGGCCGCCGCCAGGTCGATCGGCCAGGGCATCAAGGACGGCGTGGGCGTCACCGTCGAGGTGGCGATCGTCGACCCCGAGACCCTGGAGCGGTCCCTCGGCAAGCTTCGTCGTGTCAAGGATCTCCGGAAGGCGTGACAGCTGATCCTGCGAGAACGGCGAACTGAGCAGAACGGCCGTACAAGGCCCTGCCGACCGTCATCGACCCGTCCACGACCGTGCCGGGGGTCGCTGTCGCCGTCCTCAACGACCGCGTGGACGTGCCCCTTCGTCGGGATGTGCGGGCCCTTCGGGTGGGTGCACCCCCCGGCGAGGGAACGGTTCGCCGTCGGCTGCGCCAGGCGGGGGGCCGCCCGCGTCGGGGCCATTAGCATGTGGAATGACCCGAGTCGATCAAGCGAGGAGCGTCGTGCGAGAGATCGCCGTGTTCAGCGGTAGCGCCCACCCCGAACTGGCGGCCGAAGTGTGTGCCCACCTGGGGGTTCCTCTGAATCCGGTGCGGGTGAACCGGTTCGCGAACGATTGTCTCGAGGTACAACTGCAGGCGAACTGCCGTGAACGGGACGTCTTCCTGATCCAGCCGCTGGTCACTCCCGTGCAGGAGAACCTCGTCGAGCTGTTGCTGATGTGTGACGCCGCTCGCGGGGCCTCCGCCAGCCGTATCACCGTGGTGATGCCGCACTACGCCTATGCCCGGTCCGACAAGAAGGACGCGCCGAGGATCTCCATCGGCGGGCGCCTGGTGGCGGACTTGCTGGTCACCTCTGGAGCGAGCCGCGCTCTGACGCTGACGCTGCACTCGCCGCAGGTGCACGGGTTCTTCTCTGTTCCGGTGGACCACCTGCATGCGCTGAGGGAGCTCGCGCAGCACTTCCGCCGCTACGACCTGTCCAATACGACGGTCGTGTCCCCGGATCTGGGCAACGCAAAGGAGGCGGCAGCCTTCGCCCGGCTGTTGGGTGCGAAGGTGGCTGCTGGGGCCAAGCAGCGCTTCGCCGATGACCGGGTGAGCATCAGCTCCGTCATCGGGGACATTGCCGACCGGGATGTCATCGTGCTGGACGACGAGATCGCCAAGGGCAGTACGGTCCTTGAGCTCTTGGACCGCCTGCGCGAGTTGGGAGCGCGTTCGATCCGCGTTGCCTGTACGCACGGACTGTTTTCGGCGGGAGCACTCAAGCGATTGGCAGACCAGCCTGATGTGCTGGAGATCGTGTGCACCAACACTGTGCCCATACCGATCGAGCATCGCACCGACAAGTTGCGGGTCCTGTCGATCGCCCCGGCGTTGGCCGAGGCGGTCCGGCGCATCCACAACGGCGAATCAGTGAGTGCGCTGTTCGACGCGCCCTGATCTCGATGGACAGCCAGCCGTCCTCCATGGTCAACGACGCCGCGGGTAGGCACGGTTCTTGCGCGAGCGTATGCCTCATAGGCACGTGGGTTGGCCGTTGGCCGGTCCAGGCAGGGGCCTCGCGCGAGGCCCGCCCGGTCCGAGGTGCGGGAGCGGTGATGCCGTCGAGGAGCGCCTCGCACTGCAGTGAGCGGGCCGGCCGACGAAGCTCTTGCAGACGGACTCCGCAGTGGACATGCGGTAGAGATGTCACCCGCCCCCACGAGGATCACCTCCCCTCCTGACCTTGATCATCAAGGCCAGGGTCAGACGAAGATCACCAAGTGGGTCACTTTGCCCACCCCCCAAGCCACCGGCCTTTGGGTGGTTCCGACCGAGTCGTCCGAGGTGGCGAGCGCCAGGCCTGCGGCTGCCGAGGTGTTGAGGGGCGACAGCCAACGATTGCCCCGGCGATGCCTTGAGTCGGGCGAAATCCCAGCCGGTCAACTCTCTTGACAGGGGGTGCACGGCTGCCTTTACTTACCAATCACGAGCCGACCAATCGTTCGGTCGGTGGGTCTGGCGAGGATTGGCCATACCGCCCAGAGGCCTCGGTCAACACAGATGAAACACCAAGTCCGCCAACCAGCGGACTCTCTGTCTCCACCTCGCGGAAGCAGTCCGGGCGCCACCGTGCCTCAGCCTTCCGTTGACCGCTCCTGGCGCTGTTGGCATCACCTACTCAGTGACCCCCGCGGAAGCCAGTTGTGCGACGTCCCGCTTGAGGCGATCAGCCCGGCCCAACTCCAAGAGGCATTTCGGAGATTGGGCACAAGCCGGCAGGGCAATTCCAGCCGAATGCGGTGAGCACAAGCCACCTCATTGGCCTGGCAACTGGGCGAGCCCATCTTGATTTCGTTCCAACCTCTCTCCAAGCCCCGATGATCAGCCGCGGCGCATAATTCACCCTGTCAGGAGACAGCAGTGACCATCGACAGAAACCTATCCGAGACAGTCACACCAAAGCAGGTACGCCCACTGCGGGTGGCTACGGCCAGCTTCATCGGAACCGCCATTGAGTGGTACGACTACTTCATCTACGGTATGGCCGCGGCAATTGTCTTCGGGCCGCTCTTCTTCCCCTCCGTCTCGTCGACGGCAGGCACCCTGGCCTCCTTCGCCACCTACTCGGTCGGATTCTTCGCCCGTCCAGTGGGCGGCATCATCATGGGTCACTACGGTGACCGCCTCGGCCGCAAGTCCATGCTGGTGATCTCGCTCCTCACCATGGGACTCGCCACGGTGGGAATCGGACTGCTTCCCACCTACGAGACCGTCGGGGTCTGGGCGCCGATCCTGCTCGTCACCCTGCGCTTCATCCAGGGCATAGGCGTCGGTGGCGAGTGGGGCGGAGCCGTCCTCATGGCCGTCGAGCACGCCCCGGAGAACAGGAAGACCTTCTACGGCAGCTTCCCGCAGATGGGTGTGCCGGGCGGACTCATCATCGCCAACCTGGTGTTCCTCGGTCTCACAAAGAACCTCAGCGATGACGCCTTCCTGTCCTGGGGCTGGCGCGTTCCCTTCCTGGCCAGCGCCATCATGATCGTGGCCGGCCTGGTCATTCGACTCTCCGTCGCAGAAAGCCCTGACTTCGAGTCGGTCAAGCAGTCGAAGAACGAGCAGCGCCTGCCCATCGTGACCGTGCTGAAGGAAAACTGGAAGGAGGTTCTCCTTTCTGCCGGCGCCTTCATCGGCATCAACGCGGTCGGCTATATCTTCATGGCCTACCTTCTGGCCTACACCACTCTCGGGCTCGGATTGAGCCGGGATCTCATCCTGACCTTCACGCTCGTCGCTTCCCTGGTGTGGCTGGCGGTCATTCCTTGGGCTTCCGCTCTCTCGGACCGGCATGGCAAGGCGGCGGTGCTCAAGGTCGGTTCTGTAGGCCTTGTCGCGAGCACGCTCATCCTGTTCCCGTTGATCAACACCAAGAACTCCACCTTCATTCTGCTCGCGCTCCTGGTGACGGCAGTATTCATGGGCGCGGTCTACGGGCCGATAGCGGCACTGTTCTCGGGGCTCTTCAAGGCCGAAGTCCGCTACAGCGGTGCCTCACTCGGTTACCAAGTGGGATCGATCCTCGGTGGCGGTATCGCGCCGACCATCGCCACGGCGCTCTACGCGAGCTACTCATCCACCACACCGATCGGCCTGTACCTCACGGGCGTGACATCGCTCAGCCTCGCGTGTGTGTGGGTGGTTACCCGCAAGACAAACTGACGCTGGTCCCGCCGGTGGCGGTAAGGCTGATCCGCTGTGCGGCTTTCACACAGCCAGGGTTGACCGAGCCGCCATCGGAATCTCTCGGTATCCCGCACGATGAGAACAGGGCCCCGATCGATGGGGGCACGGCGACGAGTCGCGCAGCGGCTACGCCTCCGCTCCGGCTCGGAAGGTCCGTCACATCGCCCGGGCGGTCGGCACTTGTCAACGCCTCGTGGAACGGGGCGAGTTCAGGGCGGATGGCCCGGTGGCGCCGCCGAGGAGGTCGCGTACTTGCCGGTCGAGAACGCATCGCCGGCATGGGCGGGGGCTGAGCTGCCAGCTGATGACGCGACCGGGCAGCGGCCCCAGAACTCCGAGTCAGGGTTGGTGAACTTCCCGCACAACGGCGCTTCCCAGGTGCCGCTGCGGGCCTGGGCGGCGGTTGCCGCAGGAGGCACCGCGGGGACGGGTTCGCGCCACTGCTGCTGGGTTTCGATGATCTGGGCGAGCCGGCCGATCAGGTCGTCGACGGCCTCAGCGAATAGCCAGGTTCGCCATGACGGTGACGGTGGTGATCGTGGCAAGCCACACCGTGTACAGCGTCACAGGCCGCACCTGGCAATCCGAGACGACCCACGCGACCCACGCCGCCGACGATCCGGCGGCCAGCCCCACCAACCAGCAGACAAGCCACACCTGCATGACTTGAAGGTCCGTTTGGCGATCCGGAGCTCTCATGATCGCATACGGAAGAACCAAGAACGTGAACGCCCACAGGACCCAGGCTGCGGCACTCAGCAGCCGATGCCCCACCCCACGCGCGTCTCGCAGTCTGCCGCCCAGTACCTCACACATCGTCAAGACCTGTATCGCCGTGATGCACGCCATGGCCGGGTGCGTCGCGGTGACGAACAGCAGGGCGGCCAGCGCGTGCGCGGCGCCACGGGCACGGGGTGTGCCCGGAAAGGAGGCAGGCCACAAGATGTGGTGGGCGCGGGTCTCAGGCCCCAGTCGGAGGGCCCCTCTCCAACGGTCAGGGATCAACTGCCTCATGCACCCACTCGCCTTTCGGGTTCGCCGGGCTGCGGAATGACGACGGCTGGCCAAGGCTCCTTGCGGACTACCCCATCACCCGCCGACCCCGGCCGCCTTCAGCCAAGAACTCAGGGCCGCCGCGACGGTGACGGACATCGTGACGAGCCACACCGTGTACAGCCACACGGGTCGTGCCCGGCGGCGTGAGGCCACCCACGTGACCCACGCCGCCGACGATCCGGCGGCCAGCCCCACCAACCAGCAGACGGGCACCGAGATCCCCGAAACGTGGAATTCCATCTTGAACAGGAACATCCACAGGAATAGATAGAACGTAAACACCGACACGATCACAGCTGCGGCAGTCAGCACCCGATGGCCCACCCCACGCGCGTCTCGCAGTCTGCCGCCCAGTACCTGACAGGACATCAGGGTCGGTATCGCCAACATGTACGCCGCGATCCACTCCATGCCCGAGAACCGGGAGAAGGAGATGAAGGGCAAGCAGGTCGAGATGGTGATCAGCTGCGCGGCCAGCACGTGAGCGGTGCCACGGGCACGGGGTGTGCCCGGAAAAGAGGCAGGCCACAAGATGTGGCGGGCGCGGGTCTCAGGCCCCGGGCGAAGGGCCTCTTTACAATGCGCACCGATCAATTGCTGCACGTGCCAGTGCCTTTCGGACTCGAAGGGGATGCGGACGGGTGCACCGCAAGGCCCCAGTACGTGTACGACTCTGGCGCATCCCCTTATGAAGCGACATCCGTGGAACCACGTAGTCCAACACTGGCGGGGTCATCGTGATCGACAAATCCGGTGACCGCAAGGACGGTACGGCGACCGCGCACGTGGGCCGGCAGTGAGTGGTGGAACGCTGATACCCGATGGGATGGAGCTGTCCAGGGCTGCACCGCACGGAAGTCTTCGTGTCCCACCGTGATGCCCGGCTTACCGTTCACGGCAGGCGGCTGCTGGTCGAGCGGGTCTGCGCAGGCCGCCCGGTCGCGCATGTCGCGGCCGGGATGGGCATCTCACGAGTCACGGCCTGCGGGCCTGGTGGGGAGAGCCTGTTCAGCCCAGATCGTCTTGCCGGTGCGGGTGGGGCGGCTGCCCCAGCGCTGGGTGAGCTGGGCGACGAGTAGCAGACCGCGGCCTCCCTCGTCGAAGACCCGGGCCCGGCGCATGTGAGGGGCGGTGCTGCTGGAGTCCGAGACCTCGCAGATGAGCGCGGTGTCACGGATCAGGCGGAGCTGAATGGGGGATCCGCCGTAGCGGATGGCGTTGGTGACGAGTTCGCTGACGACGAGTTCGGTGACGAATCCGAGGTCCTCCAGGTGCCAGGTGGCCAACTGTTTGCATGCCAGCGCACGGGCCTGGGCGACGGACGAGGGGTCCGCTGGTATCTCCCAGGTGGCGACCTGGCCCGCTTCCAGCGCGCGGGTGCGGACCACAAGGAGGGCGACGTCGTCGGTGGGTTGGTCGGGCAGGTTGTGCAGGATTCCGTCACAGATCTCCTCCAGCGCACGGCGGGGCTCACCGAGGGCTCCGCGGAGCAGGGCCAGTCCGTCGTCGAGGTCGCGGTCGCGGGCGTGGACCAGTCCGTCGGTGTAGAGGGCGAGGACGCTGCCCTCGGGGAGGTCGAAATCTGCGGTTTCGAACGGCAGACCGCCCAGCCCGAGGGGTGGTCCGCTCGGCAGGTCGAGGAAGGAGACGTGCCCATTGGGGGTGACCATGGCCGGGACGGGGTGACCGGCGCGGGCTGCGGTACAGCGGCGTGAGACGGGGTCGTAGACAACGTAGAGACAGGTGGCGCCGACCTCGCCAGGGCTCTGCGGTTCCCCGGCAGCGTCCGGTGCCCGCTCGGAGTCCAGACGCAGGACGATGTCGTCAAGGTGTGTGAGGAGCTCGTCGGGGGCCAGATCGACATCGGCGAGAGTGCGTACGGCGGTGCGGAGACGGCCCATCGTGGCGGACGCCTGCACCCCGTGGCCGACGACGTCGCCGACGACGAGAGCGACCCGGGCTCCGGACAGGGGGATGACGTCGAACCAGTCGCCGCCGAGGCCGGCACGGGAGCTTGTGGGCCAGTAGCGGGACGCGACGTCGACAGCCGCCTGCCGGGGAGTGTGCTGCGGGAGCAGGCTGCGCTGGAGGGCGAGTGCCGTTTCGCGTTCCTGCGTGTAGCGGCGGGCGTTGTCGACGCAAACCGCCGCGCGCGCCGCGAGTTCCTTTGCGAGCAGCAAATCGTCGTCGTCGAAAGGCTCCGGGGTTCGATGGCGGCCGAGGATCGCCAGGCCGAGCGTGATGCCGCGGGCGCGCAGGGGCACGACCAACAGGGCGTGGATGCCGTGTTCGTCGATGCTGCGGACGCTGTCGGGCGAGTCCGCGGCCCACCAGCGTCGACCGGCGTCGTCGACCGCGTGGAACATGCCGCGGCCGTCGGTCAGCACGCGCCCTTGCGGCGAGCCCTCGCGGTAGCCGTGGAGGGCGCCGACTGGAATCGTCACCTCGGGGCAGCCCGCCAGCACGGAGCGGCAGGCTGTGCGACGGAAGACGGGCGCGGTAGCAGGCGGGGGCGCCGTCTCGTCCCCGGCCAGCGCGGAATCCAGCAGGTCCACGAGGGCGAAGTCGGCGAAGTGCTCCGTGCACACCTCGGTCAGTTCTTCGGCAGTGCGGGTCACGTCGAGAGTGGAGCCGATGCGGACGCTGGACTCGTTCAGGACGTTCAGTCTGCGTCGGGCGCGGAACTGGTCCGTACTGTCCATGGCCGCCAGACACATGCCTCGTACGCGGTCGGCACTGTCCTTCAACGGGCTGAGGGACACCAGCCAGGCGTGTTCGCGGGGCTCGCCGGGGGGTTGCAGCCAAGCCTCGTACGGCACGGTCTCCCCCGTGCGCAGGACTCGCTGCCCCGCATCGCCGAGGCCCTCGAATCCGGGAAGGCGCCGGAGGGGGTCGGCGGACTCGCCCGCCCGCCGGCCCCGCAGTTTCCAGGAGGGGCTGCCTGTCACCCTCTCCATCGCGGAGTTGGTGGACACTACGAGCCCGTCCTGGTCGAAGAGAGCCACCGGTACGGGGAACTGCTCCAAAGCCCACTTCTGCAGCCGCGCAGTCGGCTCCGGCGCGGTGGCCGTCAGGAACCAGCGGACCGCGTTGTCCGAATTCAGCAGCGGGAATGCCTCGAGCCGCACCTCGACGTGGTGGCCGTCCTGGTGCCGGAGCGTGATCGTGCCGGTCCACCCGTCCGACTCGGCGAGGCTGTGCAGGGCATCAGGCGGCAGGGGTTCGGTCAGCAGATCTGCCGCAGGGCGGCCCAGCACGTCCCCGGTATCGAAGCCGAGTAGGCTGCGGGCCGCGTCGCTCCACGCGGTGACCAGCCCCTTGGCGTCCGCCTCGGCCGCGGCGGCGCCTCGGGTCATCGGCGTGGCCCTGTGCTCGTCCACGCGTACACCCTTCTGCACGACACCGGTGTCGATACCCATTGTGCGCCGGGCTCACCCGGGTACGCGCTGTCACTCCGCGAAGATGACCATGACCTGGTCGTTTTCCTGGAGGCCGCCGGGCTGCCCGCCCGGAAGCAGCTCTCGAGGATCCGCCACCGTCGGCCGCAGCCTCCACTCCACCCCACCGGCGTTCGCCTCACAGGCCGGCCGTCACGATGGGGTGACAGGCCTCGGTCACCGGCAGCCACAGCTGGAGAATCGTCCCCACGATGACGGTCATCGTGATGAGCCACAACCCGTACGGAACTCCGGGCCGCGCCCGGCGACGCGAGGCCGACCACACGACTTCAGCCGCAGATCTCCTCCAGGGTCAGCCCGAGGGCGAGCAGTTCGCGGTCGGCTCCGACGGCAGCGTCAATCTCGAGGCCCGTCGGCAGGCCGTTGGTCGCCACGCCCATGGGGATGCTCAGGCCGGGTGCTCCGATGACGCTGGCCGGGCCGGTGTTGCGGATGAAGGTGGCGAAGGTGTCGGCGTCTTCTCCGCGCAGAATCATGCCCTGGTCACAGGTGGCCAGGTCGAGAGCGGTGGCCGGGGTGGTCGGAAAGGCCAGGCCGTCCAGGCCGTGTGCGGCGAACGTGTCCGCGTAGGCCGCGCGCAGGCGCTGCCGCTGGGCCAGGCACTCGCGGTAGACGTCCTCGGAGACCAGGCCCGGGGCCCCGTCGAGGATGCAGCCCTCGAAGACGCCGCGCACGTCGGGGCCCGCGATGAGGGCGGCGAGCGTGGCGAGGTCCGTCTGCGGCCGGTACTTCGCCAGGTAGGCGGACAACTCCACCCGGGCCTCGTACAGCACGATGGCCATGCCGGTCGCGAACTCGCCCGCGGTGAACGAGCTGACATCGACCGGGACCAGGTCCACGCCGGCCGCCTCCAGGTTGCGCAGGGCCGTCTCCCACTGGACGGCGACCTCGTCCTGCAGCGGCTCGGTGAAGTGAGCGGTCGGCACCCCCAGCCGGATCGACCGCGGCGGTCGGGCGACGACCGGGGCGTCGTCACCGCTGAGGACGCCGTCCAGCAGAGCCAGGTCCGCGACCCGGCGCGCCATGGGGCCGATGGTGTCCCTGGTGCCCGACAGGGGCGTCACACCCTCCCCGGGGTAGCGCCCGACGGTGGGCCGCAGCCCGCAGGTGCCGGTGACGGCCGCGGGAACACGTACGGAGCCGCCCGTGTCGGTGCCCAGGCCCGCCCGCACCACCCCGGCCGCGACGAGTGCGGCGACCCCGCCACTGCTGCCACCGGCGAAACGGCTGGGGTCGCGCGGGTTGCGGACCGGGCCGAACGCCTGGTTGTTGCTGGTGATGCCGAACGCCAGCTCGTGCATGTTGGCCTTGCCGAGGATGACGGCACCGGCGTCGCGCAGCCGCCGTACCGCGGGCGCGTCGCACGCCGGGACGAAGTCTCGCAGGGCGGGGGTGCCGGCCGTGTTGGGCAGCCCGGCGACGTGGATGTTGTCCTTGATCGCGAGGGTCATGCCGGACAGCGGGCCCGGCTCGTCGGAAGCCTTGGCGGCGGCATCACGGTCGAGGGTGATGAAGCCGCCCAGGTGGGCCGCCTCCTCGGCGCGTTCCAGGGACCTCTGCACGGCCTCGTGCCGGCTGTGCGCGCCCGCGAGCGCCGCCCGGCCGGTCTGCGTGCCGGGTTCCTTCGTGCTGGGTTCGCTCATGGTCTGCTCCTTCGTGCGGATCCGCTTCGACAGCTCACGGACGATCACTGCGCCGCCGCCCGTACGACGCCGGCTTTGGTTGCGGCTTTTTCGAGGGTTGACCACCCCTGACGCTCATGTCATCGTTCGCTCACGCGATGACATGTTGGAGGAAAAAGTGTCCACCATCAAGTCCAACCACTTGAACAAGACCTGGCTCGCCGTCACGGCGGCCTCCGCGCTCGCCCTGACGGGCTGCGCCACCGACAGCGGGAAGTCGAGTGCCGAGAAGCAGCAGTCCGACTCCGGCGGTGCACTGAAGATCGGCCTGCTGACCAGCATGTCCGGGCCCGCCGGGCTCTTCGGGCCGGCGACGAGGAACGTCGCCGAACTCGCGGCCCAGGAGATCAACGCCTCCGGCGGGGTGCTCGGCCGCAAGGTCAGCGTGGTCATCGGCGACGACGCGACCAACCCCGACACCGGCAGACAGACGGCCACCCGCCTGCTGAACTCCGACGGGGTCTCGGTGCTCGTGGGCATGCACACCTCCGCCACCAGGGAGGCGGTGCTGCCCAAGGCGAGATCCGCCGGCACGCTCTACATGTACACACCCGTCTTCGAGGGCGGCACCTGCGACCCGGACCTCTTCACCAACGGCGAAGTCCCCAGCCAGCAGCTGAAGCAGACCATCCCCTGGACACAGAGCACCACGGGCCGCAAGAAGTGGTTCCTGCTCGGCAACGACTACGCCTGGGGACGCGCGAGCCTCGCCGCGGCCAAGCAGTACATCACCGCGTCGGGCGGGGAGGTCGTCGGGACGGCGTTCGTGCCGCTCGGCACCACCGACTTCCAGGCCGTGATCCAGAAGATCCAGCAGGCGAACCCCGAACTGCTGCTCCCCGCCCTCGTCGGAGGTGACGCGATCGCTTTCGAGAAGCAGGCGTACGACGCCGGGCTGGGCAACAGCCAGGCGCAGCGGCTGGGAATCCTCTACGAGGAGAACACGCTGGCCGGCATGGGCCCGAAGGTCACGGAGGGGATGTACACCTCGCTCGGATACTTCCAGTCCCTGAACACCCCCGCCAACTCCGCCTTCCTGACGGCGTACCGGAAGAAGTTCGGCGCCGAGGCCCCGACCGTCACCTCCCTTTCGGAGCAGACCTACGTCGCCATCAAGGCATGGGCTCAGGCGGCCAACGCGGCCGGGAGCACCGAGGCGAAGGATGTGGCCGCCAAGCTCGGCGGGCTCTCCCTCGACGCGCCCGCAGGCAAGGTCACGTTCGAGAAGAACAGGACCGCGACCCAGCCCGTCTACGTCGGGCAGGTGACCGGCGGGGTCGTCAAGATCGAGAAGACCTTCCCGGACGTCGCGGCCGACAGCAAGTGCACGGGGTGACGGACGCATGGACCAGACCATCGCCCTGACCCTGGGCATACTCTCCTCCGCCGCGGTCCTGGCACTGACGGCCGTGGGACTGTCGCTGTCCTTCGGGTTGATGCGGATCATCAACCTGGCGCACGGGGAGTTCCTCACCATCGGGGCGTACGGCTCCGTCGTCACCGCCGACCACGGCCTGCCCTGGGCAGTGGGCCTGGCGGCGGCCGCCGCCGTCGGACTCGGGGTGGGCGCCCTGACCGAGGTACTGCTGATACGTCGGCTGTACCGGTCACCGGAGCTGTCCATCCTGGCGACCTTCGGCCTGTCGATCGTCGTCCGCCAGCTGATCCAGCTGGAGTTCGGCAAGGACTACCGGATGGTGGCCAATCCACTGCCCGGTGCGACCCGGGTGCTCGGCGTCCCCTTCCCCACCTACCTGTTGCTGCTCGCCGGGCTCGCGGTGACGGTCGTCGTGGCAGTCCTTGCCGTGCTGCGGTTCACCTCCCTCGGACTGCGGGTCCGCGCGGTCGCCGACGACGCCGCGCTGTCGGAGACCCTGGGGGTGCGTTCCACGCGGGTGAACCTCGTGGTGTTCGCGGCGAGCGCGGGCCTGGCCGCGATCGCCGGGGCACTGGTCGCACCGGTCACCAACGTCCAGCCCGACATGGGCCTGGACTACGTGTTCACCGCCTTCCTCGTGGTCATCGTTGCGGGGCGGCGCGTGGCGCCGGTGCTCATCGCCGCGCTGGGTCTGGCGGCGGTGCAGAACCTGACGACCTTCTGGACCGACCCGCTGCTGGCCCGTCTGGCAGTACTGCTGCTGGCGTTCCTGGCGGTGCAGGTCCGTCCCTCCGCGAGTCTCCGGGTGGCCTCATGAACCCCTTCGTCCGAAAACTGCTGCCCGTACCGCTGGCAGCCGCGGCAGCCGTCCTCGCCGGGCCCTGGGCCGGAGGACTGCTGGCCCAGTTCCTGGTCCTCGGCACGGTGACCGCCGCGCTGGCCCTGACCTGGGGCACCGCGGGAATCCTCAATCTCGGTCACAGCGTGACCTTCGGCGTGGGGGCGTACGCGGGTGCCTGGTTCGGTCTGCACGCGGGGGCGTACGGGTCGCTCGCCGGGCTGGGTGCCGGGGCGCTGCTCGGCGGGGTCATGGCGCGGCTGATCGCGGCGGTGGGCCTGCGGCGCAGGCTGGACGCGGTCGGCTTCGCCCTCGTCACCTTCGTCGTGGCTCTCGCGGCGGAACAGGTCGCAGGCCGCTGGACCGGGGTGACCGGCGGCTTCAACGGCCTGACCGACATCCCGCGCTTCCACATCGGCGCGCTCGCCTTCACCCCGACCGCCGCACCAGGCGTCACGGCGGGTCTGGCGGTGCTGGTGATCGTGCTGCTGGCGAGCCTCGCGCGGCGCCCGTACGGTGTCGCCCTGGCCGCCGTACGGGACAACGAACGCCGGATGGCCGCCCTCGGTTACGACGTGGGAGCCGCGAAGACCGGCGTGTTCACCTTCACCGGGGTCGTGGCCGGGCTGATGGGCGCCGTGTACGTGCTTCAGGTCCAGTTCGTCTCCCCGAACCTCATCGGGCTCGTCATGGGCACGAACTTCGTGGTCTGGGCGATGCTGGGCTCACGGCGGACCATCTGGGGACCGGTTCTCGCCACACTGGTGGTCAGCGCCGGTGCGAACCTGCTGGCCGACACGGCGCTCGACTACTGGCTGCTGGTGACGGGTGCGGCGTTCGTCGCCGCCGTGGTCCTCGTCCCCGACGGGGTGGCGGTCGTGGTCCGCCGCCGCCTGCCCGCACGGTGGTTCCCACCCCGGCAGGTGGAGCTCGGCGCGGCGGCCCCGTCGACCGGTGGCCGGGCCGGCGGCGGACTGGTCGTACGGTCGGTCGGCTGCCGCTTCGGTCCCTTCACCGCGCTGCGAGGGGTGGACCTGGACCTCACCGAACCGGGCGTGCACTGCCTCATCGGTCCCAACGGGGCGGGCAAGTCGACGCTGCTGGACGTGCTGTCCGGGTTCACGCCGGCGACCGACGGATCCTGGCTGCTGAACGGGCGGGACGTCACCGGTCGGCCTCCGTGGGAACTGACCCGCTACGGACTGGGCCGCAAGTTCCAGGCACCGAGCGTCGCCGGTTCGCTGACCGTGGCGGAGAACCTCGCCCTGGCCCGGTGGGGCAGGACGCACGGTGCGCTCGCACTGGTGCGGCAGCGGTGGACGGCCGACCTGCCGCCGGAGGCGTGGTTCGTCCTCGACGCCGCCGGGTTCGCGGACCGTATGGACACCCCCGCAGGCAGCCTCTCGCACGGCGAGCAGCAGCTGCTGGAGCTCGCCATGACGCTGACCGCGGGCTGCGACGTGCTGCTGCTCGACGAACCCACCGCGGGCATGACCCGGGCCGAGACCTATCAGGTCGCCAAGGTGTTGCGAGGACTCGTCCGCGACCACGGACTGCCGGTCCTGGTCGTCGAGCACGACATGGCCTTCATCCGCAGCGTCGCCGACCGGGTCACCGTGCTGCGCGGCGGCGAGGTAATGGCCTCCGGGACGGTGGCGGAGATCGAGTCGAATTCCGAAGTGTCGGCGGTCTACGTCGGCCGGGCGGCGGGAGGCCGGTCATGAGCACCTTTCTTTCCAGTACCCGGGATGCTTCGAATGCCCTCGGCGGGAAGGCGCTCGAGATCCGTGGGCTCACCGCGGGCTACGCGGGAACCACGGTGGTGCGCGGCGTCGATCTGTCGGTCGCGCCCGGCGAGGTCGTGGCGTTGCTGGGCCGCAACGGTGTCGGGAAGACCACGCTGGTGTCCGCGGTGTCGGGCACCCTGGGTGCCGACGCAGGGGTGACGCTCCTGGCGGGCCGGGATGTCACCGCCTGGCCCGGCTCTCGGCGCAGGCGGGCCGGGCTGCGGGTGGTCGCCCAGGACCGGCCGGTGTTCGGCGAGCTGACCGTGGCCGAGAATCTGCGGCTGGCCGGTATCCGCGACCTGTCGGAGCCGGCGGAGCTCTTCCCCTTCCTCCGGGGCCGGGAACGCCAGCGTGCGGGAACCCTCTCCGGCGGGGAGCAGAAGATGCTGGCGATCGCCCGGACGATCGCCGCTCCGGGCACGGTGTGCGTCTTCGACGAGCCGACGGAGGGCCTGCAGCCCGCCAACGTGGCCCGGTTCGCCGACGCGGTACGGCGGATCGCCGCCGCCGGCGTCGCCGTGCTCCTCGTTGAGCAGCACCTGGACATGGCGCTGGGCGTGGCGGACCGGTGGTATCTGATGGAGAAGGGGCAGATCGCCGAGGAAGGGCAGGTTCACGAGGGCATCGTCGAGCATGTGGCCGGCCGGATGGCGCCCTGAGGGCCCACACCGGCCTGGCCCGGCGGGCACCGAAACGGTAAAGTCAACGGGTACACATACATTGGCATGTTGTCGCCGAATCACGGTGCCGCCGCATTCCGAAAGGATGAGAGGTCCCAGGAAGTGATCGACCACAGCCACGAGAGCGACCTGGTATTCCGTGCCCTCAACGACGCGACCCGTCGGGCCGTTCTGGCCCTGCTGGCATCGGAAAACGAACCCACGGCCGGAGACATCGCGGCCGCTTTCCCGGCGATCGGCCGGACCGCGGTCTCGGCGCACCTGAGGGTCCTGCGGGACGCGCAACTGGTCTCCGAGATCCGCGACGGCAAACACCGGCGGTACCGTCTGGGTCCCAACCGCGCGGACGCGGCGATCGCGTTCCTGCGCCAGATCTATGAGCAGTCGCTGCCCACGGACCAGGGGGTGGCAGCAGACCGACCGGAGGGCGGGCTGCGTGAAGCGAAGAGCGGATGACGGCCGCGGGCACGCCTCCCGGCGTGCCCGTCAGCCGGGCCTTGTCACGGCCTGCTGAGGAGAGTCCATGCACGAGATCGTCCTCGTCAACGAGACGCACCTCGGGGTGCCCCCGCACGAGGCGTTCGGCATGTTCGGCCGAACCGGCGGCCCGGGCTGGTTGTTCTCCGCGCGGTTCGAGCACGCGGAGCCCGGCGCGGCGGCCGGCGTCGACATACCCCTGCCGTTCGCGGCCCCGGGGGGCGAGACGACCGTACGGGGCACGGCACGCATCGTGGAGATGCGGCCGTACCGGCGGATCGTGCTGCAGCACGAGACGCCGTGGACCGGGCGGATCACCATCACCTTCGCCCGTGAGCCCGGGGGCACCCGGGTGCGCACGGTCACCGAACTCGATCAGGAGGCTCTCGGCTGGATGACGGGCAGTCTGGGCTGCGCGGCGCCGGACCGCGAGAGCCGAGCCGACGAGACATGTGTCGCCTTGCTGACCAGCATGTCGGGGAGCGCCGGCCTGTTCGGCCGGGCCGCCGCCAACTGCGCGGCGCTGGCGGCCGAGGAGATCAACGCCGAGGGCGGGATCGGCGGGCGGCCGGTGCGGGTCGAGGTGATCGACGATCGCACCGACGCCGCCACGGGGCTGGCCCGGCTGCGGGAACTCGACCAGCGGCGGGGCCTGGCGGCCGTGGTGGGCGTACACAGCTCGGCGACCTTCAATGCGGTGAGCCGCTACGCGCGGGCGTCGGGCCTGCTGTACCTCTACACGGCCGCGAACGAGGGCAGCCGCGTGCAGGACGGAACGCTGTTCCGGCTCGGTGAGTCGGTGGCGGACCAACTGGCGCAGGCCGTTCCGGCGCTGATGCGCGAGAGCGGCGGGCGCGCCTGGTACCTGATCGGCAACGACTACTCCTGGCCCCGGGCTGTCTGCGCGCGAGGCCGCCGCATCGCGGAGCACCACGGCGGGCATGTCGTCGGCGAGCGCCTCGTCCGGCTCGGCGAGTCGTCCTTCGACGACGTGCTGGAGGACATCGAGGCGTCCGGCGCCGACCTGGTGCTCTCCAGCCTGGTGGGGTGGAGCTCGATCGACTTCGAGCGACGGTTCCACGCCGCGGGGCTGCGCCGCCGTATCCGTACGCTCGCACCCCTGCTGGAGGAGAGCACCCGAGAGCATCTGGGCGCCGCGGGCAGCGGGGTCTGGTCCTGCCTGCCGTATTTCTCCGCCCTGGACACGGCGGAGAACGCCGACTTCCTGCGACGCTACCGGGCCGCTTTCGGTCCCTGGGCGCCGTCAGCGTCGGCGCTGACGGAGTCGGCGTACGAGGGCCTGCATCTGTTCGCCCGGGCCGCGCGGAAAGCGGGGTCGCCGCGGGGCGGTGAGGTCTCCCGGGCCCTGCACGGTCTCCATCTGGCCGGACCGCGCGGCAGGGTCTCGGTGGGAGCCGACGGCCGGCTGCGGCAGAACATGTACCTGGCCGAGGCCACTGCCACGGGGTTCGCGATCCGCGGACAGGTGCCGTCCGGTAACGCCTGACCGTGTGCACGGCTTGGCGGGGCACTGGCCGGAAGGTATGCCGGCCCAGTCTCCCCCACCGCACACCAGCCCAACGCAAGGTACATGAATTGATCATCTGTACGGCAAGCCCACAAGCCCATGCCACTGGCGATGGCGGGCGGTCGCGGGCATCCGCACGTGCGGCCCTGCTGTGGCCCACGCAGCGCTCGGAGAGGTTCATGAGGATCCTCATCGGCAGTGATCTGGCCATGAGCCGGGGCGTTCCGCTCGGCGGCGCTCCTCATGGCGTCCCGCCTCACCGGTGCCGAGCGCCCCGGCGATCCGCATGGCACGTGCAGTTGCCCGGGCTGAGCAGCCCGGCGCGATGGAGGGTGTCGCGGAGTCGGACGCGTGCCCAGAGGGAGGTCACCCGCATCCTGGGGCCGAAGAATCCGCTGAGGAGGATGCCTGCGCTGAGGTTGACGACCTCGTGCCACCAGCGTGCCGGGACGTAGAGCACATCGCCTGGTTCGAGATCCACGGCGAAGAAGTCGTCGCTGGCCGCCGGGTCGTCGGCGGCGGCCAGCTCGGCGATGCCCACACGTGACAGCCGTGCCCAGGTGTCGTACTTGGCGGAGAGCGCCCCGGCACGTTCGACGGTGCCGGGGCGTGCCAGGTAGAAGCGCTTCCTTCCCGTGATCTGGACGGCGAGGTTGTCGAGCAGGTCGTGGTGCAGGCCCGTGCGTGCCAGGGCGGGTCCGATCCAGGTGCTGCAGGACGTGACGGAGCCACGCGGAAACATCTGCTCGTGTCTCAGATCGCCCCGAAGCCCGGGGAACCGCTTGAGCAGGTCGAACTCCTTCAGGTAGGTCCGATCGTCACCGTCCGGGAATTCCCCGGTCAGAGAACCCCCAGTCAGGGAAGCCAGGTACTCGCCCAGCGTCGAATCGGTGAATGCCGTGTGGTCCTTCTCCCTGTTGCCCTTGACGAGCTGCACCGGCAGCGACGGGGCGAGGGAGGCGATGTGACGGAACGTCCAGGTGCTGACCGCCGGCCAGTCCGAGGCCAGCTGGCGAAACACCGCCGGGGTCTCACTGTGCAGGTGGGCCATGGGTGTGCCCGTGGCCGCCGGCAGTGGTCGAAAGTCGGAGGCTTCTGTCACTTCTTCCAGCTCCTTCCGGTTGTTCTCCGGGTCCGTGCGGTCGCTCACCTGCCGCCGTCGTCAGCGACCCGGGCGCGGTGGCCGGCCGAGGCGGCACGGTGTCGGGCGGCCTCGCACCGCTCGGTGAAGCGGTTCGCGGTGCGGTCGAGCCGGGCGAGGTATTTCGACAGGTCATCACGGGCGCGCTCGCCGTCCGGGCCGAGACCGCAGCGCTCGAAGACCCGCAGTCGGCGCAGTACGGGCATGAGCACCTCGTCGTGGTGCAGACGCAGGTCGTAGATGCCCGCCATGGCGATCTGCGCCGACTTGCGGGCGAAGTCGTCGATCCCGTGGCCGGGCATCCGGAAGGACGTCACGACCGTGGTGACCGCACGCATGGCGACATCGGGCGCCAGGTCGAACGTCGCGTCGAGCAGGTCGCGGTAGAAGAGCATGTGCAGGTTCTCGTCCTGGGCGACGCGGACCAGCAGTTGGTCGCAGACGGGGTCGCCGGAGAGACGGCCGGTGTTGCGGTGTGCGACCCGGGTGGCGAGTTCCTGGAACGACACGTACGCGATCGCCTCGGCGGCGCCCGTGTACTCGAGTTCGAAGCCCGTGGCCATGTGGACCATCCGGGCCCGTTCGAGGGCCACCGGGTCGACTGCCCGAGTTGCCAACAGGTAGTCCCGGATGACGTGGCCGTGGCGGTCCTCCTCGGCCGTCCACCGGTGCACCCAGGTGCCCCACGCACCATCGCGGCCGAAGTGCTCCGCGATCACACGGTGATAGCTCGGCAGATTGTCCTCGGTCAGCAGATTGACGATCAGTGAGGTACGCACGGCCTCCGGCAACTCGGAGTGGCCGGGGTCCCAGGCCTGTCCGCCCAGCACACCGTCGAAGTCGAGGCCCCGGCTCCACGGGACGTACTCGTGCGGGAACCACTCCTTGGCTGTCGCCAGGTGGCGATTGAGGCCGGCCTCCACAACCGGTTCGAGGTCCAGCAACAGTCGGATGTCGGCTGTGGGCACAGTTGTCATACGGCTTCCCTGAGACGGGGCGGGGAAAAACGGTGAGGGGAACACGCGAGCCGGATCCACGGTGTCCGCTGCGAGCTCGCGAAATGCCTTCCCGCTTCTGCGCGGGTGGCGAGGGGCCGCCGGCCAAGAAGTCCTGGGGCAGGCATGACGCCGCCTGAAGAATACCCGCGAATTCCCGCGGGACCGGAAAACGTAGTCGGGATCACATTCGCTCCGAACATCGAATGAATACGGGATTTCGAACGTGAACCTGAGGTGAATCACTCATGCACAAATCCCGTCCAAAACACCGAAGGGCTTCCCGAACGATCGGTCGGTCGTCATGGTGGAGGTGCATGCCGATTCGGTTTCCAGGAGAGAAAACATGGCCATGGTCAGTCCGCGCCGATTGGTCCAGAACCACCCCGACAGGGAATCCGACGCTCCCTCGGAATCCATCGAGGTCCGTTTTCTGCGGCCGGGTGATGTCGAGGCGCTCATCACACTGGAGCAGACGAAGTGGGACCAGGACCAGGCGGCGGACCGCGCGGAGCTGGCCGCCCGCATCCAGGCGTATCCACGGTTGAGCATAGGGGCGTTCGAGACGGGCGGGGCGGCGCTGGCCTCGTTGTTCATGAAGCCGATCACGACCGCGGAGCTGGGCTCGGCAGCCACCTGGGCCGACTGCGCCCGGGTGGAGACGCCCCATCCGGAAACCACCGGATCACTCTTCGGAATCAGCCTGAGCAGTGTCGACGCGGACGCGGTGACCGCCATATTCGAATTCTTCTGGCCACACGCGCTCAAACACGGCTGGCGCGATATCTATCTCGGCTCCCCGATGCCCGGTCTCCGGGCCTGGAGACGCACCAATCATGATATTCCGGCGGACACATACATGCGTGAAAAACGTCACGGCCTTCCCCGTGACCCGCAGCTACGCTATTACCACAACAAGGGCTTCAAAGATATCGTGGCCTGCAAGCCAGGATATTTTCCGCACGCCGCGTCACTCGATTACGGGGCCCTACTCCGCGGGCACATACCGCTGTCTTCCGGTGCTCCGCTGTGGCGCCTTGTCCCGCTGCCGTGGCTGAAGCAGGTGCGGCGGCTCCTTTTCCGGCTGGTATAGGCAGCATGAACACCGAGCACACCGTCATCATCGGGGCGGGCATGGCCGGGCTGCTGACGGCAGCGGTGATCGGGGCGACCGGCCGCTCGGTCACCGTCCTCGAACAGGACCAGTGGCAGGAACACGGAGCGCCCGTGCCCCGCGGCGGTGTCCCGCAGGGCCGTCAGCCCCATGTACTGCTCCACCGCGGGCTGTCGGCGATCGAGGAGCTTCTTCCCGGGCTGCGCGGACAGTTGGTCGCCGCGGGCGGAGTGCCGCTGGACACGGGCGACCTGGCGTGGCTGGGCGAACGCGGATGGGCACCGTTCGGCACACCCGCGCTCGAACTGGTCTCCGCCACCCGCCCGTTGGTCGAGCACCTGGTCCGGCGGCGGGTGGCAGAGCTGCCCGGCGTGGAGCTGCGTGGCGGCACGCGGGTGCGGGGCCTGAGCCGCGGCGCCACCACGACCGGCGGCGGCTGGCTCGTCAAGTGCTTCGACGCACCGCCCGTCCGGGCCGACCTCGTCGTCGACGCCGCCGGGCGCAGCTCCCGACTGCCCGACTGGCTGCCGCAGTTGGGCATCGAGGCGCCCACGACCACCGTCGTCGACGCCGGATTCGGCTACGCGGGACGGGTCTACGCCGCCCCACCCGACCACCTCGGCCGGGTCGCGGGCATCGTCATGCTTCCTGTTCCGGGCGCACCGGCCGGCGGTGTGGCGCTACCGGTCGAAGACGGACGCTGGATGGTGGCGGCGGTAGGCGCGGGAGACCATCGGCCGCCCCGCGACCCGGCCGGTTTCAATGCCTTCCTGAACCGGCTGCGGGATCCGGCGCTGGCCGACTTCACCCGCAGTGCCGGCCCCATCGGCGACATCACGGTCCACCGCCGCACCAACAATGTACGGCGCCGCTACGACCGTCTGACCCACTGGCCGGACGGGCTCCTGGTCGTGGGTGACGCCCTGTGCGCCTTCAACCCGGTCTACGGTCAGGGAATCACCGTAGCCGCCACCCAGGCCCTGCTCCTGCGGCAGGCGCTGGCCGCAGACGTGCGGCCGGGATGGGAGCGGCGGCTGGTGCGCCGGTTGCACCGGGCGGCGGACCTCCCCTGGGCCATCGCGACCGGAGAGGACCTGCGCCACACAGGCGGCCGCCCGGCATCCGGCCTCGACGCGCTGTTCGGCCGATGGTCGGGGGCAGTGGACCGGCTCGCCGCACACGGCAACCTGAGGGCACAGCACGCCCTGGACCGCGTCTATCACCTCGTCGGCTCCCCTGCGGGCCTGCTCCACCCGGCGCTGCTCGCCGCCGCCGTCCGGGGACGTCTCCTCGGACTGCCCACCCCGGTCCCCCGACCGCCACTCACCATCGGCTCCGCACAGCGGGACCAGACGGACACCGAGCGGCATCCCGCGTAACCACCGCCGCCATGACCGCCTTGGGCTGCCCCGGGCCGTGCGCCGTATCTCAACTGTCCGGGTCGTTGCCGGTCCTGCACAGGTCGGCGGCGCCGCCCTGGGAGCCCATGTCGGCGAAGAAGTCGGCGTTGGCCGCCAGGTAGGGCTGCCACCTCGTCGAGAGCTCAAGGTCGTATGGACGGCCTCGGCGGGGCACACCGCCTGGCAGGCGCCGCAGACCCCGCATTCGTCGGTCACTGCCCACCCGAGGGCGGACTCTTCTGGACTTCCGCAGGCTTCATCGGGCCGCCCGCCGGGGAGTCGGACCGAGGACGACCACCGCTCCGCGCAGGTCAGTTCGTTCGAGGTGCCGGTGGACTGCGGCGCGCGTTGCTGCGGAGTCTCGACGTTCACGGCTGAGTGATGTTCCAGCACTACCGGCGGTCCTTGCTCCGGCACTCCAGTGTTGCGTCGAACCCCAGCTCCAGCGGCAGCTGTTGCCAGCTGATGTCGGTGTGGAGCACGTACAGGATGCCCTGCAGCCACCGCCGGTCATCCACCGGCTTCGGGCCGGGCACCTTCTGCGGCCGGGGCGGCAGCAACGGCTCGATCAGCGACCACAGTTCATCACCCACGATCCACGGCCGACTCCCCACACCTCACGAACGGCGGAATCGTCGTACCGGTCACGGCCCACCAGCACACATCCGCAAGAACGCGTTACGAGTTTTTACGTGGTTTCACGGATGCTGGAACGCATGGCGGGTTGTAGGTTTTTCGGGACGGATTCAGTCGCTCGCCGTGAATGCGACGTCACGGCGGTCGTCAATGAAAAAGTCAGCGTCTTCGAGGCCAACCGTGCTTCGCTCCGATTCGAATGCCGATGTGGCCCTCGATATCAGGCCACAGGCACAACCGGTACAGAGACACTTCGAGCCGGACCATGGTCAACCTCAAGACAAATCAATCATGAAGATTCGTCACACGGAAGGGATCTGTAAATGGCTACACCGCTGACGGCAGAGGGCAAGCAACGCATCGAGGGAATTCTTGCGCGCGCCGCCGAGGACATCGAGTTCCGAGAGGCACTGCTGCTTTCTCCCGAGACCGCGCTGAGCGACACAGAACTCACGGAGAGCGAGCGGGAGCTCCTCGCCACCATGAAGCGCGTCGCTCTCGAGGAGTGGGGCGTCGACGTCCGTAAGTTCCGCGCCTTCCTGATGGACAACGGGTACGGCAGGGGGAACGACTAGCTATTCCGGTACCACGGGAGCGCCTTGCCGAATCCCGGCGGGGCGCTCTCACCGCACAGGAGGGATGAATCATGGCGACGTCGTTGTACCTACTCGGCAGCGGCATTCAAAGCCCGCTGCATTTGACAGTGGAAACCCAGCAGGCCTTGCGGATCTGCAGGAAGGTGTTCGTCCTGCACGCCGACCCGGCGGTCATGCGCAGCATCGAGGCACTCGGCCCCGAGGTGATCGACGTGGCCGACATGTACGAGGGCCTGACCATGAGGCAGGCCGCGTACAAGGCCATCGCCGACCGCGTCGTCAGCGAGGCCGCCGCGGCCCCGCCGGTGGCGTTCCTGGTCCACGGGCATCCGTTGTTCCTGGTCAGCGCCAGTGAGTACATGCTCGACCTGGCCCAGCGGCAGTCGGTCCGCACCAGCGTCCTGCCGGGGATCAGCAGCTTCGACACACTCATGTGTGATCTGGGTGTCGACTTCGGCTACGGCCTTCAGATGTTCGACACGACGACGCTGCTCATGCACGGATGGATCCCGAACCCCGAAGTCCCGATGCTCCTGTTCCAACTTGCGACGACCATGGAATTGCGGATCACCAAGGAGAACCGCACGGGCACGGCGCTGGAGCCGATCGTCGATCTCCTCGCACCGCTTTACGGGGAGAATCACGAGACGTACCTCATTTCCTCAGCATCGAGCATCCTGGAGACGGCGGACGTCACACGGATCCCCCTGGCGGCGCTGCAGTCGGAGAGCATTGACCTCACGGGGAGGCCGACACTGTATGTCCCTGCTAAATGAGACAAAGTTGGACCTCCCGACCGGAACGGTCCTGCAGGACGTCGTCAACGACCTCTACACGAACGGCTTCGTACACCTCAGGAGTGCGATACCACCCGCGACACTGAAGGAACTGCAGGACGAGCTGGTCGGATCACTGTCCGCGGCCGCCGAGGACAGCAAAGCAAAGATCGTTCTTGACGCCCGCGGTGAGGTTCTCTCCGCAAGCGGCCTGGACAGATACAGCGACTTCATATTCGACCTGCTCCGTATCCCTGCACTCCTGGAATTCGTGGGGGAACTTCTTCCCACCGGCGTGATACCCCTGGTCGCGGAGTATTTCGCCAAACCGTCACAGGGCTCTGTCGCAACGCCGCCGCACCAGAACCAAGAGTTCCACAAGGACCATTTCACCGACTGGCTCGCGATCGGCCTCTGGTGCCCCCTGACCGAGGTCACGCTTGACGACTCGCCCTTGGAATACGGCTATCCGGCGACTCCGCCGGGAAGACTCCTGCCGCACAAGCCCTCCGACTCGCCGATCTTCGAACGAGAGTTGAGCGAGGAATTCCCCCAGGGCTACACGCCGGTACCCGCATCCCCAGGGGATGTGATCATCCATCACGCCTACTCGGTACACCGGAGTGCGGAGAAGCTCAGGCCGGGACCACGGCAGGCCTTCGTCATGAACTACAGGTCATCCCCCTACCGTTAGGATGCGACGAAGTATGCGCGTCATCGCCTTCATCGGGCCGAGCCGACCGCGTCTCCTGAGCGATTCCGCCCGGATCGAGTGGCACGGCCCCGCTGTACGGGGGGACTTCGACGCGCTCGATGTGTCCGAGGGCGACGTCGTAGCCCTCGTCGACGGAGTCATGATCACGGGGCATTCGCCGTCCCCGACCGAATGCTTCCGCCTGATCTCCCGGGGAGTGAGGCTCGTCGGCAGCAGCAGCTTGGGCGCGCTTCGGGCGGTTGAGTTGCGCGACCTGGGCATGACCGGCTACGGCTGGGTCTACGACAAGGTCCTGGACCGGACCGTCACCTGCGATGACGAGCTGGTGTCGGACCTCGACCCGCGGACCTACGAGGCGCGCACCGTGTTCCTCGTCAACGTCAGGTTCGGCCTGGAGGCCGCCCTGGCGGAGGGGATGCTGTCGCCGGACGTGGCACGCCTCGCCGTCAGCGGGTTGAGCGAGTTGCATTTCACGGAACGCAGCCGCGCCGCGGTCTCCGCCGTCATGCGAACCGCTGGAATGACGAGCCGAGCCGTGGAGTACGTGCTCGACGACCGTCATGACATCAAGAAGCGTGATGCGGAGCTTCTCTTCGACGCGATCGCCACGGGAGGGGTCCGGTGAACAAGGAGACCGACGTGCTCGAGCGGCAGCTGGACGCCTTCTACCCGCGGTTGGCGTCATGGGGCATTACCCGGCTTGCCGATACCACCGGGTTGGACACCCTGGGTGTGCCGACCGCCAGCGCCACCAAGCCGGGGACGAGCGACGGGCTGTGGGTCTACAGCGGCAAAGGCGGTACGCGGGCTGAAGCCCGGCTTACCGCGATCATGGAGTGCCTGGAGCGTACCGCGGCGCTGTGGCCGTGCGAGCCCGAGTGGATCTGGTCGTCGGAACAAGACCTCGGGGCCCGCGAGGAGGTATGGGGGCCGGACCGCTTCACCGAGCGGAAGCGTCGATACGATCGTGGTTCTGCACTGCCCTGGGTCAAGGCCACCCGCTACCCCAACGGTTCTCCGGTCTGGGTGCCGGCACACTACGCGTTCAGCGGCACGGCACCGGCCGAAGCCGGCCCGTCGCCGTTCGTGTTGACGTCGACCAACGGCCTCGCCGCCCACACCGATCCGGACTCCGCGCTTCTCCACTCACTGCTCGAGCTCGTCGAGCGGCACAACGTGTCGGTGGCCGAGGTACAGGCATCCCACGGCGGATTCCTGCCGTTGGCCAACCTCGCAACGAAGCTCGGGTTGGGCCTGGACATCCTCGCGGGATTCCGGGACAACCTCGACGTGGCCCACACCGTCGACCCCGAGACCGTGCCGAAGAGCCTGCTGTGGATCCTCGAGGGGTTCGCCGCCGCCGGGCTCCGCCTGACCATCAAACAGATCCCCTCACATGTCGGACTGCCGACGTTCGGAGTGGCCGCGATCGAAGAGGTCGGCTTCGAGCAGTACCTGGGGTGCGCCGGATACGGTTGCGCGCTGTCCAAGGAGAAGGCGCTGCGAGCGGCGTTGCTCGAACTTGCGCAGACGAGGGCCACCGATCTGCAGGGCGCGCGGGAAGACCGACATTTGGTCGAGAAGCGCCGCCTGACAGCGATGCCCGAGGAACACTGGCTCGCCAGTCCGGGTACGCCCCGCTCATTCGTCGAGGACGAGGCTGCCCCGGTGACAGGACGTCAGGCCCTGCAGCGCGTCTCCGCCGCGCTGGCCGCCGCCGGCTTCGCCGACTGGGCCTACATAGCCTTCCCGAGGTATGAGGGGATCCACGCCTGTCGCGTCTTCGTGCCGGGCCTGGAAACGTGGCACCCGAGCGCTGGAAGGTCCGACTACGGGGCAGCCCTCCAGACCGTGACCGGGACCGTGATGACCGATGCGACGGGTCCATGACTTCGAAGCGACGATACGGGTGGCTGGATCCCCACCCAGCCAGGGAAGCTGACTTGGCTGTCCACCAGCGGACAGGAAACTCGTGAGCCAGGACACGGCCTTCGCTACGCCCGCCCGAGCGGTGCCGAAGCATGAGAGGAGGCAGCTCACCCTGCTTCTGATCGGCCAGACGACCAGCGTGCTCGGCACCCAGACGACCGGGGTGGCCCTGCCGCTGTTGGCCACGGGACTGGCCGGCGCGAGCCCGCTGGCCATCTCGGCGATCGCCGCCGCACGCTACCTGCCCTTCCTCTTCCTGGCAGTCCCGGCAGGAATCCTGGTGGACAGGAGCAACCCGCGAAGGCTGATGATCGCCGCTGACGCGCTGCGCCTCGCGCTGCTCGCCCTGCTGCCGTTGCTCTATTTCTGCGGGGCACTGTCGGTCGTCGGCATGATCGCGATCGTCATGCTGGTCGCGGCGGTCCGAGTGGTCTTCGAGGCAAGTCTGAGCAAGTACGTCATCGGCGCTTTCGACGAAAAGTCCTGGATCACTGTGAACTCGCGCATCGATGCCTGCACCAATACCGGCATGCTGGCCGGCCCGCCGATGGCGGGTGCCATTGCCGGCGCTGTGGGGGCGGCTTGGGCACTGGTACTGGACGCCTTCACCTACGCCGTCTCGTTGATGACCGTGCTTCGGCTCAGGCCGTCGGCCTTCACCATCCAAGCAACGGCCAAGGAGAGGCCCAGCAAGGTGAACCCAGCGATGTCCGGTGCCGTAAAGCTGGTCTGGCGCAACGTGACGCTGCGATACCTCGCCATCGGGGGTGCACTGTCGAATTTCGGCTTCATGACCCTGCAAGGCATCTCAGTCGTCTATATGGTGCGAGCCCTGCATCTGGGCTCGCTGGTGACGGGACTCGTCATCGCCGGCCTCGGCGTCGGCAGCGTCGTCGGCGCGGCCGTCGCACCCGGACTGGCCCGCAGGTGGAGCGTCTACCGCCTGACAGTGCTGGCCGCACCGGCCGCCATGCTGGGGCCGCTGTCCTTGATGTTCGCGTCGGTCTCCGTCGTCGTCCCTGTCCTGGGATACGCACTCATGGGGGGCTCGGGCTCGCTGGTGAACGTCTTCACGCGTCGATATCGGCAGGGACACGTTCCGGCCGACCTCTACGGCCGCGTATCCGGAGTCTATGGAACCATGCTGATGGGCATGCTCCCGATCGGAGCGATCTGCGGCGGCCTTGTTTCCGTCTACGCCGGATACCGGCCGGTCCTGTGGATCAGCGTGGTGGCGTTCGGCTTGGGGACCCTCAGCTTTATGAAATCCTTTAGGTCTGGGTTCCGAAGGGTAGGTTTCTGACAGTGGAAGCGCTGAATCCACAAACTCCTGAAGAAATAAGGCGCGACCTCCTCGAGGCCTGGAACCCACGCGGGGCGGGGTCGACGGTGGGTACGGAGTACGAGCGACTGATCATTCTTCCCTTGGCGAATCGCATGGCGCTGGTAAAGGTCAACAAGATTGCCAGCGCTCTACTTCTCGAAGAATGGCAGGCGGCGAGATCCCTGATCAACGGTCTCTCACAGGCGGAAGCACGGTTGTGTGCGTTGCGCGGGAGCGTTCTTGCGGCGAAGACGATCCGCGACGCCAAAGCCGAGGGCACGGACGCCGCTTTCGACGGCGAGGTCGATCTACGTTGGCGTGCGGCGACACTCCGCCTCAGCGACGAAGCGGGCGTCGCCATGGACTATTCACCCAACGGGTTTCATGAAGGGGTCGACCGGCTCTTGGACCACTGCCCGGATCTGGCATCCGGCAACGTGGTGATCCTGGACATGATCAGTCGACTCCTGGCGCCGCTGTCGGTCGACGCCGGCCGGGGGGCTGCCTTCGCGGGCGCGGCGCTTTTCGTCGGCTCTCTGCTGGTATCGGACTTCAGGACGAGGCGTGAACTGGCCCGGGAACAGCTGGCGTTGGTCATCGCCTTCACGCACGGCGACGTCATCTCCTGCAGCGACGGACATATCCGAAGCTCCGCTTAACCTCGAACCTTCGTGACGGTTCGTCAGTTCAACTGGCCGGCGGTTTCGGCTTGTTGGGGCGCTTGCGGGCAGCGTGAGGGCCCGGCTGTCGCGTCGGGTGGGCGCCGGTTTCACGGCTCCGGGACATTTGTTCAGGCTCGTCGGGACGGGACTGTGCTGGTCAGCCGGGGCTGGGCAGGGCGTCGAGCCGGGCCAGGGCATCGTTGATCACGTTTGTCCAGGGCCAGTGCCGGGCGAGGCGGAGGACGCGGCGCCGTCCGGTGGTGACGAGCTGGGCGGCGGTGGAGAACAGCCGCGGGCGGAGCCGTCCGGGTTCCCAGAGCCGGGCGGTGCCGGTGAGGGCGAGCATAGGCATCCAGGCGAGCAGGGCGAGGGCGATCTGGACGATCTCCAGCCAGATCTGGTTCTGTGCGGTGTCGTGCAGGGGCAGGTTGCGCAGGCCGGTGGCGCGGGCCGCGCGGATGCGGTCCTCGGCGCGGGCCCGCTGGCGGTGACGCAGCTCCAGCTGGGCGATCTTCTGTCCGGTGGTGTTGGTGGCGAAGCAGGTCAGACGCAGCCCGTCGGCGTCGGTGAAGCGCAACTGGGCGCCGGGGTGCGGGCGTTCCTTGCGGACGATCAGCCGCATCCCCTTGGGCCAGCCCTTCAGGCAGTGGCTGCCGACGTCGAGTTCGGCGACCCAGGCGCCGTCGCGGACCTCGCCGTCCGGCTCGACGGCCGGTGTCCACGCGGACGCGGGGACCTTCAAGACGGCTTGGTGGATGGCATCGGTGATGGTCATCCCGACCGAGTACGACAGCCACCTCCCACGCGCCGCGAGACCCGAGGGCGCGTTCATTTCTCGCTCTTACCCTCGTCCTGCTGGTCACCAACGGTCTGGACCAGGGATGGAGCGCGGTACTGCTGCCCGTGCACGCAACACGCGATCTCGGCGGCTCGGTCGATCTGGGACTTCTCGCCGGCCTGTTCTCCGCAGGCGCGCTTGGCGGATCGCTGCTGTACGCAGCGCTGGGACACAGACTGCCCCGCTGGCCGGTGTTCACCCTGTGCTTCATCCTGAGTGGATTCCCACGCATGCTGATCGCCGCCCTGGCGGTCGGGCGCGGGTCACGACCGGCGCCGGAAGTGGGGGCCGGTCGACTCCTGACGGTGACCGCGGCGACGCAGCGATGGACGCGCAGACCGTCGGCGTATTCGGTCTGTGAGGGCGGGAGGACGTCGACGGTCCTGCGGGCGGGGCGTATTCAAGCTCAGAGGTCGTTTCGTTCCAACGAGCAGCGGTTCAGGGTCGGTTCGGTCCGCCGGTCGAGGGCCGCGCGTGTCACGAGGCCCGCCAGTGCTGCCCGGGAGGGCAAACTGGTCTTGCGGTAGATGGCCGACAGGTGGCTCTCGACCGTGCGGCTGCTGAGGTACAGCTTCGTCGCGATGGCCTGGTTGCTCAGCCCTTCCGCGACGAGTTCGGCTATCTCCCTTTCTCTTTTGGTCAGTTGGTCGAGCTCTGTCGGTGTGCGGAGGGGTTCTTCCATCTGAGCTGATCGTTTGGTGAGTTGATCGAGTTGCGTCGGCGTGCGCGAGGACTCCTCGTTTTGCGGACGCACGATCACGGCCAGGTCGGACAACAGGCGTGCGTCGCCGTCGGCGAGGAGACTGTGGGCCCGTCTCCACATCGCGGCGGCGCGTCGGGCGTCACCCGCGGCCTGCGCTTGGGGGGTGGCCAGGAGCAGGGAGTACGCCTCCCAGAGCGTCGCACCGGAGGGTACGTACGCCTGCGCGGCGCGTTCGAAGAGACTGGCGGCCGCGCGTGGGTCGCCCCGATGCTGGGCGAGCGCCGCCTCGGCGCGCAGTGCCGCCCCCCGCTGGCCGTGCAGCCCCATCCGTTCGGCCTCCGCGACTGCCTGTGCCGCCCAGCGCGCGGCCTGCCCGGCGTCGCCGACCGCGAGGGCGGTGTTGACGAGGGTTTCCAGCTGGCCGGGGCGGATCGAGGGCTGGAGTTTCAGCAGTTCGGGACCGCCCGCCGTCAGAATGGCGTGCTGTGCCCGGTGCGGCTCGCCGCTGACGAGGGTCGCTTGGCCGAGCATGCATCCGGCAAGTGAGGCCCACCAGTGTGCGCTTCCGCCGGCCGCGGCCACGGCCTCCTCGGCGGTCGTCAGGGCACCGGTGTCGCCCAGAGGGCGGCACAGGAGGAGGATCAGCGCCTTGAAACACAGTGTGAAGGCCAGGAGATCGCTGCTGCCGATGGCTCGTGCGACGGATTCCGCCTCCTCTGCCGACTCCAGGGCGGCCGGCAACCGGCACGTGGTGAGCTGCACGAAGGCCTTGCCGGTGAGCAGGTGAGGCAGAACGTGGACCTGGCCGCTGCGGCGAGCGACGTCCAGTCCCCGGTCGGCGTGGCGTTCCGCGTCGGCATAGCGCTCCAGCACGGCTTCGGCCCAGGCCAGCCAGACCAGCGACTCGGAGACTTCCGTGACGGCGGGATCGGTGAAGCCGTCCACGAGCCCGGCCGCGGCGTCGGCGAACCCGCGCGCCGTTGCGGCCTGCCCTTCGTAGGCCTCACCCAGCGACGCCAGCGCCAGGACCGCTGCCTCGCCCATGAGATCGCCGTGTGAGCGGGCCACCGCGAGGGTCCGCGCGATGTCGTCTCGTACGTCGGCGTAGGAGACGGTGTTCAGGGCGGCCATGCCGAGGGCGAGTCCCAGGGAGACCGCCTGGCGCGGCTCGGGGCCGGGGGTGCGAGCCAGTTCCCGCTGCAGCAGGGCGAGCGCTTCAGGGGAGTGCCCGAGGTGGCGTTCCATCATGGCGCACAACGCCGTCGCGTCCCCGCGCAGCGACACGTCGTCCTGCCCCGGCCCGCTGATCAGCGCATGCAGCAGATCACGGCTCTCCCACAGGCTGCCGCCCACACCCAGCGCTCTGGCTCGCGCCAGCGTCAGCTCGCCGCGCTGCCGCGCGTAGGCGGGCGTGTCCGGCATGAGCCGCAGGACGACCTCCAGCAGGTGTGCGGCCGTGGCGGGTGCCGTGTGGGCGAACTGGGCGGCGGCCTCGCTCAGAACGGCTGCCGCCACTGGATCCCAGCCGACCAGCGATCTCTCCACGTGGTGGGCGCGTTCGGCGGCGGGAGCGCCGGCCCTGGCCAGTTCCTCCGCAGCGATGCGGTGGATCTCGGTACGCCGGGATGCGGGGGTGTGCTCGTAGACCGACGCCCGCAGCAGCGGGTGGCGAAGTGTCCAGCGGCCGTCGGAGCCAAGGCGCAGCAGATCCCGGCGTGCCAGCACCTCGATGCGGTCGTCGAGTTCAGCCGCCGTGGGGTTCCCCGTCGTCAGACTCACCATGGTGGGTGTGGCGTGATCCCCGAGGACCGCCACCGCTTCGACGGTACGTCGCTGTGCGTCGGTCAGAGTGGTCAGTTCCTCCAGGAGCAGGGAGACGAGCCCGCTCGGCACCCCCGTCGCGGTGTCGTCGTGGCCCCTGGCGATGGTGCCGCGCCGTGCGCCGTGCTGGTAGGCGTGCAGGAGGCAACGGAGGTAGAGCGGGTTGCCCCCGCTGGCCTCGTAGATCTCCTTGGCGTCGCGCGGTGGCAGATCCGGGGCCAGTGCCTCGATCGACTCCTGCTCGGCCAGCGGTCGCAGCCTCGTGCGCAGAACCGCTCCGCTGTCGACGCCCTGCATGAGCGCGGCGTTAAGGCGGGGCGGCGTCTGTCGTTCGCGGCGGGCCACGACCAGCAGCACCCGCCCGCGTACCGGGTGCCGGATCATGTGGTCCAGCAATTCCAGGGACGCGGGATCCGCCCAGTGCAGGTCGTCCAGCACCATCACCAGCCCGCTCCGCTCCCCGAGCCCGGTCAGCACGTCCGCGACGGCGCGGTAGAGGCCGAAGCGGTCGCCGACGCCCGTGCCCTGTGCCGCGTGCTGCGCCGCGCCGGCGCCGTACAGCACGGGTGCCGCCGCCTCGGGCACGGCGTCCGAGGAGAGGAAGGAGGGATCGGCGTCGACGAACGCGTCCGTGAACGCCTGGAACGGGGTGTGCAGTTCGTACTCCGTGGCCCTGCCGCGCAGCACGGTCAGCCCCCGCTGCCGCGCCCTCGCACAGAACTCGCTGAGCAGTCGGCTCTTGCCCATGCCGGCGTCTCCGGCGACGTCGATCACTGCGGGAGCGTCGTCCTGCCCCACACGGCCGATCACCGAGTCGAATCGTGCCAGTTCGGCAGCTCTGCCGACCAGCTTCGTCGCCGTCTCGTCGAACGCCAACACCATCGTGTCCCCCTCCATTGATGTCCCCCTCGGTGAGCGCTCCGGTCCCTTCGGACAGGACGCCCCGGAAGTCTGTGCGGTCGTCATCACGGGGGGGGTAGTGCGGTGCGGCCGACCGGGTTCTGGCGGTCCAGGACGAAGGCGCCGTCGACACAGACCCCCCGAGATCGTCGTGCGGCCCTCAGTCCGGCGGCTGCGGCGCCTCTCGCCGTGGCCGCGTGGATCCATGTGCCGCTGGGCATGCCCCGCAGCTGGGCGGCGAGGCTGAAACTGCGTCCGGAGGGCAGCACCGAAACGACTGTCGTCATGGTTTGGCAGCTCCATCTCGGCCCGACAGTCCGGTGGGCATGCTTCGCTCACTTGTCACCAGCTTCTCGTGGTGTGTCGGGGAGGCCGATGCGGTGTCTGTGCGCCGGTCCCTGGGGGAGACAAGGACGGTGATGACCGAGCCTTGATCGAGCAGGGAGCCGGCAGACGGACTCTGGCCGCAGACGCGGCCCCCTGTTTGCCTGGGGTCGCTGCAGGCGCCCGAGCTGCTGCGCACCAGGCGGAATCCGGTGGTCCGGGCTTGGTCCCGTGCGTCCGGCAGCGTTCTTCCGAGCAGGTCCGGAGCGGGCACTTGAGGCGGGGTGGACTCGGCGGCGGAATGGAGGGTCGGCCAGACGAACGTTCCTGCACCGCCGAGTGCGATGACCAGCCAAACGGCCACGGCGGGAAGGACGCGGCGGGGGCGTGTTCGACGGCGGGGGCTCCTTGCCTTGTGTGGGGCGGCTGATGGTGGCTCGCTCCGCTCCGAGTCGAACTCGGTCCGCTCCGAGTCGCAATGGAGGGTTGCGGTGGTTGGGGCCTCGGCCGTCAGTGAGGTCCGCACCGCGGCAACGGCGACCCGCATCGCCGGAGCGTCCTGGTGACGTTGTGCCGGGTCCTTCGCGAGCGCCTTCAGGACCAGTGCGTCCACCTCCGGGGGAACGCCGGGAACGAGCTCCGAGGGGGCTCGCGGTGTTTCCTGGACTTGGCGGTGGGCGACCGAGAGGGGAGAGCCGCCATGGAAGGGAGGGCGTCCGGTCAGCAGCTCATGGAAAAGGCAGCCGACCGCGTACAGGTCGCTGCGCGCGTCCGCGGGCTGCCCGGTGGCCTGCTCCGGCGACAGGTATTCCGCGGTGCCAATCACTATGGAGGCCTGAGTGATCGCCGTCTCCTGGCCCGACATGGCCCGCGCGATGCCGAAGTCCGTCACCTTGGCGGCGCCGTCTGCGGTCAGCATGACGTTGGCAGGCTTGACATCACGATGGACGATGCCTGCCCCATGGGCGTGTTCCAGTGCCCCCAGGACGCCGTCCGTCAGCTCCAGCGCCTGCTGAAGCGTGGGGGGATTCTCGGAGCGCAGCCTCTCGGCGAGTGTCGTCCCGGGCACGTACTCCATCACGATGTACGGCAGGACGCCGCCGCCGGTCAGTTGTTCCTCGCCGCTGTCGTAGACAGCCACCACTGACGGGTGGTTCAGTGACGCCGCCGACCTTGCCTCGCGGCGGAATCGCTCGTGGAAGTACGGGTCGAAGGCCAGGTCGGCACGCAATGTCTTCACCGCCACCGTACGCCCGAGCCGCATGTCCTGAGCCAGGTAAACCTCGGCCATTCCTCCGCTGCCGAGGCGGGTACCGACGCGGTAACGTCCCGCCAGTGTCTGACGCTGGATCACCTGTTCTCCTGTGGGCGCACTGCTGCGGGCGCGGTGGACGATACTGCCGGCCAAGCCCCGTGTGAGGTCCGGAGGGCCCGTTCGCGGAGCACGTGGTCGCCCCGAGTGGCCCGGCCCGCACCCCTTCGGCACAGGCGGCCGGACCGTAACGGGGAAGTCTGTGGAAATCTTGTGGGGCGCCTGGCGGTGCCCACGCGGCCTCGACCTGTTCTGCGGCCTGCTCCCGTGACCGGTCAGGGGGCGTCGAGGGGGCATCTTCCGGTGCGGGAGGAGGGGCCCCGGCGATGAAGTTCTCGGGGCGGTGGCAGCAGTCAACTTCCGTACTGGGGGCCTGCTCGCCCTGCCCACCGATCACCATGCAATGGTGGTGCTGCTCGCCGATGTCCAGCCCGGCCCAGATCTTTCGGGCACGGAGGCACTGACGGGCCCGCGGAGGCACGGTAGGCACGGTCCTTGTGGAAACTCTGTGATCCCAGGAGCAGATCCGGGCGCCGCTTCGGCGCACGTACCATCGCCGCCGTGAGAACCGACATACATGGTGGCGAGCGGGTGCTGGTCGCCGACGACGACGCGGCCGTCCGACGCTCTCTGGAACGCGGACTGAGGCTTGACGGTTTCTCGGTGCTCCTCGCGGACGACGGCCACAGCGCGCTCGCCGCCGTCCGGGGCAAGGCGCCGGACGTGGTGGTGCTGGATGTCTCGATGCCCGGCCCCAGCGGGATCGAGGTATGCCGGACGCTGCGGGACGAGGGCAACGACGTGCCCGTGCTGATGCTCTCCGCCCTGGACGAGCTGGCCGACCGGGTCGCCGGCCTGCAGGCGGGGGGCGACGACTACTTGGTCAAGCCGTTCGCTCTGCAGGAGTTGGTGCTGCGGTTGCGCGCGTTGCTGCGTCGCAGGCCCCCGGTGGTCAACGACGAGGTGTGTGCCGGCGGCCTGGTGATCGATCCCGGACGGTGCGAGGCCCGGCTGGACGGAGCACCACTGACGCTCACCCGGCGTGAGTTCGGACTGCTGGAAGCGCTGGTACGCAACACCGGTCTGGTGCTCACGCGTGAGCAGTTGCTCGATCGGGTGTGGGGATACGACTTCGACGTGCGTACGGATGTCGTGGACACCTTCGTCAGTTATCTGAGGCGCAAGCTGGAAGCGGGCGGCCGGCCCCGGATCCTGCACACGGTGCGCGGGGTCGGATTCGTGCTGCGCGATGACCGGGCACCGAACGGGAGCGAGCGATGAGGCTGTCCACCCGGGTCGCGTTGGCCGTGGGCATGCTCGTACCGCTGGTGGTGCTGGCGGCGGGCGCCCTGTTGCTGCAGATGGTCGCCCATGACCTGCACGCCCAGCAGGACGACTATCTGCGGGAACGCGCACAGGCCACGCTTGTGGACGCCAAAGCACTCCTGCGCGCCGCCGCCAAGGACCGTTCCACGGTCGAGGAGGCCCGGCAGCGGCAACTGTTCACCTCCGCACTGGATGTCGGCATACGGCTCACCGGTCCCGAAGGCACCGTGTCGGGCGGCCCGCAGCCCGACGCCTCGGTCGCGTTGCCCGCCACAGCGCGTGTGCCGGTGACGGTGCGGGCCGAGGGAGCCCGCTGGCGTGTTCTCTCGGTGCCCGTGACCGGCTCGGCGCCCGGGGTCCGGGGGACGCTGTGGCTGTTCTCACCCGACACCGCCGCCAGGACCCAACTCGGCTTCGTGCGGCGGCGGATGGTCGCCACCGCCTTGCTCAGTGCCCCGGTGGCCGGCGTGCTGGCCTGGGCTGCCACCGCACACGCCGCCCGCCCCCTGCGCAGACTCCAGCAGCGTGCCGGCGGCCTCGACCCCCGGGCCAGCGCGGCCCGTTTGGAACACACTCCGAGCCGGATCACCGAGGTCGACGATCTCGCCCACGCATTGCAGACCGCGCTTGCCCGCTATGACGAGCAGGTCGGCCGTACGACAGAGGCATTGGCCACAGCCCGTTCGTTCGCCGCGGCCGCTTCGCACGAACTGCGCAATCCCCTGATGAGCATGGGAACCAACCTCGACATCCTCATCGGCCACCTCCGCCTGCCGGAGACAGAACGGGCCGAGGTACTGGAGGATCTACGGCGGGAGCACGGCCGGGTGCTGGCTCTGCTGGTGATGCTCCGCGCACTCACCGAGGGGGACCTGGTCGAGGCGGACGCCTTCGGCCCCGTCGACCTGGCAGATGTTGTCGACGCAGCCGTGGCCGATCTGCGGCGGCGTCACCCGGGCGCGGAGGTGCTGGTGAACGCCCCTGAGGGCCTGCGCGTGCAGGGCTGGGAACAAGGCCTGCGTTCGGTGGTGGACAACCTCCTGACCAACGCCGTCGTCCACGGCAGTACGGATGCTCGCCCGGCCCAGGTCAGCATCTTGGTGCGCCGCGTCCATGAGACGAATGGCCCGACCGCCGTCCTCACCGTTGACGACCGCGGGCCGGGGATTCCGCCCGCGGCGCGGGCCTCCGTCTTTGAGCGCTTCTGCAGGCGCCCCGACAGCCCCGGCTCCGGTCTGGGGCTGACGCTGGTCGCTCAGCAGACGGCCCTGCACGGCGGGCGGATCACCGTCCAGGACCGACCCGACGGGCCCGGCGCACGATTCGAAGTACGCCTTCCCCTCACCGACACACGGGACACAGCAACCCTGACCCTGCCCCTGCTGCGCCGGGACTGGCTCAACGCAGGCGCGCGGGAACCACAGAGTTTCCACAAAGCCGGCTCCTAGCTTCTGCCTGAGCGGCGGAGTGCCGCAACAGACAGCAGAAGGAGAACCTCATGCTGCGAAGGAAGACCACCGTGGCGGCAGTTGCCTGTCTCGCCTTGCTACTCGGGGGTTCAGGGGTGGCTGCCGCCGATGGCGGCAGCCCGACGTCCAGCCCGAGTGCGGGCCCCACGGGGGACGGGGCGCAGGCGCTGTGCAAGCGTGCCGTGCGGATCGAAAAGCGCATCGACAAGTCTTTGACCCGCCTGAACGGCCCGGTGAGCGTGCGTGGTTCCATCGCGCGGCTCCAGCAGCGGGTCGACAACGCCAAGGCGGCGGGACACGGCGCGGTTGAGACCTACCTCAACGGCCGGCTCGCATACCGCAAGTCACTTGTTCCCACGCTCGAGCAGCGGAGCAAGGACCTCGCGAAGGTCTCCGACTGGTGCGAGGCGAACACCACGGCCAACGGGGCCACCCCGTGACGCTCCCGGCCCGCGGTGCGGCCCTGGCCGCCGGGGTGGTGCTCTGTGCCGCCGTCACCGCCGCCTGCGGTACGGACCGCGACCCGGGCGGCGGCGGCCGACAGCCGTCCGGGATCGCCGTCACCGCCACGGTCGCACCGGATCCAGCTGCCACCGACCTCACGGATCTGACCCGCATCCTGGACCGCGCCGAGAGCGCGGCCGCGGCCGCAGAATCCGATGGAGCCGACGACGATTGATCACCTGGGACTCCTGCCGCCTCCGCGCGGACAGAGGTCCCGGCCAGGGCAGCACCATCCCGGGCCGGCAGCTCGACCCCGGAAATCTCACAAACATCACTCCCGGCATCCACTCCGTCGCGCCACGCACGGGCGGGAAGGAGTCCCAGTGACTGAGTCAAGCTGCCTGCGTGGCCGGCGGAGTGGGGGCGAATGGGCGGTGTTGCGCAGAAGAGCCCGCAGCGAGTCTGACGCGCATGACAACGGCGAGGACCCGTTGCCCGCTCCCGGGGCGAGGCAGCGGCAGGAGAACTCTCCCAGCGACGCCGGCTGTGATGTCGCCGCTGGCTCCCATCGGACGGGAAACACCATCTTCATCTGCGGGCATCTGTCGAGCTCTCGGCCTCGTCCGTCACGGGATCCTTGTGTCCTTCGCCCCGCCCGCCGAGGCAAACTACGACCTCGTAGCCGTTGCTCATCCGGCCGCGACCGTGGTGTCCGCCGGGGCGGCCGTCCGGTCCCGCCGGATCTTCCTGCGCAGCCCCGCCAGCGCGGACAGGACTCCGGCCCCGGCGGGTACGGCGGGCCAGAACGAGAGGGAATGCCCGAACAGGGTGAACACTATGAGTACGACCCCCGTCATCATCGCGAAGAAGGCTCCGGTCATCCAGAACCTTTCCAGCGTATGTCGGTCCACCCAGCCCCCTCCGCGCACCCGTATCAGGAAGGCGGCGGCCCCCAGGGCGAAGCCGATCGCGTACCCCACCATCAGCGGGTACACGAACAGCTTGACGCCCCAACTCCCGCGCAGCCAGCCCGGCCACACGTTGTGCCCGTCGATCTCCACGAGCCTCCCGTGCCACAGGCGTGCCTCGACCCGTTGCCCCTCGTGGAAGTCGGTGAAGGACAGGTTCTGTACACGGTTCGCCGTCTTCACCTCGTTGCCGACGCGCAGTTCGATCCTGTACTCGCGGGAGTTGACCCAGATGCCGCGGCTGCCCGTCTGACCCCCTCCTCCCACGTATCCCGACGTCGAGTGGACGGTCACCTCGGTGACGACGGCGTCCGTCGTGTCCAGGGTCCCGCTCGACCGTGCGTGGGCGACGGCCGCCTCGACGTAGGTGCTGTATGCCAGCAGCACGATCAGGACGGCCATGGTGAGGCGTATCAGCCTGCCCAAGACCAATCGGAACCAACCCCAACCGGATCTCTTGGGCGGTATCGCGTCCTCGGTCATTCCTGCCCCTCACTTTGCGTACAGCACGGGCGAAAACACTGCCCAGACCGATCACACGCCGGACGTCGGACTTCGGTTGCGGCTCATCCGTGGACCTCCACGTCCCCGACCTGAACCGCGCAGCACAACAGCGCCTCGCCGGGATTCAGTTGAGCGTGAGGCCCGCCGACTCCGCCGTGTCGAGGAGCGTGCCGCTGTCGGCCGTCCACGCGGTCAGGGTGTTGCTCGCGGTGTAGCGCACGGTGAACGGGCCGGGTTCGGGCGGTGGCCGCTCGTCGAGGCTCCACCGGGCGGGGTGGGAGAAGGCGTTCGTCGCATGCGGCGTTCACGGGGATGCCGGCGGCCGGCAGCGCCGTACGCACGGTCTCGACGAAGCCCGGCGGGCCGCAGAGGCACGCCTCGCCTCCACCGTGCCGTCGGCCGCCGAGAGGGCTGCCGCCCGCTACGGGCTGGAGGACATGATTACGGACATCGCGCTGACCTGGCCGCGTAGAAACCGCGTCCTGATCCTAGCCGGGAACGAGCAGCCATATTGCACGGTCCGCATGCCAAAACCTCCCAGGCGCTGCTTTCGGGTCTTCCGTAAAACCACGTATACGGATACGTAGGTCGCACTTGGCCGAGGGGAAATAGGGGGTCGCCCTGGAAGTCGGGCGCTCGGTGATTTCTCGGGTCAGGTCGTCAACTTCTTGACAGACAAATGGTCATCCTGAATTACTTGGCCTCGCCGCACTCAAACCGAATGTTCGGTCGGTCCATGGGGGTGGAAGGACATGATCCAGTCCATGCGCCCGGCTCCCGGCCCGATGCCGACGACGTCCACCGACGGCCGTCCGCGCCGCCCGCACGGCGAGCGCGGTGGAGGCACGGACGGAGGCATCCACATGAGGCTACGTCAGATCGCCGAGAACACCGTGGCCGTGGCGAACACCCCGACGGGCACCGTGCTCGTCGACGCCACCTGCCCGCACCGGGGAGGCCTGCTGCGCCACGGCCACGTGGACCGTGCGGGCACCCGTCTGGTGTGCCCGCTGCACCACTCCGCCTTCAGCCTGACCGACGGCACCCAACTCTCCGGGCCGGCCTGCCGCGCCCTGCGTGTACGTCACCAGGAGTGAGCCACAGCAATGTGCTTCGGCACCAGCCGGCATCGAACCCGCTTCCCCACCACTCATCGGAGTCGCACCATGCCTCGCCTCACCTGGCGCGGATTCTTCCGGCGCGCCACACTGGCCGCCGCACGACCTGCTGTGCGACTGCGCCCGCCGGGCCCCATGCGCACTCCCGTCCTGGCGGTCGGCGACGGCGCCCTGGGCTTCTGGAAGGCCCTCACGGAGGTGTTCCCCGGAACCCGCGAGCAGAGGTGCTGGGTTCATAAACCGCAAATGTGCTCGACTCCATGCCGAAGTCCGCGCAGCCCGGCGCGACCCTGCGCACCACGAACCCGAGCGAGTTGACCTTCTCCACCGTCCGGCTGCGGACCAAGGTCACCCGCGGCGCCGACTTCCGCACCGCCGACTTGGCGATGGCGGGCCGTGAACGCACCCCACCTCGTCGCCCTCGTCCGAAACGGAGCCCGCTTCGAACGCGGCGTCCTCATACAGCGTGAGGAGGCCAGTGCAGCATGACCGATCAGGTGAAAGGCCCGCTGCTGGTCCTTCGATGTCGACGGGCCGCTCCTTCTGTTCGGCCAGGACCGCAGCGCGAGCCGAAAGACGCAGACCCCCACCCCCACCTGGCGCGGCTCAACCCCGAGCCGGAACCTGGCAGATGCTTCACGAACACTGTGAGTGATTACGTGTTTTCACCGATGCCAGGGAGTCACACGGCGAAGAAACTCGTTCACGAGCCGCACATCGGCGCAGGCCGGACGCTCTCGGGCGCCTTCGCTTGCGAGTCGGAGCCGGTTCAGCCGACCGCCGTGTCGCCGGCCGGCGAGCAGCACCAGAGCGGTACAGGGAAGGCAACGCGTGAACCGTCAGCAAGTGGAATTCCATGCCTCATGCGGGCACTTGATCTCAGCCCCAGCCGACCGTGCCGGGCAGAACGTCCGTTGCCCCCACTGCCACCGGGTAGTCCCGGCTCCGGCTGCCGATGTTCCGTACGCCTCGCCCGCGCTCACACCCAGCCCTGTTCCCGAGCCGACCACGTCGGTGGAGCCGGCCGCCTTGACCGCCCTCTACGTGACCGCCCTCATCGCCGGTGTGCTGGGGGCCGCCTGCGTCTATCTGGTCATGTTCAACGAGCTCGACGAGTCCGAACTGGTCACGATCACTCCGCTGTGGTCCTTCCCGATCGTCTTCGGCCTGTACGGCTTCGTCTCCCAGCGACTGTTGCGGCGTATCTCCGCGGGGCACGCGGGAACCCTCAGCCAGGCCGCCCGCATGTCGATCGACGTGGCCGGTTTCTGGGCGCTCCCGGCGCTCTTCCCGTTCCTGGTACTGAGATGGCGCAGCTCCCTTCTCGTGTCGCTGGCGGCGGCGGTCTTCTGGGCCGTACTGCTGTGGTTCTTCTTCGCGGCTGTCTTCCCGACCCTCTGAGCGCGGTCACCGCATCACCTGGCGCAAACGAAAGAAAGCACCGATGTCCGAGCTCCGGCGGAGTGCGGCACCGCGTGCAAGAACGGCAATCCACAAGTATTGACGATGACTCCGATGCCACTGACCTTTCCCTCTCATGCTGCCGCCGTGATGCCATTGAAGATACGGCGACCTCACTGGTTCGACGGCGTCGCACTGGTGGTCGGTTCGACCGTGCCCGATCTTCCCTACGCGGTGGGCGCGCCCTTGCTGACGTAGGGACACACCTGGGCCGGACTCGCCCTGTGGGGCATCCCCTTGAGCGTTGTCGCCACTTTGCTCATCCGGCGGTCGGCCCCTGTCGTTGCCGCCCACTTGCCGGGCTGGTGGCGTGAGTACGGAGTCCTGGGGCAGGTGCGCCATCGCTGGTACGTCACGGTGATCTCGACGTGGACGGGAGCGGTCACCACCGCCTCTGGGATGACGTCACCCACGACGGGCTGGCTGGGACCTCATTGGGCTTTGCCGTGCTCGGCAGACCCATGGTGCCCGGCATACCGTGGTGGGTCACCCTGCACACGGCCTCCACGCTGATCGGAATCATCGGCTGGATCTGGGCGACCATACACATCGGACGTCGCGGACTGCTGAGGAGTTGGCATGGCCCGCCTCCACTGGTCGCAACGCGGCCCGCACTGTTCTGGACGTCGGTCGTGATGACCATGACGCCGGGTGCTGTCGCCTCCGTGATGCTTCCCGGCGGGCGCATTCCGATTGTCTTCTTCGAACGGCTGCTGTGCGTGTCCGCGGGCGCCTTGGCACTGACGGCAGTTGTTGTTCTCCCGCTGTCGAGCACCGTGAGCCTTGGGCCCGGCCGGGATGCCGAGCGATGACCTGGGGAACGGACCGGTGCACACCTCACACCCGGCGGTGTGCGGCATCCCGGGCAACCCGTGACACCGCCGACGTGTCTTGACGGGCGGGAGCGGCGCGGGGAGGAGCCCGCGGTGGCTGGGGATTGCCCGGGATCTGCTCCGCGCCGCCTTCGGGGGCGGGCGCGGATACGGATTCCGGGTCGCCCTCTGCTTCGGGGCCAGCGCCGCCTTCGCCCGGGCGCTGCTGCACTCCCGCTGGTACGGGCAGCACACGCACGCCAGGACGGGTCACTGCATGTCCGGTGCGGTCAACTGTTGTTCGGCCCAGATGGTCTTGCCACGAGGAGTCTGGCGGCTGCCCCAGCGTTCGGCGATCTGGGCGACCGGTAGCAGGCCGCGTCCACCTTCATCGAAAATGCGGGCCCGGCGCAGGTGCGGCGCGGTACTGACACGGCAGAGAACACCGACTTCCTGCAGCGCTACCGAGCCGCGTTCGGAGCCTGCGCGCCGACACCGTCGGCCGTGACCGAATCGGCCTACGAGGGCCTGCACCTGTTCGCCCAGGCGGCGAGGCAGGCCGGATCACCACAAGGCACCGAAGTCTCTCGCGCTCTGCGCCGTCTCACGCCGACGGGGCCGCGCGGCAGGGTTTCGGTGGGAGCCGACGGCCGACTGAGGCAGAGCATGTACCTGGCCGAGGCCACTGCCACCGGGTTCGTCGTCCGCGCGCAGATGCCGTCCACTGCAGCCTGAAACGGATAGAAGTACCACCCGGACCATCCACTCGGTCGCCACCTGGGCGCATCAGCGACCGGATCGTCAATCGCGCCGAGGATCACCTCGTCCACGGCGTCAGCCGAGATCGCCGAGCGCCGTTCCGCCTCACCGACGACGAGGGCGGCCAAGTCGTCGGGGCGTACCGAAGCGGGGGCGCCTCTGTGACGGCCCCGCGGGGTGCCCCGTCGATCAGCTGACCTCGGCTTCAGACACGGCCGCTCTCCTCCTCAGGGGCGTGGCGGCGTGACTGGACCACTGAAACTGAGAAGCGGCCGGTGACGAAGGCCGGGTCGGTGAGGGAAGCCCAGAAACGTCAGGTCACCAAGAACCAAGGGATGACGAAGGACGAGATCCGATCCATGATCAGGAAACTGGACCCATCCACGAGGTCCTCACAGAAGCCGACCCGCAGGACAAGGCCGAGGTGTACGGGAATCCCGGCCTCAAACTCACGTTTGACCCTGGTAAACAGCTCGTGCGGGCCGAGGCAACCCTCGACCCGCACAAGTTGGGGATATGGTCCGTGTCCGAGGGGGGACTTGAACCCCCACGCCCGATAAAGGGCACTAGCACCTCAAGCTAGCGCGTCTGCCATTCCGCCACCCGGACCAGGTGTCTGCCGCCTCGGCGGGGGTGTTCCCCGCGGCGACATGGACAACCATACCAAGGTTTCGGAGTGCGTTTCACCTGCGTTTCCGTGCGCGGGACGGTGCCTGTGGAGGGACGGGAGGACCACTGCGGGCGATCTCCCCGAGTGATCGATCGATCACGATGGTGGACCTCCGATCTCGGGTCAGGGCATGAGGTGGTAGTCCGGGAAGTTCCCCGGCAGCCGCTCCCCCGCCGGGCCCTGGGTGACCGCGCGCACCAGTAGCTCGCCGCCGACGAACGCGCCGCGCCAGGACGCGCCGAACCCGCCGAACAGCTCGTCGCGGTCGCCGCGGGAGCGCGGTTTGCCGTGGCCGACCTTGAAGGCACGGATCTGCGGGGCCAGTCGGTCGTAGGTGGCGCGGTCGTCGGTGGACAGGGTGGCGACCAGCGCGCCGTTGGACGCGTTCATCGCGGCCAGCAGCTCCGCCTCCGTGTCGACCAGGACGATGGTGTCGACCGGGCCGAACGGCTCCGCGTGGTGCAGTGGGGAGGACGGCGGCGGATTGAGGAGCGTGACCGGCTGGACGTACGCCGAGGTGTCCTGGCCGGGCAGGAAGGGGGCATCGCTCAGCCCGCCGCGGTACAGCGGTACGGCCCCGCGGTTGACGGCGACCGCCACCTGGTCGGTGAGCTCCTTGGCCTTGGCCGCGTTGATCAACGGACCGAAGTCCAGCTGCGGGAATGGGTCGTCGCGCTTCTCCACCGCCAGCGGATGCCCCACCTTGAGCGTGCGCACCGCCGGGAGGTACGCCGCCAGGAACTCGTCGAACAACTCACGCTGGACGACGAAGCGCGGGTACGCCGTGCAGCGCTGTTTGCCGTAGTCGAAGAGCTTGGGTACGACCGCCGTGAGCGCGTCCCAGTCCGAGTAGTTCCAGATGCCCCAGGTGTTGAGCCCTTCCTGTTCGAGTACGTGGCGCTTGCCGAGGTCGGCCACGGCCGTGGCCACCGCGGCGCCGGTGTCGCGGCCGCCGACGAAGGAGACGCAGCCGATCTCGGGCGCCCGCACCAGCGCCTCCGACAGCTCTCCCCCGCTGCCGCTGACGAGGGTGACGGGAAGTCCCTCACGGGCGGCGAGCGCGCAGGCCAGAGTCAGACAGGCGACACCGCCGTCGGTCGGGGTCTTGGCGATGACCGCATTGCCTGCCAGGGCCTGTACCAGCAATGCGTGAACGAGCACGCTCATCGGATAGTTCCAGCTCGCGATGTTCGACACCGGGCCGTCCAGCGGGCCGCGTCCCGCGAGCATCGGCTCGATGCCGTCCACGTACCAGCGCACCCCGTCGATGGCGCGGTCGACGTCCGCCTGGGCCAGCCGCCAGGGCTTGCCGATCTCCCAGACGAGCAGCAGGGCGAGGAGTTCGCGGTGCTGGGTGAGGGCGTCGAGGGTGGCCGCGACGCGGGCGCGCCTCTCGTCCAGTGGTGTGTGCCGCCAGGCGCGGTGCTGGTCCAGCGAGGCACGGACGGCCCGGCGCGCGGTGGCCCGGTCCAGACGCGGCGGGCCCGCGATGCGGCTGCCGTCGACCGGGCTGGTGGCGGGCAGGGCCCGGCCGTCGGCCTGCCAGGCCGAGTTCCAGAGGTTGAGGACTCGGTCGTCCCGGAAGGCCTCCGGAGCGACGGCGAGGCAGCGCCGCCAGGCGTCGGCCCAGGACGCGCCTGATTTGAGGGTGAGGGTGATTGCCATCGGATTGCTCCGCTCTCGGTGCACAGTCGAGAGGAAAAGGGCCCGTAGGGCCTTCCCTGGAAGGGTGGTGCTGGGTGACGGGCGGGCGGGTCTTGCGTGGCTACGAAGGACGCCGGCGAGATGCGGCAACTCCTGAAAGTTACCTCACATAAACCAAGAGTGACATCACGCGCCGCTCTCCAGCAGGGCCAGAACCAGCCGGGCCGTCTCGGTCGGCGTGCTGCCGACCTTGACGCCGACAGCCTCCAGCGCCTCCTTCTTCGCCGCCGCCGTGCCGGTCGAACCGGAGACGATCGCTCCCGCGTGCCCCATCGCCTTGCCCTCGGGTGCGGTGAAGCCGGCGATGTAGCCGACGACCGGCTTGGTACGTGCTCGCGGATGTGTGCGGCGGCGCGCTCCTCCGCGTCGCCGCCGATCTCTCCGATGAGGACGATCAGTTCGGTGTCGGGGTCGTCCTGGAAGGCGGTGAGGCAGTCGGTGTGGGTCGTTCCGACCACGGGGTCGCCGCCGATGCCGACGCAGGTCGAGAAGCCGATGTCGCGGAGGTCGACGCTCGACGTGGTCGCGGGCTGCGGCGCGCGCCCACACTCCCCCGATGGTCTTCGCCGAGCTCACCGCGCGCGTGGTGGCCGAGTTCCGGGAGCGCGGCGTCGAGAAGCCCGTGGTGGCGTCGCTGGCGGGCGACGTCGAGGTCGAGGAGGCCTGCCAGTACCTCTACGAGCGCGGTGTCGTGGCATACCCGTACACGACCGAGAAGCCGGTGGCGGCACTCGGCGCGAAGTACCGGTGGGCGCGGGCGGCGGAGGTCCTGTGACGGCCGGGCCCCACACGGATTCGGCCAGGGGTGCGGGGGTTGCCCGCCCCCGGGCGAGACGCAGCCCGGTGGGCGCGGGCGGCGGGGTCCTGTGACGGCCGGGGCCCGCACAGGATCGGCCGGAAATCCGGGGGTCGCCCCCCGGGCGAAACACGGCCCGGTGGGCGCGGGCGGCGGGGTCCTGTGATGGCTCGACTGTTGGGGGGCGGGTCATGAGGTAGCTGAACACGGGGTCGGTCGACGGTGCGCGTCGGCCGGCCCCGGGACCCGAGCGCGCACGAAAGGCATTGGACAGGGGGCGCTGGCCAGAACTTTCGACGCTGCCGCAGGTGGCGGGCTGACGGCCGCCCGGCGTGACATGAGGAGGCCCTCCCCGCACCCGGGGAGGGCCTCCTCATGCTCCTTCAGGGGTTCTCAGCACTTCTCCCGCAGCGAGTGCAGGTACTCGCTGGAGCGCCGGGCGAAGGTGAAGGACTCGGTGGGCTGGTCGTGCTCGGCCTGCCAGTGGTGGGCGAACCGCTCCCCGCGCAGGCGGGTGACGGCCGAGATGAACCGCTGGTAGTCGATGTCGCCGTCACCGACGTCGACCATGCGGTAGCCGAACTGGTTCGACGGGTCACTCACTCCGTCCTTCACGTGGAAGAGCGGGTAGCGGTGAGGCCGCTTCAGTACGTAGTTCAGGGGCTCGAAGGGCGCGGGCGTGCCGTCGGGCCGCGTCGAGAAGCGGAACTGGCCCACGTACGCCCAGAAGATGTCCATCTCGAGGAAGACGAGGTCGGGGTCGGTCTCGGTGAGCAGCACGTCGTAGAGGCGCACCTTGGGGTTGTCGGAGGCGAAGGAGAACTCGTCGGAGTGGTTGTGCTGGTAGAACTTCATGCCGCATGCCTTCGCCGCCGCGCCGTAGGCGTTGAAGTCCTCGGCCGCGCGCTTCCACGCGTCGACGGTGGAGCCGTAGCGGAACGGTCCTGCGGCGGTGCCGATGTGCTTCAGGCCGAGGGCCTGGGCGTCGTCGAGGACCTTGGTGAGGTTCTGGGCGAAGGTGTAGGCGTTGGGGTCGCTGGAGTAGTAGCCGACGTGGCTGCCGATGGGAGTCAGGCCGTGGTCCCTGGCCAGCCGCTTGAGCTGGGCGAGGGTGATCGGGCCCGCGGAGCCCTGCGTGTAGCCGGCGAACTCGACCTCGTCGTAGCCGTACTTCTCCAGTTCGGCGAAGACGGGGGCGAAGCCGAGCGTGGAGACCTTGTCGCGCAGGCTGTACAGCTGGATGCCGAGCCGGCCGGGGGGCAGGACGGGGCGGCCGCGGCCGGCGGCCGTTTCCGCCGTGGTGGCGGCCGTCGCCGGTGCCGCTGCGGCGCCCAGCAGCGCGGCGGCCGTGGCGCCCGCGGCCACGCCCAGCATGCCTCTTCTGCTGAGGCGGTGGGTGAGTTCGGGATCGGTCTGGGAGATGCGGCTCATGCCTGGAACTCCTCGGGGTCGGAGGGCGTTGTCAGTGGTGAGTGCTTCACTTGTGACCAGTCGGAAGAGACGGGTCGGTGGGACCGGTGGGCCGAGGCACGCCGGTCGTGGCCGGTCGGTCAGGTGAGACCGGCGAGTCGGAGCAGGAGTGACTTCACATCGGTGGCCGCGACGCGGTCACCGACGGATCGGGGGGTGGAGCAGATGAGGAGCGGACCGTCGTCGTCGCTCGTGGGAAGGCGGCCGTGGCTGCCGCGAATAGGTGCGGGATCCAGGGGCACGACCGCCATGCGGTAGCGCAGACCGAGTTTCTTGCGGGCCAGTGCGGTGGCCGCCTTGACCTTGACGTAGGGGTCGAGCGGATCCATGAACAGTTCGACCGGGTCGTAGCCGGGTTTGCGGTGGATCTCGACGAGTCGCGCGAAGTCGGGCGCGTGGGCGTCGTCGAGCCAGTAGTAGTACGTGAACCAGGCGTCCGGCTCCGCCACGGCGACGAGCTCGCCGGCGCGCGGATGGTCGAGGTGGTTGGCCTTCTTGCCCTCGTCGTCGAGGAGTTGCTCGATGCCGGGCAGGTCGGCGAGGGCGGCGCGGGTGGCGTCGAGGTCCTCGGGGCGGCGCACATAGACGTGGGCGATCTGGTGATCGGCGACGGCGAAAGCGCGTGACGCCGTCGGGTCGAGATACTCCATGCCGTCCTGGGTGTGCACCTCCAGAAGGCCGGCCCGGCGCAGTGCGCGGTTGATGTCGACGGGCCTGCTCACCCGGGTGATGCCGTATTCGGACAGCGCGACAACGGTACGGCCCTCGGCGCGGGCCTCGTCCAGAAGCGGGGCCATGGCCGTGTCCAGGTCGGTGGCTGCCTTCAGAGAGCGCGGATCGTCCGGGCCGAAGCGCTGCAGGTCGTAGTCGAGATGAGGGAGGTAGCAGAGCGTCAGGTCGGGGTGCCGGGTGCGGATGATGTGCTGGGTCGCGTCGATGATCCAGCTGCTGGAGACCAGGTCCGCGCCCGGACCCCAGAAGTGGAACAGCGGGAAGGTGCCGAATTTCTCGGTGAGTTCGTCGTGCAGTGCCGCCGGCCGGGTGTAGCAGTCGGGTTCCTTGCGGCCGTCGGCGTAGTAGATCGGACGGGGGGTGACAGTGATGTCGGTGTCGGCGCCCATGGCGTACCACCAGCAGATATTGGCGACCGTGTAGCCGGGGTGGGCCCGGCGGGCGGCGTCCCACAGCTTGTCTCCCGCGACGAGTCCGTTGTGCTGTCGCCACAGCAGTACCTCGCCGAGCTCGCGGAAGTACCAGCCGTTGCCGACGATGCCGTGCTCCGACGGGAGGGCGCCGGTCAGGAAGGTGGACTGGGCGGCGCAGGTGACGGCGGGCAGGACGGTGCCCAGCGGCGCCCGGGAGCCGGACCGGGCGAGAGCCTTGAGGTGGGGCATGTGGTCGAGGAGACGGGGGGTGAGGCCGACGACGTCGAGCACGAGGAGCGGGGTGGGGCCTGGCGTGGTCCGATGGGGGCTCATGGGAGTTCCTTCAAACCGAGATCGGTCAACAGGTCCCGGGCGAGGGTGAGTTCGGCGGCGATGCCGTCGGCGAGCTGGGATCGGCCGCGGGGGCGCAGCTCCGGCGGGAGGGCCTGCCAGGTGTAGGTCTCGACCTCCAGATGGCTGGTGAGCGGTTGCGGGCCGCCCACCAGCCCGGCCAGCGCGGTCTTCAGGACCGGGAGTGTGGAGGTGAGGGGCGCGGCGGGGCCCGCGTGCAGCGGGACGTGGAAGTGCGCGCGCCAGGGGGAGGCCTCGGGCAGGGCATCGCCCTTCAGCGCCTCGCCCAGGTCGTCGGTGCCGCGCAGGCCGGCGGCGGTGGCCGTGCGGGTCTGGTGCAGGAAGCGGGGTTCGTCGAAGGCGGCCAAGGCCTCGCGGACCTCAGGGAGATGGGGGTGTTCGGCATGCAGGGCGGCTGAGAGCTGGGTCTTGACGACGGGGACGCGGGCTCGGGTGAGCGCGTCCAGGGCGGTGTGCGGGTCTTCGAAGGAGGTGGCGAGGTGACAGGTGTCGACGCAGATCCCGATGCGGGAGTGGGCGACCGCGGTGAGCGGGGCGATGGCGTCGCCGGTGGTTTCGACGACGCAGCCGGGTTCCGGCTCCAGCCCGAGCCGGATGGAACGGCCGGTGAGCTCCTCGAGCGCGTCGAGGCGTTCGGCGAGGGTGCGAAGGGCGCTGCGGGCGGTCTCGGCCCGCTCGTCGTCGTACGCCGTGCGCCAGGCGAGGGGCAGGGTGGAGATGCTGCCCTCGATGACGTCGTCCGGGAGGAGCCCGGCGAGGACGCGGGCCAGGGCCGTGGTGTGCTCGAGACGTTCGGGGTCGGCCCAGTCCGGCTTGTACACGCGGTACTTGACCTCCTCGGCGCCGAAGCCCTCGTACGGGAAGCCGTTCAGGGTGACGACCTCGAGGCCGCGCCGGTCGAGTTCGATGCGCAGGGCGCGCAGTGCGGACGGGTCGGTGACGAGGGCGTGGGCGGCGTCCCGGGCGAGCCACAGGCCGATGCCGAGGCGGTCGCGGCCCAGGCGCCGGCGGACGGGCTCGCAGTGGTCGCGAAGCTGGGCCAGGACACCGTCGAGGGTTTCCGCGGGGTGGACGTTGGTGCAGTAGGCGAGGTGGACGGTGGAGCCGTCGGGGTGGCGGAAGCGCATCGCTCACTCCCCGCCGCGCAGGACGGAGTTGCCCTCGTGGGTGGTGTCGGGCGGGGTGACGTCGAGGTTCAGGCGGCCGCTGAGGCCGTAGAAGGCGACGGGGTTGCGCCACAGCACCTGGTCGACGTCGTCCTCGGTGAAGCCCTCGTCCAGCATCAGGTCGCCGACCTTGCGGGTCTTGAGGGGATCGCTTCTGCCCCAGTCGGCGGCGGAGTTCACCAGGACCTGCTCAAGGCCGTACTGCCGGAGGACGGCGACCATCCGCCGCTCGTCCATCTTGGTGTCGGGATAGACGGAGAAGCCCAGCCAGCAGCCGCTGTCCTTGGCCTCCTTGACGGTGGTCTCGTTGAGGTGGTCGACCAGGACGCGGTCCGCGGGCAGGGCGGACTCGCGGACGACGTCGAGGGTGCGGCGCAGGCCGAGGAGCTTGTCGCGGTGCGGGGTGTGGACGAGCGCGGGCAGCTCGTGGTCGGCGGCGAGCTGGAGCTGGGCGGCGAGTGCGGCGTCCTCGGCGGGAGTCATCGAGTCGTAGCCGATCTCACCGACGGCGACGACCTGGTCCTTGACGAGATAGCGGGGCAGTTCCTCGAGGACGGGGACGCAGCGCGGGTCGCCCGCCTCCTTGGGGTTGAGGGCCAGCGTGCAGTGGTGGGCGATGCCGTACTGGGCGGCGCGGAAGGGCTCCCAGCCCAGCAGGGAGTCGAAGTAGTCGAGGAAGGAGGCGGGAGAGGTGCGCGGCTGGCCGAGCCAGAAGGAGGGCTCGACCACGGCGCGGACACCGGCGGCGTGCATGGCCTCGTAGTCGTCGGTGGTCCGGGACGTCATGTGGATGTGGGGGTCGAAGATGCGCATCAGGCCTCCTCGCCGTGGGGGCGGTCGGTGTCGCGTTGTGGGGGTGTGGACTCGGTCAGGGCCAGGACGCGGTACAGGTCCGCCGGTACGGGACGGTCGGCGGCGGTGCGTTCGGCGGCGTAGTCGCCGAGCATGCGGGCGAGTTCGGCGTCGGCGTGGGCGCGGCGCTCCAGGCCGGCCACCTCGCTGACGGGCACACCGGTGAAGAGGCACTTCAGGACGGCGTGGCGCCACTGGTGGGCGTCGAGGTGGCGGGCCGCGTAAGGGCCGACGGCGGCGGCGAGGAGGCGGGTGTCGTTGGTGCGCAGGGCGTCCTCGACGAGCGGAAGGGCTTCGGGGCCGGAAAGGAGGTGGGGCAGCGCGTGCAGGACGGCGCGGCGTTCGGCGGCGGTGCCCTGGACGTAGACGCGGGTGAGGGCGGCCGGGTCGGCGCGGGCCGCCGCGTGGAGGATGAGGATGCGGGCCGCGTCGGCGTGCTCACCACGGCAGCGGCGGCCTGCCTCCGCGAGGCGCAGCTCCCACACGGAGATGGGCCCGTGCGTCCCCGGGTTCGCGGCGGCCTCGTCCAGGGCCTGGTCGAGCCAGGCGCGGGCGGCTGCGGTGAGCCGGTCGTCGAGGTGGGCGCGCAGCTCGGCCGGCGGGCTGAGGGCGAGGGTGGTGCCCCGGGTGTCCGATGCGGGGGTGCCGGTGCCCATGTCGATGGTGTGCGGGTGGTTCATGGCGTGCTCCGTGGTGGTGTTGCCAGTGCCTGGTGGAGGAACGGGAGGGACAGTTCGGCGAAGTGAGGGCCGGCGTGGGAGTGGCGGGGCAGTTCGACGACGGTGAGGCCCTGGTAGCCGGTGGCGGCGAGGGCCGCGAGGACGGGCGGGAAGTCGATCTCCCCGTCTCCGAGAGGGAGGTGTTCATGGACGCCGCGGCGCATGTCCTCGATCTGGACGTGACGCAGCCAGGGGGCGGCGGCGCGTACGCAGTCGGCGGGAGGAAGGGGTTCCAGGCACTGGCAGTGGCCGATGTCGAGGGTGAGGCCGAGGGGTTCCGGATCGCCGAGGCTTCGGCGGAGCCGGTGGAAGCCGGCGAGGGTGGCGAGGAGATGACCTGGCTCGGGTTCGACGGCGAGGGGCACGCCGGCGGTCACGGCGGCGTCCAGGACGGGGGCGAGGGCCTCGGCCAGGCGTTTCCAGGCCGTGTCCTCGTCCGTGCCCGCCGGTGTCGTCCCGCTGAAGCAGTGGACGGCGTGGGCACCGAGGTCGGCGGCGACCCGGACGGCGCGGATCAGGAGATCGACGCGTCGCGCGCGGGCGTCCGGGTCGGGGTCCAGAAGGGAAGGACCGTGTTTGTGGCGCGGGTCGAGTACATAGCGGGCGCCCGTCTCCACGGTGACGCCGAGCCCGAGCGCGTCCAGCCGGTGCGCGACCCGGCGGGTGCGGGCGTGGAGGTCCGGGGCGAGCGGGTCGAGGTGCATGTGGTCGAGGGTCAGACCGACGCCGTCATAGCCGAGGTCGGCGAGAAGGGTGAGGGCGTCGTCGAGGCGGAGATCGGTGAGGCCGTTGGTGCCGTAGCCGAAGCGGAGGGGGCTCGTCATGTGACGCTCACCTTCCTGCCGAACTTCCGGGCGATCGGGGCGAGGGCCGCCGTGAGCAGCGCGGTGCCGGCGGCGCCGGAACGGGCGGCGAGTGCGGCCTGGAGAGGGATGGTGGCGCGGATGCCGCCGCCGACGGCTCGTTGGGTGAGCGGAGGTGATGGATTGAGGGCCGCGTGGAAGTAGGGGCGGGTCACGGTGGTGGCGTAGGCGGCGGCGAGGGCTGTGGTGAGCCGGGCGCGGGAGGGGGCGTGTGGGCCGGCACCCGTGAGGAGCCGGGTCAGCGCGGCCGTCGAGGCCAGCGCCGCCAGGGCCGGTACCGGTGAGCCGCCCCGGGTCTCCTGGCGGGAGACGGTCGTGACCGTCAGGGTGTGGGTGGCCAGGAGGGCGGCGGAGGGGAGGGCCGGGCGGACGTGGCTCGTGGTGGCCGCGGCTCCGAGGAGGAGGTCCAGGGCGCGGGCCGTGGCCATGGCGACGGGGCCTGTGGGCGTGTGTTTCAGGGCGAGGTCGTACGCCCAGACGGTGGCCGCGAGGGGCGTCGCCACGGCGAGCGCGGGCCGTCCCGCACGGGCGGCCAGGGTCAGGCCGGCGCCCGTGAAGGCGCATGCCGCGGCCAGGGCGGCCGTCGGTCGGATGCGGCCGGACGGGAGGGGACGGTGCGGGCGTTCGACCGCGTCCTCCTCGCGGTCCGCCCAGTCGTTCAGGGCCATGCCGGCCTCGTAGAGACAGAGGGAGGATCCGATGGCCAGAAGAGTGCGGGGGGTGGGCCGGGCGGAGGCTGCGGCCGCGCCTGCCAGTGCGTCGCCCGGGACCGTGAACAGGGCCGGGAGACGCAGGAGTTCGGCCCAGGCGAGGCTGCGGCTCGTGCGGCCCACGCGCGTCACCGCTCCACCTCCGCAGCTCCCCGCAGCCGCTCCGCGAAGCCGGCCAGCGCCGCGTACTGCTCCCCCAGCGCCGAGGGGCCGTCCCCCACCGGGTCCTTGAAGTAGAAGCCCAGGTCGGCGAGGGGGCCGGACAGGCCGGTTTCGTGGGCACGGGAGACCATGCGGGCCAGGTCGAGGACGAGCGGGGCGGCCAGGGCGGAGTCACAGCCCTGCCAGATGGTCTGGAGGATCATGCGGGTGCCGAGGAAGCCGTCGAAGGCTATGTGGTCCCAGGCGGTCTTCCAGTCGCCGAGGGCGGGGACGTCGTCGATGTGGACCTCGCCCTCGGGAGTTGTCGCGAGGGTGTCGGCAAGCACCCGTTCCTTGCCGGCGTTCTTCGCCGCGGCGGCGGCCGGGTCGGCCAGGGAGGCGCCGTCGCCGCCGCCCAGCAGGTTCGTGCCGGACCAGGCGCGGACCGCCAGTGCTCGTTGGGTGAACATCGGGCCGAGGACGGACCGGAGCAGTGTCTGTCCCGTCTTTCCGTCGCGGCCCGCGTACGGCAGTCCGCTCGACTCCGCCATGGGAGCCAGGGCGGGGTGATGCAGGCCGGTCGAGGGGGTGAAGTTGACGTACGGGCAGCCCGCGCGCAGGGCCGCCGCCGCGTACAGCGAGCTCGGAGGAAGCGCGGATCCCTCGGGCAGGGGTTCCGTGGACGCGACGTTCACCACGACCGCCCGCGCCAGATCACAGCGTCGTACGAAGTCCCGTATGTCGGAGGCGAAGGCGGTGATCAGTTCCTCGTCGTCCCGCGTGTCCCCGGGGAGCGGGCCACCCGGCCTGATCTCCCGGTCGGCTGCCGCCAGTTCGGCCCGCACCGCCGACGGCAGACCCGGTGGCAGGACGCCGCCCGCCGCCAGGGCCTCCGCACGCTTGGGCAGGGGGCAGTCGACCGTGTCGTGGCCGCCGAAGACGAGGGATGCGGGCGCGGGCAGGCCGCACCCGGCGAACAGCGGGGACTCGCTGACGAGGCCGGTCGGCGGATGCAGGCCCGCGGTCACGGCGGCGCACCCCGCGACGACGGTGGTGGCGACGGAGCCGCGCGCGCCGATCAGCCATACACCGACGCGAGGTGAGGAAACGGACGCGGGCATGAACAGCCTCCTTGTCGAACGCCTCGAATGCGTCGAACGGGTCGAACGCGTCGTACGCGAACCCCGGTGGGAAAAGACGGCGGGCGGGAGTCCGGCGTCCCCCGCCCGCCGCCGCTCAGTCGCCCTTCACGGGCAGTTCCTTGATCCGGACGTGGCGGAAGGACACCTGGTCGCCGGCTCCGTGGTTCTGGATGCCGATGTGTCCGTCGCGCAGGCTCCGGGCCGGATCGGTGTTGGTGAAATCGTTGATCTTCACGCCGTTGAGCCAGACGCGGAGGCGTTCGCCCTCCACACGGATCTCGTACGTGTTCCACTCCCCCGGCGGATTCAGCGCGCGGTCGCGCTTCTCCAGATCGGCGGACTGGAAGCCGTAGACGGAGCCGGTGGTCTTCTCGGGGACGTCCGTGGCGTCGATCTGGATCTCGTAGCCGTTGTTCACCGCCGACCACGGGTCGTCCGAGGGCGGGAAGCCCACGAACACACCGGAGTTGTCGTCGCCGGAGGCCCCGGCCATCCTCCAGTCGAGCTTCAGCGAGTACGACCCGAAGCCCGACGCGGCATACCAGAGCATCCCCATGCCGCCGGCCGACGTCAGTGTGCCGTCGTCGGAGAGCGTGAAGGAGCCCGGGCCCGCCTGACTCCAGCCGTCCAGCGAGCCGGTGGTGCCGTCGAACAACGACCGGTAGCCGTTCTCGGGGCGGCAGTCCGCCTGGGCATCACCGGTCGCCCAGCGGATCCCGCCCAGCAGGTGCTCGCGGAAGGCGGGGTCGGCGTAGGACTCCTTGGTGTGGCCGCCGCCCGTGTAGAAGGCGCGGCCACCCTGGTAGTTCTGGCACCAGGCGATCGGGTGATCGCCGTTCATGGTGCCGCCGGTGTACGACGACTCGTCGAGGGAGGCGAGGACATGGACCCGTTCCCGGGGGTTGGAGCGGTAGTTGTACCACTCGTCGGTGCGCTCCCAGGTGCGGGAGAGTCCCGCGGTCGCCGGGTGCGCACGGTCCTCGACATTCACCGTGGCGGGCTGGATCGCCGGATGCGACTGGAAGTAGGCGCCGACCATGCCGCCGTAGAACGCCCAGTCGTACTCGGTGTCGGCGGCCGCGTGGACGCCGACATACCCGCCACCGCCGCGGATGTAGTTCTCGAAGGCGCGCTGCTGCGTGGCGTCCAGCACGTCTCCTGTCGTCGAGAGGAACACGACCGCGTCGTAGCGCCGCAGGTTCGACGGGGTGAACGCGCCCGCGTCCTCCGTCGCGTCGACCGTGAAACCGCCCGTCTCACCGAGCTGTTTCACCGCCGCCACGCCGTCCAGGACGGAGTCGTGCCGGAAGCCGGCCGTCTTGGAGAAGACCAGTATCTTTGCGCCGGAGGAGGAGTGCGGGAGAGCCGGTCCCGCCACGCACCCCAGGAGCAGGGCGGCCCCCACGGCCACGGTCGTCACTCGGCTGGCAGATCGCATGGATGCCTCCCTTCTCAGCCGGTGGTGAAGGTGAAGTCGTCGAGCTCGTACAGGGCGTTCGTGCTCCCCTTGAAGACCAGGTAGAGCGTGGTGGTGCCCCTGGGCGCCCGGGACAGGTCCGCGCTGACGTCCTGGTAGTTCTCCCAGCCGCCGGTGGCCGGCACGGTCGCCTTGCCGAGCAGCGTCCCCGCCGCGGAACCGGCCCGGATCTCGAGCGTGCCGCCCGCGCCGCCGGAGGCGATGCGCGCGGTGATCTTCTTGGCGTTGCTCAGGACGTACGGCGTGAAGGAGATCCAGTCGCCGTTGTCGATGTCTCCGACGGTCTTCCCGCCGTGTGCCGAAGCGCGCGTGGTCACCGTGACGCCGGAGCCGTTGCCGAAGTGCTCGGCCTGGCGGTGACGGGGCTGGAGGACATTCTGGTTGTGCGAGGTGAGCGCGGCCTGGCCACCGCCCCCGCCGTCGGTGTACTCGGCGTCGAGGACTCCGAAGATGTTGGCGTCCTCGTCGTGTCCGCCGTCGGCGCCGGTCTGGAGGGTGCCGGTGCAGCCGTTCGCGGAGGTCACGGGGTGGCCGTGGCTGTCGTGGCCGAGGACGAACGTGACCTTGACCCTGGAGCAGTCGATGTTCGTGCCGTCCTCGGGGTCGGTGACCCGCACCTTGAACGGGATGGCGTCACCGAAGCTGAACAGTTGCCCGTCCTTCGGTGTCTCCAGCACCACCTTGGGCGCCGTGTTGCCGACGACGATCTGCACGCTCGCACTGCCGGTGCGGCCGCTCGGGTCCTTCGCGGTGAGCGTCGCCGTGTAGGTGCCGTTCTTCTTGTACTTGTACGTCGGGTTCGCCGCCGTCGACTTGCCGCCGTCACCGAAGTCCCAGCTGTATGTGAGGGCGTCGCCGTCCTGGTCGGTGCTGCCCTCGGAGGAGAACTGAACCCTCAGCGGGGCCTGCCCGGAGGTGCGGTTCGCCGCGGCCTGAGCCACCGGTGAGTGACCGTCGGTCGCGTTCTCGATCCGGTAGAGGCCGGAGTTCTCGTCGCCGCCGAACCAGGCGGTGCCGTAGTCGAGGACGTACAGCGCGCCGTCCGGGCCGAAGGCCATGTCCATCACCTGGGTGCCTGTCCAAGGGACGTTGTTGATGGACTGCACGGTGCCGCTGCCGTCGCTGACGATCCGCTTGATCCAGCGGCGGCCGAACTCCCCGGCGAAGAAGTTGCCGTCGTACGCCTGCGGGAACTTCACCGGCGAGTCGAGCGAGGCGTCGTAACGGTAGACCGGGCCGCCCATCGGGGACTCGGAGCCGTCGCCGAACTCCGGTACGGACGCTCCGTTGTACGGGATCCAGGCGGGCTGGGCCGGGGGCAGGTCGGTCAGGCCGGTGTTGTGCGGCGAGGTGTTCTTCGGGGCGGCGCAGTCGAAGGACGCGCCGGACGTGCCTGTCGCGAAGTCGTAGTCCACATAGGCGTCGTTGGCGCCGGTGCAGTACGGCCAGCCGAAGTTGCCGGGGCCGGTGACCCGCGCGAACTCGACCTGGCCCGCAGGTCCGCGCGCCGGGTCGGCGGCGCCGGCGTCGGGGCCGTAGTCGCCGACGTAGAGGATGCCGGTGGCCTTGTCGACGCTGAAGCGGAACGGGTTGCGGAAGCCCATCGCGTAGATCTCGGGCCGGGTTTTGTCCGTGCCGGGTGCGAAGAGGTTGCCGTCGGGGACGGAGTACGAGCCGTCGGCGTTCACCTTGATGCGCAGGATCTTGCCGCGCAGGTCGTTGGTGTTGCCGGCGGAACGCTGCGCGTCGAAGGCCGGGTTGCGGTCGGACCGCTCGTCGATCGGGGTGAAGCCGTCCGACTGGAAGGGGTTGGTGTCGTCGCCCGTCGACAGATACAGGTTGCCCGCCGCGTCGAAGTCGATGTCGCCGCCGACGTGGCAGCAGATGCCGCGGGAGGCGGGGACGTCGAGGATCTTCGTCTCGCTGGCGTTGTCCAGTGTGCCGTCGGTCTTCAGGACGAAGCGGGACAGGCGGTTGACGCCGTCGAAGGGCGCGAAGTCCGCCGCGGTGCCGGTGAACGGGGCGTCTCCGGCCGGGGTGTTCAGCGGAGGCGCGTAGTAGAGGTAGATGAAACGGTTCGCTGCGAAGTTCGGGTCGACCCCGATGCCCTGGAGGCCCTCCTCGTCATGGGTGTAGACGTCGAGCTTGCCCGCGGGCCTCGTGTTGCCCGCGGCGTCGGTGATACGGAGTTCGCCGTCGCGGGAGGTGTGCAGGACCGAGCGGTCCGGGAGGACGGCGAGCGACATGGGCTCGCCGACCTCCGGCTCCCCCTCGGCGAGGGTGACCTGCTGGAAATCCTCCGCGGCCGCTGGCGCGGCTCCCGGGTCGGCGACGGCTGCGCCGGCCTGAGGTGCGGTGAGGGTGAGGGACGCGCCTGCCAGCAGCACGCCGCTGAGCAGGGCGGCCGCTTTGCGCAGGGACAGACGTCGTCTGTGTATCTCGATTCTGTCGGTACTGGTGGTGCGGGTGTTCCCGTGCACGAATGCCTCCAGAATGGGGCCGGTTGTACGGGCGGGTGCGGTACGCCGGGATGCGCCGTCATCCCGGAGGGTCGAGAGGGCTCAGTTGCCGAAGGCCGCGTCGAAGGAGGCCGACGGTGGCTCGAAGTCGTAGGCCTTGAGCCGGTTCAGGGCCTCGGGGGCGCCCTGGAGCCGGTCCATGCCGGCGTCCTCCCACTCCACGGAGACGGGCCCCCGGTAGTCGATGGAGCGCAGCATGCGGAAGACGTCCTCCCAGGGCACGTCGCCGTGGCCTGCGGACACGAAGTCCCAGCCGCGGCGCGGGTCGCCCCAGGGCAGATGGGAGCCGAGACGGCCGTTTCGGCCGTCGAGGCGCTTGCGGGCCTCCTTGCAGTCCACGTGGTAGATGCGGTCGCGGAAGTCCCACAGGAAGCCGACCGGGTCGAGGTCCTGCCACACGAAGTGCGAGGGGTCGAAGTTCAGGCCGAAGGCGGGGCGGTGCCCCACGGCCTCGAGGGCCCGGTGCGTCGTCCAGTAGTCGTAGGCGATCTCGCTGGGGTGGACCTCGTGTGCGAACCGCACGCCCTCCGCGTCGAACACGTCGAGGACGGGGTTCCAGCGTTCGGCGAAGTCCTCGTAGCCCCGCTCGATCATCGATTCCGGCGCGGGCGGGAACATGGCGACCAGGTGCCAGATGGCGGAGCCGGTGAAGCCGATCACGGTGTCGACGCCGAAGGCCGCGGCGGCCCGTGCGGTGTCGGCGATCTCGGCGGCGGCCCGTCGCCGTACGCCCTCCGCGTCCCCGTCGCCCCAGATGCGGGCGGGCAGGATCGCCCGGTGGCGTTCGTCGATGATGGCGTCGCAGACCGCCTGGCCGACCAGATGGTTGGAGATGGCCCAGCACTTGAGGCGGTACTTGTCGAGCAGTGCCCGTTTGGAGTCGACGTAGGACGGGTCCGAGAGGGCCTTGTCGACCTCGAAGTGGTCGCCCCAGCAGGCGAGTTCGAGTCCGTCGTAGCCGAAGTCGCGGGCGAGGCGGCAGACCTCCTCCAGGGGCAGGTCGGCCCACTGACCGGTGAAGAGCGTGAACTGGCGGGGCATGGAACAGGGCCTCCTCAGACCGCTATGGGCGTGTAGACGGAGTTCTTCTCGGCGCTCTCCTCGACCGCGGCGAGGACACGCTGGACCTGCAGGCCGTCGGCGAAGGAGGGCTCGGGCCTGCGGCCCTCGGCGACGGCGTGGACCAGGTCGCGGGCCTGGTGGACGAAGGTGTGCTCGTAGCCGAGGCCGTGGCCCGGCGGCCACCAGGCGTCGAGATAGGGGTGGTCGGGCTCGGTGACGAGGATGCGGCGGAAGCCGGCGTGGGTCCCGGGTTCGGTGCCGTCGTGGAACCAGAGCTCGTTGAGCCGCTCCAGGTCGAAGGCCAACGAGCCGCGCTCGCCGTTGAGTTCGATGCGCAGGGCGTTCTTGCGCCCGGTGGCGTACCGGGTTGCCTCGAAGGAGGCGAGGGCGCCGGAGGCGAACCGCCCGGTGAACAGGGCGGCGTCGTCGACGGTGACCGTGCCGGTGCCGGCCGCCGAGACGGCGGACAGTCCGCTGGTGGCGCCGACGGGCAGCGGGCGCTCCCGTACGAACGTCTCGGTCAGGGCGGAGACGCCGGCCAGCCTCTCTCCGGCCAGGTACTGCGCGAGGTCGACGATGTGCGCGCCCAGGTCGCCGAGCGAACCGGAGCCCGCGAGCTCCTTGCGCAGTCGCCAGGTCAGGGGGAACTCCGGGTCCACGAGCCAGTCCTGAAGGTACGTCACCCTCACGTGCCGCAGGGTGCCGAGCCTGCCCTCGGCCACCATCCGCCGGGCCAGGGCCGTGGCGGGGACCCGGCGGTAGTTGAAGCCGACCATCGCCAACTGGCCGCTGTTCTGGGCCTCTTCGGCCGCCCGGGCCATGACCTCGGCCTCCTCGACGGTGTTCGCGAGGGGTTTCTCGCACAGGACGTGCTTGCCCGCGGCCAGCGCGGCGAGGGCGATCTCGGCGTGGCTGTCGCCGGGGGTGCAGATGTCGACGAGGTCGACGTCGTCCCGGGTGATCAGGGCGCGCCAGTCGGTCTCGGTGGCCGCCCAGCCGTGCCGGTCGGCCGCCGCCCGCACGGCCGTCGCGTCCCGGCCGCAGATCACGGCGAGGACCGGGCGGCGGGGCAGGTCGAAGACGCGGCCCACGGTGCGCCAGCCCTGGGAGTGGGCGGCGCCCATGAAGGCGTAGCCGACCATGCCGACGCGGAGCGGTGGCTTCTCTCCCCCTGATCCGTCCGACTGCTGCGGCTGTGCCATACGGATGTCCTCCTCGTCCTGGTGGTGGTGGCGCCGTGGGGGGTGCGGGCGACACGTGTCAGCGGAAGCCGGTGGGCATGTACTGGTCGACGTTGTCCTTGTCGACGACGGCCGAGTAGAGCGTGATGGAGGCCGGGATCTCGAACTCGGCCAGACCGCCGACGCCCTTGGCCTGGCCGAGGGCACGGGCCAGGTCGATCGCGGACGCGGCCATGGTGGGCGGGTAGAGGACGGTCGCCTTCAGGACGCCGTTGTCCTGCTTGATGGCCTGGAAGGCGGACAGGGCGCCCGCGCCGCCGACCATGAGGAAGTCGTCGCGTCCGGCCTGGTCGATGGCGCGCAGCGCGCCCACACCCTGGTCGTCGTCGTGGTTCCACAGTGCGTCGAACTGGGGCTGGGCCTGGAGCAGTTGGGCCATCTTGGCCTGTCCCGACTCCACCGTGAACTCGGCGGCCTGCCGGGCCACCTTCTTGATGTTGGGGTAGTTCTTCAGCGCGTCGTCGAAGCCCTGGGTGCGCTGCTTGGTCAGCGCCAGGTTGTCCATGCCGGCGAGCTCGATGACCTTGGCGTCGGACTTCCCCTTGAGCTTCTCGCCGATGTAGTGGCCGGCGTTGAGGCCCATGCCGTAGTTGTCGCCGCCGATCCAGCAGCGGTAGGCCTGCGGGGTGTTGAAGATCCGGTCGAGATTGATCACCGGGATGCCGGCCCGCATCGCCTTCAGGCCGACCTGGGTGAGCGCCTTGCCGTCGGCGGGCAGCACCACCAGCACGTCGACCTTCTTGTTGATCAGCGTCTCTATCTGGCCGATCTGCGCGGCGGTGTCGTTGGAGCCCTCGGTGATCTCCAGGGTGACGTCCGAGTACTTCTTGGCGCGGCTCTTGGCGTTGTCGTTGATCGCGTTGAGCCAGCCGTGGTCGGCCTGCGGTCCCGCGAAGCCGATGGTGACGGGCTTGCCCGGCTTGTCGTCGGCGGCCGGCTGGTCGTTCGCCGCCGGCTTCTCGTCCTTGGGCTCGTTACTCGTGCAACCAACGAGGAGGGCACCCGTGGATACGGCGGCGGCCCCGAAGAGCAGTCCTCTGCGGCTCGTGAAAGGCGTCGGCTCTGGCATGTCGGTGAACCCTTTCCTCAGGTCGTGCTTGCGGTACGGCGCTGGACCAGCACGGCGGCGACGATGATCGCGCCCTTGGCGATCTGCTGGACGTCGCTCTGCAGGTTGTTCAGGGCGAAGATGTTGGTGATCGTGGTGAAGATCAGAACGCCGAGCACGGAGCCCGTGATGGTGCCGCGGCCCCCGCTGAGCAGCGTGCCGCCGATGATCGCGGCCGCGATGGCGTCCAGTTCGTAGAGGTTGCCGTTGGTGTTCTGGCCCGAGCCGGACAGGATGATCAGCAGGAAGGCGGCGATGCCGCAGCACAGTCCGGACAGCAGGTACAGGTACAGCCGCTGGCGGCGTACGTCGATACCGGCGAGGCGGGCCGCCTCCGCGTTGCCGCCGACGGCGACCGTGCGCCGCCCGAAGGTCGTGCGGTTGAGGATCAGCCAGCCGATGATCGTGACGACCGCGAAGACCATGACGAGCGGCGGAACACCGAGCACGTACGCGTCGCGCTCGCCGAGGTCGAGGACGCTGCCGATGGTGACGATCTGTGTCTTGCCGTCGGTGATCTGCAGCGCCAGCCCGCGCGCCGAGGCGAGCATGGCCAGCGTGGCGATGAACGGGACCATCCCGCCGTACGCGATGAGCAGCCCGTTGACCAAGCCGCACCCGACGCCGACGATCACGGCGGTGAAGAGGATGCCGGCGAAGCCGTACTCCTGGGTGGCGACGGTGGTCGCCCACACCGAGGCGAGGGCGACGATCGCGCCGACGGACAGGTCGATGCCGCCGGAGGTGATGACGAAGGTCATGCCCACGGTGACGACACCGATCACCGAGGCCTGGGTGAGGACGAGTTGGAGGTTGCGGGTGTCGAGGAACTCGTCGGGCTTGGTGATCCCTCCGATGACGATCAGTGCGGCGAGCACGCCGAGGAGGGAGAGGGTGCGGACGTCGGCACGGGCCATCAACCCGCGCCAGGCGGGGAGTTGGCCGACCGAGGGCACCTTGTCGGTGCCGTCCCGCGGCGGGGACACGGGCTGCGTCATGACGCCGGGCTTCCTTCCATGACCAGGTCGAGTACGCGGTGTTCGTCGAGCTCCCGGGCGGGCGCCGTGTGGACGACGCGGCCCTCGCGGAGCACCAGCACACGGTCGGCGAGTCCCAGGACCTCGGGCACCTCGCTGGAGACCAGCAGTACGGCGAGGCCCTCGTCGGCGAGGCGGCGCACGACCGCGTACAGCTCGGCGCGGGCGCCGACGTCGACGCCCCGGGTGGGCTCGTCGAGCAGCAGGACGCGGCAGCCGCGCAGCAGCCAGCGGGCCAGGACGGCCTTCTGCTGGTTGCCGCCGGAGAGGGTGCGCACGGGCACGGAGGGGTTGTCGGGACGCAGCGACAGCTCGCGGGTCGCGGCGCGCGCCGCCCCCAGTTCGGCACCCCGGTCGATCCAACCGCCCCGCGAGAAGCGGGACATGGAGGAGACCGAGACATTACGGGTGACGGACTCCAGCAACAGCAGCGCCTGCGCCTTGCGTTCCTCGGGGGCGAGTCCCAGCCCGGCGCGCACGGCCGCGCGCACGCTGCCGGGCCGCAACGGGCGCCCGTCGACCAGGACTTGACCCGCGCTCGGCTTCCGGGCGCCGTAGATGGTCTCGAGGATCTCCGAGCGTCCCGAACCGACCAGCCCGGCGAGGCCGACGATCTCGCCGGGGCGCACCGCCAGGTCGAGGGGCTCGAACTCGCCGTCCCTGGCGAGCCCTCGCACCTCCAGTAGCGGCTCTCCCCCCGAGCGGCCGCCCCCCGACGGCCGCTCGGGGAAGACGTACTCGACGTTGCGTCCCGTCATCAGTGCGACGACCTCGCGGGTCGGCGTCGTCTTCGCGGGCAGCCCGCCCGCCACCGCCCGACCGTCCTTCAGCACGGTCACTCGGTCGCCGATGCGGCGGATCTCCTCCAGCCGGTGCGAGATGTAGACGACGGCGACGCCGTCGGCGGTCAGGTCGCCGACGATCCGGAAGAGGTTGTCGACCTCGTCGGGGTCGAGGGCGGCGGACGGCTCGTCCATCACGATCAGCCGTACGTCGTGGGAGAGCGCCCGCGCCATGGAGACGATCTGCTGCTGGGCCGCCGACAACTCGCCCACCAGGCGGGCCGGGTCGATCTCGGGATGGCCAAGACGCTTCAGCAGTTGTGCCGTTGAGGCGCGGGCCGCCTTCCCCCGTACGACGAAACCGGCGGCCGTGGGTTCATGGCCGAGGTGCACGTTCTCGGCTACCGACAGGTGTTCCACCAGGTCGAGTTCCTGGTAGATGGTGGCGATGCCGAGCCGCATGGCGGCGATCGGCGAGCGCAGGGTCACGGGCTCGCCGCGCCAGCGGATGGTCCCGCCGTCGGGCTGGTGGGCGCCCGCCAGGACCTTGATCAGGGTGGACTTCCCGGCCCCGTTCTGGCCGAGCAGGCAGTGCACTTCACCGGCCTGGACGTCGAGGTCGACGCCGTCGAGGGCCCGGACTCCGGGGAACGACTTGGTGATGCCGGACATGCTGAGCAGCGGTGGTTCTGGTGACATGACGGTTCCCCTCGGCGGGCGTGCGGGCCGGTTTCAGGGCGTTCCGCCTGCGGGGCAGGCGTGTGAGGGCAGGGCGGAGCAGAGCGCCGTGCGGATGAGGAGTACTGAGGAACTGGTCGGGTCTGCTTACGCGGGTGAGAACAGGTGGTCGCTGATGAGGCGAGCGGCGCCGATGACTCCGGCGGTGGGGCCCAGCTCGCCCAGGACGATGGGAAGATTGCCGGTCGCCAGCGGCAGCGACTGGCGGTAGACCTGGGTGCGGATCGCGGCGAGCAGGTTGTGGCCGAGTCCGGTCACCCCGCCCCCGATCACCACGAGCCCCGGGTTGAAGAAGCTGACCAGGCCGGCGATGACCTGACCGGTGCGATTGCCGCCCTCGCGGATCAGGTCGAGCGCGGTGGCGTCGCCCGCGGCGGCCGCGGCGGCGACATCGACGGCGCTCAGGCCGCCGTTCGTCTCCAGCCGCGACGCGAGCTCCGCCGACAGGCCCTGCTGGGCCGCCTCCAGAGCGTCGCGGGCGAGGGCCGCCCCGCTGAAGTGGGCTTCCAGGCAGCCCCGGTTGCCGCAGGCGCACGGGCGTCCGTCGGGCACGGCCTGGATGTGCCCGATGTCGCCCGCGCTGCCCGTGGTACCGCGGTACACCTCACCGCCGACGACGATGCCGCAGCCGATGCCGGTGCCGATCTTGACGCAGAGGAAGTCGCCCACGGAGCGGGCGACGCCCGCGTGCTGCTCCCCCATCGCCATGAGGTTCACGTCGTTGTCGACCATGACCGGGCAGCCCAGTTCCTGGCTGAGCGCCTCCCGCACGGGGAAGCCGTCCCAGCCAGGCATGATCGGCGGGGCGACCGGTACGCCCTCGGGGAAGCGGACCGGGCCCGGGACACCGATGCCGGCGCCGTCGAACCCCTCCGCGAGCCCGGGGGCCCTCAGTTTCGCGGCCATGGACAGGACCTGCTCGAAGACCGCGACCGGGCCCTCGCGCACTTCCATGGGCTGGTTGACGTGCCCGAGGATCTCGAGTTCGGCGTTGGTGACCGCGACGTCGATCGAGGTCGCGCCGATGTCGACGCCCAGGAAACGAAGCTCCGGGTTGAGCCGGATGTTGTGGGAACGCCGGCCGCCGCGCGAGGCGGCGAGTCCGTCGGCCACGACCAGGCCCGTCTCCAGGAGCCGGTCCACCTCCACGGCCAGCTTGGACCGCGAGAGGTCGACCTGATCACCCAGCTGTGCCCGGGAGTTGGGGCCTGCGTCACGCAACAGCTTGAGCAGTCTGGCCTGGTGTGCGTTGGCGGGTCGTGCCGTCATGCGTCTCACGTGCCCCTCCCCGCCTCAATTCGGCCACCAGTATCGGGCTTTCGAGGGGAACGTAGCAGCGACCGCCGAACCTGGGAAGAAGCTGTGCGTGGATTGCCGGCAACTTTCTCCACTCACAGGACAAAGAAGTCCGTCACGTAAGGTCCCGTGCACACCGCGCCCACGGCGCGGCTACGGGATCCGGCCTCGATCAGGTACGGCGCGCGGGGCGCGCGGCGCCGGACACGCTGTGGGTAACCACCGCCGGCCTGTTCGCCGGCCTGGCGTCGGCCGGATGGACACCTGGCGCGGGACGCGGTCGGCTCGGCGAGGAGTTGCGCCGCCGCAGCACCTCGCGCGCCACGCCGAGGCGAGCCGGAATCGCGACGAGGACGTGCGCTTGCGGCCGCCCCGAGTTGCGCGGCCCTGGCACCCGCAAGTTGCCCGGCCCTGGCACCCGCACTGCTCGGCGACTCACGGCCTCCGCGCTCGCCGAACCTCCGCCCCGGGTGGGTGGGTTGGCCGCGATCCCGGTCGTCGCCCGATCGCGCGGTGAGAGGACGGCGCCTCAGGACTTCGCGCGGGCGAGATACGACGTCCGCGTGTGCTCCGTGTGCTCGCGCATCAGCTGTGTGGCCCGCTGCTCGTCCCGGGCGGTGATCGCGGCGATGAGTCCCCGGTGCTCGATCCAGGACTGCTGCCCGCGCTGCCGGGCGATCGGTGTGTAGTACCAGCGCACCCTGCGGTCGACCTGGGCCGCGAGTTCGGCGAGGACCGCGTTGCCGGCGAGCTCCATGATCTTCGCGTGGAAGCGGGCGTTCAGGGCGACCGCGCCGTCCACGTCGTCCGCGACGACCGCCTTCTCGCCCTCCGCGCACAGCTCTTCGAGGGCGGCGACACCGGCGCTGCCCGCGTTGGCGGCGGCGAGCCGGGCGGCCTCGGCCTCGAGCAGCGTACGGACCGTGAGGAGCTGGTCGGCCTCCTCCTCCGTCGGCTCGTGCACGAACGCGCCCTGGGCGGGCCGCAGATCGACCCAGCCCTCCGTGTTGAGCCGCTGCAGCGCCTCCCGCACCGGCTGACGCGACACGCCGAGGTGGCCTGCGAGTTCGCTCTCGACGAGATGCTGACCGGGCTGGAGGGCGCGCGTGGTGATGAGTTCGAGCAGTGCCTCGTAGACGCGGTCGCGCAGCGGGCCGGGCCGTTCGAGCTTGGGCACCGCGCCCTGCGGCAGTCCTGTCGACAACATCGGTCGGTCCCCCTCCTGGGCAACGCCGGGCACCTGCGACCCGAAAGCCGGAAAGCCGGTCGTACTGGACCAGTGGCACCGGACCAGTGGCACCGGACCAGTGCCACTGGAGAGCCAGTATCGATTGTCTTTCGTCTACAGTCTACGGCGCACAAGCGCCAGGCCCTGGGCGAGTTGACCGCGTCACGTCCCGCATCCGCCGCCGGCCACCCCGTCGTACGAGCAGGTCAGGGGCACCGGACGACCTGGCCGGCGTAGGACAGGTTCCCACCGAACCCGAACAGCAGCACCGGGTCCCCGGTGGAGATCGCGCCCTGTTCGACGAGCTTGGAGAAGGCGAGCGGGATGCTGGCGGCCGAGGTGTTGCCGGACTCGCTCACGTCGCGGGCGACGACGGCGTTGACCGCGCCGATCTTCTCGGCGAGGGGCTCGATGATGCGCAGGTTCGCCTGGTGCAGCACGACGGCGGCGAGGTCCTCGGGCACGAGGCCGGCCCGCTCGCAGGCCTTGCGGGCCAGGGGCGGCAGCTGGGTGGTGGCCCAGCGGTAGACGCTCTGCCCCTCCTGTGCGAACCGCGCGGGCTGCCCCTCGATGCGTACGGCGTGCCCCATCTCGGGTACCGAGCCCCACAGCACGGGTGCGATGCCGGGTTCCTGGCCCACGGCGCAGGCCTCCACCACGGCGGCGCCCGCCCCGTCCCCGACGAGTACGCACGTCGTGCGGTCGCTCCAGTCGGTCACGTCGGACATCTTGTCGGCGCCGATGACCAGCGCGCGGGTCGCGGCGCCCGCGCGGAGGGTGTGGTCGGCGGTGGCCAGGGCGTGGGTGAAGCCTGCGCACACCACGTTCACGTCCATCGCGGCAGGCCGCGGGACGCCGAGGCGTGCCGCGACCCGCGCGGCCATGTTCGGGGAGCGGTCCACGGCAGTGGAGGTGGCGACCAGGACGAGGTCGATGTCGTCGGGCGCGAGTCCGGCGGCAGCGAGCGCCTTGGCCGCGGCGTGCGCCGCCAGCTCGTCGACGGGCTCGTCGGGCCCGGCGATGTGGCGCGTGCGGATGCCCACCCGGGACGTGATCCACTCGTCACTGGTGTCGACCATGCCCGCCAGGTCCGCGTTGGTGAGCACCTTGGCGGGCTGGTAGTGGCCGACGGCGGCGATACGTGAGCCGTTCATTGGGTGGTCCCCCTGATTGCCGTGGATAGCGGGATCCACAAGTCTGATCAGTGACTCACGGGTACGCGGGCAGGTAAGGCCACAGGAATCGGGCGCCCGCGTTGTCGGCTTCCGTCAGACCTTCGGACGCCCGAACATTTTCCGTACGCCTACCCGGTGAACAGCTGCGTCGCCTTCTGTACGAGCTCGTACAGCCCGTAGGCGAGCGGCGCCCCCACCCAGAGCCAGGCGAAGGCGATGAGGCCGCGCCGGCTAGGCGGACTGGTGTCGCTGGACATCGGCTGCCTCCTTCGAGGGCGGTGCGGGGACGTGGTGGCGGGGGTGGACGGGCCGGACGAGCTCGTTGGCGACGAAGCCGAGCGCGAGCAGTCCGATCATGATGGACAGGGACAGGGTGTACAGGGAAGAGCCGTGCTTGCCGGCCTCCTCCTGGCGGTCGGCGATCCAGTTGACGATCAGCGGTCCGAGGACGCCGGCCGTCGACCAGGCGGTCAGCAACCGACCGTGGATCGCGCCGACCTGGTACGTCCCGAACAGGTCCTTCAGGTACGCGGGGATCGTCGCGAACCCACCGCCGTAGAACGACAGGATCACCAGCGCGCACAGGACGAACAGCGGCTTGGACGAGTCGCCGAACGCCGCGATGAGCCCGTACATCAACGCGCCGGCGCCCAGGTAGACACGGTAGATGTTCTTGCGCCCGATCAGGTCGGAGGTCGACGACCAGCCGATGCGGCCCGCCATGTTGGCCGCCGAGAGCAGGGCGACGAAGCCGGCGGCGGCGGTCGCCTTGACCGGGGTCGAGGTGTCGGCGAAGAAGTCCGTGATCATCGGGGCGGCCTTCTCCAGGATGCCGATGCCGGCGGTCACGTTCATGCAGAGCACGACCCACAGGCACCAGAACTGCGGAGTGCGCACGGCGCCTCGCGCCGAGACCTGCACGCCGTCGAAGGCGCTCGGCCCGCTCGCCGTGCTTACCGGGTTCTCGCTGCGCGGCACCCGCACGAGCAGCACGCCGAGCGTCATGAAGACGGCGTACGTCAGCCCGTGCACGAGGAAGGCGAGCGCGATCCCGTGGCTGTCGGCGCCGAACGACTCCAGCATCTGCGCGGACCAGGGCGAGGCGATGAGCGCACCGCCGCCGAAGCCCATGATGGCGATGCCCGTGGCCATGCCCGGCCGGTCCGGGAACCACTTGATGAGCGTCGAGACGGGCGAGATGTAGCCGATGCCGAGGCCTGTCCCGCCGACGAAGCCGTAGCCGAGGACGATCAGCCAGTACTGCTCGGTGGCCGCGCCGAGCGCGGAGAGCAGGAAGCCGGACGAGAAGCAGACCAGGGCGACGGTCATCGCCCAGCGCGGTCCGTTGCGTTCCACGAGCGTGCCGCCGAACGCGGCCGACAGGCCGAGCATCACGATGCCGAGCTGGAAGGGGAGCGCGCTCTGCGTGCCGCTGAGGCCGAGCGCTGCTTCGAGCGGCGGCTTGAAGACGGACCAGGCATACGCCTGGCCGATGGAGAGATGGACCGCGAGGGCGGCCGGGGGGACGAGCCAGCGGCTCCAGCCGGGGGGCGCTATGGGGGGACTCATGATCCCGAACGGTAGGCAGGGGCAAGGGAGTTGAGAAGGCGGCACGTCGACCGTATACGATGAGCGGTATCCAGGATGCGCCGAACGGTCGCCGCACGAACCCTTGCCGGCCCTTCTTCCATACTGTAGACAATATCGTCGACAGGTTTCGCTGGTGGCCCGCTGACGGCTGCCGAGAACCCAAGGTCGACAACGACCTGTACGTACGCGACTACGACAAGTGCATCCTCTGCTACAAATGCGTCGACGCCTGCGGCGACCAGTGGCAGAACACCTTCGCGATCTCCGTGACCGGCCGCGGCTTCGACGCCCGGATCGCCGTCGAGCACGACGCCCCGCTGACCGACTCGGCATGCGTGTACTGCGGAAACTGCATCGAGGTCTGCCCGACCCGGGCGCTGTCGTTCAAGTCCGAATTCGACATGCGCGCCGCGGGTACGTGGGACGAGTCGCAGCAGACCGAGACGACCACCGTGTGCGCCTACTGCGGAGTGGGCTGCAACCTCACCCTCCACGTGCAGGACAATGAGATCGTGAAGGTCACCTCACCGCACGACAACCCGGTGACCCACGGCAACCTCTGCATCAAGGGCCGCTTCGGCTACCAGCACGTACAGAACCGGGACTGATCGGGGACTGATCCGCACATGGGACGAGTCACGGAACGGCGCAAGGTCATCCGCATACGGGACGGAGCGGTCTCCACCCGTCCGGACACCCTCGTCGCCGAGGAAC